>CAYMZN010000004.1:0-54490 GCA_964394935.1 uncultured Candidatus Bathyarchaeia archaeon | reverse complement strand
GTGCGTCTTGAGTGAATCATACTACGAGAGGGCCATGCGGCACCCAATCAGCCATCCATGGTGCCGGCGGCGTAGTTTGAACCGTCAGGAGGAGGACATGCATGGGAGAGAGGCGACTCTTCGTCGTCGGCTCTCTTAGCGAAGAGCAAGAGAAGATGTTACAAGGAGGCGGGCGGAGTACCACTAGGAGGCGAACGCACCCTGCCAACTTCAAAGGAGATCCAACAACGACTGGATCTGGCGCGTACGGAGCTAGAGAAAAGCCAACAGCAACTGCTCGAAAGTAAGACCGTCCTAGTACAAAAACTTCGAGAGGCCTTTCCCGGTTTTGTTGATTCGGCAATAAGAAGACTTGTGGAGAAAAACGCTTCACGCATCGATCAACTGTCTCCTGAAGAGCTTAGGAAGATGAAGATAGAGATTGAGAAGGAGAAGCCCAAAGCGATTGAGAATGCTTTGAAAGCATTCGATTCATGCCCAGATTGGCTGTGGTGCCCGTCGTCAGCTACAGGATATAGGGAGGATCCGATCGACGACTCCGGGGTTGGCGAAGAGGGAGCTATCTGGAAGGTGCTTCAGAGATACAGTAGACCTTTGGAAGAGATCTTTGCCAGATATGGCCTAAGTGTCGGAGTACCTGTGGTCCCCGGCGCAACCATTACTGATTACCCGTTGAAGCTACCTTATCGCTTCTTGGAAGATCACGCATTAAAGGAGGTTAACGTAGCCGTCGGCGAAGCTCACGAAGGGTTCTGTAGGGCAAAGCGTGATGTTGAAGTTCTGGAAAGAGACTTCAAAGAAACCGAAGCCTTGGACATATTCGAATCGGCCTAGCTCAGTTCCGGGTGCCCCAAAGGAGCATGAGCTGCCTGAGGAATTCGGGATTGTCTGGGTTTTCGAAAAACTGAATCCACCACCAGTGCCAGGTGCGGTTTTTGAGCATGTTCTTGGGATAGATCTTCCATATGTCATTGAAGACTTTGTGCATGGGATGCTTCACTTTTCACTGCTTTTCCAATCTGTATAGTACGTAAACAGCGGCAGTCATCCCTAAGAAAAAGTATAAGACTGCAACTTCTATTGGCAAAGTTCCACCTATCATGTAAGACGGAGAATCATAATAACCCCACAAACGATATGGGATGAATCCCGACTCTAGTAAAATGTCGTTTACTAGAACTTCTTTCACTGGTGAACCTAGGCCAAGTGTTCCATAGCAAGGGCATTCTTGGAATGTAGCCATTGCAGATCGTCATGTATTGGAGAGCCGACCAAGGACCCTTGTCCCAGCCAGCCTATGCGTACCTGCGATCTGAACCGAGAGGCTATTGAGTGTCCTTCACGTATCTCTATTTATGGCAAGGATCAGTGTAGCCGTTCGCCGGCATAATAGGAGGCAGGGCGGAACTCACACATACGAAACCACTGATGAGATCGTTCACTGCTGGCAGCTACTTACGAAAGAGCAGCAAAGCAGCTTGGATGATCAAGCTGCGAGGAACCATGAGGACTTGCCAGTGCTTCTTGAAAGGTTGTTCAAGGAGCGAAGGCTGTAGTAGCCTAACCGGAATGTTCTTTAAACCAAAATTTGTCGCAAGCAGATATTGAGGGGCGGCGCGTTTCCCACCTCAGAACCTTGAGTCGCAAAGCCCAGAGGGTACTCTCCTTGAAGCTTGCCCGGTGCGAGCGAGGATCATCTGAATCGGCTAGGATTTCTGCTTGATTTCGTGCGCTTCCTCATGCGTTGCTTTTTCTTCTGTCGCTTTCGCATCACATAGTCTGCCCTGCTCAATTTATGTGCCATGCTACCTTGTCCCACGTTGGGCCTTTGTATGTCGGCACCTGTACTTCAGGATAGCTGGTGGAGGCCCTTTGGGTTTCTCGAGTTCCTCGCATGGTAGTGGTCCACGATCATGTTCTTGGAGCCGCCAAGGTAAGTCTCTCGGATATTTTCCGCAGAAGATATGGTACGTTGACTCCTGTCTTCGCACTTATCTCCAGTATTTCTTCTGCTCCGAATATCTTGCGGGTTTCCCCAAGCACTTTATCCAAATGTTCACGTGTAGCGATATCGACTTTGTTGATGCAGATCAGGACGGGAACTCCACTGACTTCTTTCTGCATGACCTCACGAGAGGCTGAGACTTTTCTCATCACGGTTCAATGTCCTCGCTACCGTCCACGAACAGGAGAATTAGAATCTGAAGGAACTGGGGTTTCCACTCACTTTTGCCCAATAGTTGGAAAAAGCAACGCAATGCAGGCTTGCACTATGGGGTTACATCGTAAGAATGCCCTTGCTGTGAAGTACCTGCGCTTGATTCTGTGTGTAACGCCAGAGCACGTCCGCGCGACTGGTTTGGAAATCCCAAGGGGCAACCAAGACCACATCACCAACCTTGATCCAGACCCTCCTCTTCATCTTGCCCCGTATGCGGCAAACTCGGTCGGCTCCGTCTGAACATTTCACCATTATCCGATCGTACCCGAACATCTGGGTTACAATCCCAAGCAACTGGCCCATTCCTGGAAGAACGAGTTGATTAATGTCTCCCTCTGAAAGCACCCTTCTCTTTCCCAATCCACACTACCTATCCTACAAGGTGATAGCTCGACTGTCCATTTTAACCTGCCTCACCATAGGCGGCAAAGGCTTTCGACCCAGGCCAGGGCTGAGTGCTCATGTGAAACCACCCGAGTTCCTGGCCTAGGCTCTTGTTGAAGTCTTGGCTTCAGCCGTTGATTCGTTCGTTGCGTGAGGAATAGAGTCACGACTGTGGCTTCGCTGATATTCTGGTGAAAGAAGTCCCCCCACACAATTCTAACTGGATTGCAAGGATCTAACAACGCTATCACTAACCGAGACCAAAGCACACGCAATGGGTCTGCTTCTATTCCCACCGCCCTTGCCTGGCGCCTCCTAGGGGCTTCGACAACGATCCTGCCATCGCCCGACCCAAGATCGTAGACCATGTCAGCTGGTCCAACTTCAGCCATCTCGAGCATCGTCCTAACGATCTTCATAGAAGTGGGCTGCCAAGCCGAGCCTATGGCCTCCGGCCACATCACAGAAACGGCGCCTATTGCGAGTACCAATGCAAACCACATTAGACTAGGCATGAGCTCCTAACCGGCTCCCGCTGGGATGCGCAGATGTCCACTAAAAGGATGATGACATCATTGGCCACCATTTTTCGCGGGAGCGTTTGAACCCAAGCGATAAAGTGGGTTCGTACACCCCAGGGACCGCCTTCCGGGTGAGCCGAGCGAGATAAATACTTCGAGACTGAAACTATTAGGATCCCCAACTATCTGGATGCGCATAGAATGCAGTTCTCGGCTGACGACTGTGGGCGGCAGGTGCTCGAAGTGGTCCCGCTAGTGATGCGCGTGATTCGGGCTGAGCTGAGAAGGCATAGAGGAGGAGACCTCTCGGTACCGCAATTTCGCACCCTGTTCTTCTTGAGCCGCCACGAGGGCACATCACTGTCGGAAGTTGCTGAGCACATCGGGCTGACGCTGCCTTCGATGTCCAATATGGTGGATGGATTGGTGACGCGCGGATTGGCGACGCGCCAGACTCATCCCAATGACCGTCGACGGATGACATTGTCCCTCACGGCTCGTGGCGGGGCGACGCTCTGGTCGGCACGCGAGGCGACGGAGGCTTACTTCCGCGAGCTGTTCAGAAACCTACCGTCAACAGAACGTGCCACGGTCGTCAGAGCGATGCAGATCTTGCGACCAATCTTCACTCAAACGAGAGGTATGGGGACTGAAAGACGGCCGGTGACGTGATGATAGTTCTGGAAGCAGAGGCCCTCACGCGGCGCTTCGGGGAGCTAACGGCTGTGGATGGACTGACGATTTCAGTGGAGTCCGGCGAGGTGTTCGGTCTGTTGGGTCCCAATGGCGCGGGCAAGACAACCGTGATCAAGATGCTAACGACGCTTTTGCCCCCAACTTCTGGGAACGCACTGGTCGCAGGCTTCGACATCATCCACCACCCCTCTGAGGTGAGGCGGGTCATCGGCTACGTGCCGCAGCTGGTCTCTGCCGACGGTGCTTTGACCGGCTATGAGAATCTGTTGATATTTGCAAAACTGTACGACATCCCCAGATCCGAGCGCGAGTCACGTGTTCGTGAGGCATTAGAGTTCATGGGCTTGACCGAGGCAGGCGACAAACTTGTGCGGAACTACTCTGGGGGGATGATCCGACGACTGGAGATCGCCCAGTCCATGTTGCATAGGCCGACTGTCCTGTTTCTCGACGAATCGACGATGGGGCTGGATCCGGTCGCTCGAAAGGGAGTGTGGGAGCACATCGAACGACTTCGCGCTGACTACGGCACCACGATCTTTCTCACCACACACGACATGGAGGAAGCTGATGGCATGTGTAGCCGGGTGGCGATTATGCACTTAGGCAAGGTGGTAGCCGTCGGCACACCTGCTCAACTCAAGGCATCATTGGACGAGAACGGCGCGACACTTGACGACGTGTTCGTGCATTACGCGGGTTATGTGTTGGAATCAGGGGGGACTTACCGTGAGGTTTCAAGAACGAGAAGAGTCGCGCGGCGGCTTGGTTGACTTGCCACAGACGCGGAGGGTAAACCCGCTGACTGTCGTCGCCAGCTTTGTGGCTAAGACGTTCACGATCGCTGAACTGGAAGCACGCAAACTTCACCACGATTCGACCGAGCTGATCACACGTGCCGTACAGCCCGCATTGTGGTTACTGGTGTTCGGAGAGGTCTTGGCACGTGTGAGGGCCATCCCGACAGGCGAGTTGTCATACCTTGATTTCATGGCCCCCGGTATCTTGGCTCAGAGCGTGCTGTTCATAGCGATCTTCTACGGCATAGCCGTCATTTGGGAGCGTGACCTGGGCATCCTGCACAAGTTCTTGGCCAGTCCTACACCGCGCGCAGCTTTGGTCCTCGGCAAGGCCCTCTCGGCAGCGGAGCGTGCACTGGTACAGGCCATCATCATCTACTTGTTGGCGCTTCTGTTGGGGGTGAGACTGAACTGGACCGTGCCGGCGCTGATTGGCGTGTTGGCGGTCGTGCTTCTTGGCTCAGCGCTCTTCTCCACATTCTCGCTGATCATAGCCTGCCTCGTCAAGACGCGCGAACGCTTCATGGGCATCGGTCAGGTGCTGACAATGCCGCTTTTCTTTGCCAGTAATGCCATCTACCCTATCGCAATAATGCCTACCTGGTTGCAGGTCATCTCGCAGATCAACCCACTGACTTACCAGGTGGACGCGCTTCGGCTGCTCATGGTAACGGGAGGAACTACTGTGTATGGACTAGCGGTGGATGTAGGAGTCTTGTTGGCCGTAACGACATTAATGGTGGTTCTGGCCGCTCGATTGTATCCGAGAGTCATTATCTAGTCGGCTGGAAACCCGCCCTTCTCTCTCTCGTCTGTCATCGGATTGTGATCACCTGGTCACTGCTTTCCTAAAGATGGGGATTGCTATGCCTAGAGTTGTGACAGAGTAGAGCACGAGCACCACGACATCCATGAGGATCTGATTGAAGCTTGCACTAAGGATCATGACCTTCCTGAGAGCGTCAGTGGCATAATATAGAGGCAGCATCTTTCCAACCAACTGCAACCAATTTGGCAATTGATCCATCGGAAAGAGAATACCGCTCAGAAACATCATCGGGAACTGCAAGAGCATCATCATCATCATTGCAGTCTCTTGCTCGGGCGCTATAGAAGTGGCTATTATGCCAATGCCTGCGAAGCTAGCGACCCCCAGTAGCATCACTACCACGATCAGGAAGGGGCTACCATAGACCTTGACACCGAAGAGCAACATGGATAATCCCAAGATCAAGAATCCCTGGATCATGCCTCTTACGGTTTGAGATAGCATCTTTCCGCCGACTATAGTGTTCCTCGATATGGGGGCAGCCATTATGCCGTCCATAGTACCTTGCTCCTTCTCCCTCGCGATAGCGGAACCCAGTCCAGACAAGGTTCCCATCACCACGGTTAGTGCCATAAAACCTGGGGCTAGGAACTGGAATGTGTTTGTGGGGCTGCCGATCAGATTCTCACGTTGAACTCCTATCGGCTCCGAAACAAATGATGGATCGCTTGAGCTGCACATTTTCGATATGATGGACTGGCCAAAGTTGTCGGATATCATTCTGAAGATTGAGGCTGTTTCCCCGTAGATGACCGAGGCCATCGTAGGGTTAGTATCATCAACGGTGATTAGAACGGTTGCTTGGCGATGCGAGTTGAACGCCGCGGTGAAGCCTGCCGGTATTACAACGACTCCTTTGACCGTACCCGTCAGAATTCCATCTCTAGCCGACTGGTAACTCGGGAAATCTTGCACTCTGAATAGAGCTGTTGAGGACGCTATCACCTTGAACTGGTCTGCGACCTGAATCGCAAGCGATCCATCATCCTCAACGACCATGGCCATCGGGGCATTCTTGTACAGGCTGCTTGTACCCGTTGTCTGAGGAAACATGAAGCCGAACATGGACATCATTAGAATAGGCATTGTCATGAAGGTTACAATGAGCATCTTGGCTTTCCAGAACTCAAGAAGGTCCTTGTGGGCTATCCGAAAGGTAATGTATATGCTCTGAGAAAGACCGCTCGTCAATCTAGACTCTCCCCATAACTCTTCTCACTGGTACACGGCTCGAAGCAGAGTCTCTAAGCGTCCTTCCTGTGAGCTCTAAGAAGACTTCTTCCAGGGTTTCGCAATTGAACTTGCTCTTTAGGAAGGCAGCCTCATCCACAGCTACCATTTTCCCATTGTCAATTATGCCAACTGTGTGCGATAGTTCATCAGCCTCCTCCATGATGTGGGTGGTGAGGATCATTGTCTTTCCATCCTCGTTCAGTTCCTTCACAAGGTCGCGGACGAAGCGAACGCTTTGCGGGTCGAGAAGGGCTGTGGGCTCGTCTAGGAAGAGTATCTCCGGATCATGAAGCAGTCCACGTATGATGTTCAGCCGTTGCCGCATGCCACTTGAATAGCTGCCTATGGGCATGTCCTTGAAGTTCTCCAGATGAACCATCCTCAGCAATTCATCGATCCTCGGTCTCAGTTCACCTCTATTCAAACCGTAGAGTTCACCGAAGAACATCAAGTTCTCAACCGCGGTAAGCCTAGGATAAAGAATGAGCTTCTCAGCTACCAAGCCGATTCTTCTTCTAACCTCATCTGCTTGAGTTCGAACATCGAAGCCCGCCACTCTAGCTGTGCCTTCTGTTGGCTCCGAAAGCGTGGTCAACATTCTTATCGTGGTCGTTTTGCCTGCGCCGTTCGGCCCGAGGAACCCGAAAATTTCTCCCTCCATGATTTCTAGATTTATTCGATCGACGGCTACGAAATTGCCGAATCTCTTCGTGAGATTATGAGTCGTTATGATAGGCTTCATCAGCTCGCCCTCCCTAACACCCAGACTCTTGACGAATTCGTCAGTGCAATAGGCTCTAACCAACTAGAGGGCCCGCCGTCGAGGATCGCCATAAGAGCCGCTGTCGCAAGCTTTGCCTGTAGATCGGACAAAGCACCTAGACCATGCTTGAGCGGGACCCCAAGTTCATGCAGAGATAGTATGTCAGCACAATTTGCCATGGAGAGAAGGATGGTAGCCTCTGCCACGGCATGTTGAGTCATGTTTCCTACATGGCGGCTTACTGCCTCTCGATTCAACATCTCTTGACCTCCCTCATCCCTCATTTGATTCGGTTCAATAGTCTGTTTAGGCCATGTCGTCCGAAGATCTCCTGATGGATGGCAAGATGGCCTAGCATTTTCTCTTCGAAGTCTTCTCGATGTTCATCGAGCTCATTCAGCAAACCTCTCAGAGCGCGTTTACCATTTGGCGTGAGTTCGTAGTGTACCCTTCGCGAGGTGTCGTCTTTCGTGGATCTTATCAGCCCCGCCTTCTCAATATGACGCAGGAATGGATAGATGGTCCCATAGGTCACTCTGAAATGCCCCTTCGACGCTTCCTCAATGCGATCTGCAAGCTTCAGCCCGTATACAGCCCCATCCCTCAGCATCAAATGGAATAGCGCGCTCCTTTACAGCAGTTTCATGCAGCTCTTCGGGCGACACGAAGAGAAAGCTCGCGTCCGGATCAACAAATCGTCTTATCAGCCACGGGCAGGTAACTCTGTCCACATGAACGTTCTCGCGTATTACCCACTTCACTGCTCATCGCCTCGTTAGACTCGTGGCTTCCGAGTCTCTCCTCTCCGCCATAAACTCGCTCTCCTAAGGCTTTCCTCACTTCGATCCAGAGCTTGGAACGTCGGAGTGATGATAGCCACTCGCCAACCTCATCCAGAATCTGAGAGGGCGATCTTGAGCATGTGCTGAAGTGAATGCAAAGGTGGGGCGGGATAGGTCTACACTGTCGTTTAACACTGGCAAGTGAGCAGATTTCTAGCCAAAATGAAGCTGAAGTTGAGTGCTGTTCAAGCCGAAAGTGAGCTGAGCGGATCGGCCATGCGACCGCCACGAACTCTAGTCCTGCAGCAGGTACCGGGGATGTTCCGCCTTCTGGTTGTTGGCGCCTCGAGCCTACTGGGGAGTGTAGGGTCCGCGGTATGTTTCTTGTAGTATGTTGCCACCGTCAATGACTATGTGCGTTCCCGTCAGGTACCTCGACTCGTCGGATACCAAGAACACAACAAGGTCTCCAACTTCTTCTGGTGTCCCGAGTCTACACATCGGTATGGTGCGCCCCAGTGCTTCGACGCTTCTATCTGGGTAGCCGGGCTCTGACGTTTGCTCTCTGCCTCCCGGAGTATCGATGTAGCCCGGGCAAATGCAATTCACATTTATGCCATACTGTGCTACTTCCAAGGCCAACGCCACTGTAAAGCCCCAAACTGCTGCCTTCGTTGCGGCGTAAGCGGTCTGACCTCCGGTAGCATCACTGACCATCGGTCCTGTAACAGAGGACATATTCACGATCTTTCCATATCTCTGCTTCATCATTGTTGGAAGAACTGCTCTGGCGCATCTGAACATGCCGAATACGTTGATGTCGAACATTTGGCGTAGAAATTCGTCTGACATGTCGACCAGTTTACTGCGCGGATATATTCCTGCGTTGTTGACGAGTATGTCCATCCTCCCGAACCTACTCAACACCTCCTGAACGACATGGTCTACCTGGTCTATCCGGGTGACATCCATTTTGAAAGCTATAGTGTTCAGACCAGCGTTCCTATTCTTCTCTGCAGTGTCTTGAACCGCATCTGCAACATCAGTAAGTACAACTTGTGCACCATGTTCAGCTAGCGCTCTCGCTGTCCCCGCGCCTATCCCTCGCCACGCCCCTGTAACGATCGCTACCTTTCCCGACAGCTTCTTCAGTCCTCGTCACCTCTTGCTTTCTTAAGATATGCTCTCCAAGTCATAGCCCACTTCCCGGGATCCAATGATGGCGCTCGGTCGATCTTTGATATTGCGGCGTTGTGAGGTGCGGTCTTGACTATCTCGGGATTCGTATATGCCTCGCGAGAGATTGCGTCGAGTACTTCGACGAATTTGTCAAGGTCTTCTCTAGGAGTCGTTTCAGGCGGTTCCGGCGTGAAAGGTTCCGGAATTATCCACGGCTCATGGCTCGTCTCCACATCCTGCAGACCATAATCCACTATCCTGCGATTCACATCGGCGATTCCTATGCCTGTCTCTTCTTTCAGCTCTTCTAGGCTGAATCGTGCTTCCTGCAATCTGAAAGGATGCGATTCATGCCAGGGCAGACTTACTCCCCGAACTTTCAAGAGCTTCTTTATGAGATAGTTGTTGTTTATGACCGCTACCTCTGAGGCCTCTTCCAGTCCCTCTGCGCCCATTGTCATTATCCATGCGTAGGCTCTTAGGACGTTCGGGATAACTCCGTAGAATTCCCCAAGTTTCCCTATGCTGTGCGGTCTCTCGTACTCGAAATAGTACTTCTTTCCGTCGAAACTTACTATCGGGATCGGAAGGAACTTGTTCAATTCCTCGTTAGCACCCATGGCGGCGCTGCCGGGTCCAGTGGACCCGTGAGGGGTGGAAAATGACTTATGCAGGTTGAAGTGACAGAGGTCCGCGCCCAGATCTCCTATTCTCAGTCTGGCTAGTAGGCAATTGGCGTTGGCCTGATCGATCGCCACAAGGCCACCCACCTCATGAACGATCTTGATGTATTCTTCCAGGTTGCTGTCAAAGATACCGGTATCATACGGATCGGTCATCATGAGACCCGCCGTTCGGCTTGAGACTGCAGCCTTCAGAGCTTCTATGTCCGGGTATCCCGTCTCTTCGTCAGGATAGAGCGTGACAACCTCGAAACCTGCTGCCGCAGGTGAACCGCCGTTACACGGATGCGACAGAACCGTTGTAATTATCTCTTTTCTCTGCTCGAGTTCGCCATTCAGTCTGTGGTATGCCTTGATTATTCGAGCATTGCCGAATACTGCGTGAGCTCCGCCGCGCGGCTGCAGAGAAAACTCCCGCATTCCGGAAAGCTCGCAGAGCCACTTCTGAAATTCGTACATTATCTGTAGGATACCCTGAACGGTATCGATGCCCTGCAGAGGGTGGAGGTTCGCTATTTTGGGTGACCGCGCGATTGACTCATTGAGCTTAGGATTGTATTTCATTGTGCAGGTTCCATGCATGTGGATCCCCGAATCAACGCCATAAGTCTCTTGCGATAGCCGGATGTAGTGTCTTACAACTTCTGGTTCTGAGAGCTCTGGTAGCTCTGGAGGGTGCTTTCTTTGCATTCTCTTGGGAATGCGCGATACAACGTCCCCGATCGCTGCCCGGATATCGTCTTCAGCCACGGGCACCCGATGGCCTCTTCTACCCTTTCTGCCCAGTTGATAAACGATCGGCTCTTTCCAGGACACTGCGTGATAACCTGTCGTTTCCGCCTCTAGCATCGGACGGCCTCCTCAAGTGTGGCAGCAAGCTTGTCGATATCCGCCCTAGTATGTATCTCAGTCACGCAGTAGAGTGCTGTCTCGCCGAGCTCAGGGAACTCTTTCGTGATGTCCTTTCCTCCGATGACCGCAGAATCCAGAAGAACCTCGTTTAACTGGGATACGGTCTTCCCCGTCCCGTCGAAGTTTGCGGTAAACTCTTCAAAGTGACAAGATTTGAATACAGGAACTTTGATTCCCCTTATTTCGGACATCCGCTTCATCGCGTAATGCGACTTCTGCATGATCACCTCTGCAAGCTCTCGCACACCGCTGGGGCCCAAGAGCGACAAGTAGACGGCGGCGGTTATGGCCCAAAGAGCTGTAGCAGTACCCGTGAACGATCTCGCCTTGTCCCTTGCGGCAAACATGGTTCTTTCAGGTAGGACATATGTGAATCCCCATTCTCCCCTTCGCTCGGTCGTGGTTATTGTTATCAACCTGTGAGGCACCGCTGACACAAACCGCTCGACATCCCTGCATGCAAGAAATCCTAAGAGCCCGCCTCCGAAATTCATGCGCATCCCAAGAGGCTGACCTTCACCGCACACTATGTCCGCGCCGTATTCGCCCGGAGGATTTAAGACTCCTAGCGATAGAGGCTCGACCCCAACTGCGAGCAATGCTCCGTGGTCGTGGGCTATCTCAGAGATTTCGTCGCCTTGTGACTCGACGAATCCTAGGTACGTCGGGTTTTCAATGTAAACCGCCGCGGTCTTTGATGAAATCTTGCCCTTCAAATCTTCAAGGCTAACTTCTCCGCTCTCTGGATCGTTCTTGACTAGCTTGATATCCGCCAAGCCTTCACACTGTCCTCGCATAACGGAAAGTCTATCAGGACTGAGCGTCCTAGGCACTAGGATTTCGTGGCGATCGGTAATCATTACAGCCATTCGGGCGCTGTCGCCAGAAACACTTCCCCAGCCGTACCAAGGAAAACTTACAACGTCCATCGCAAGAAGGTCGCCTATCATGCTCTGGAACTCGAAGAGCGCTTGATACCTTCCGAGATCAGAATATAGATCACCGGCGTACGCTGTCAGAAACTCCGACCGCGAATTGATCTCGTCACAGACCGCTGGCACGTAATGCGGCCAGCAACCTGCTCCCAAGAAAGTGATTAGTTCACCAGAAGTCTTGTTTCCTGATAAAATGTCTTCAATTTCTCTTCTTACCTGATATTCCGACTTGGAATATGGCAACTGTAGCCTTTTCTTGAGCCTTGTTCTTTTGGGGATATCTGCAAAGAGCTCTTGGACACTCTGCACGCCTATTTCGTTGAGCATCTCTCTTTTTGCTTCGGGGTCACTGTTCGGCATATACGGATGAACCGGCACAAGTTCCACGGCCTTTGGTAGGTCACTTATGGGGAACGATAAACCGGGCTATAAAACCCCACGGCGACGTACCTCGGTAGGGTTTGTCCTCAAACAGTCCTTGAGCATTGCCTTGTGGCAATCGGATTTGCGATGAAGCCCAATTTCTTGTTCTTCGGCGTTACGCTGAGCAGACCACCACTCCGGCGCAACTGTGCGCCACAAAGAGGAGATGCCGCTATGACTTTATGACACCTGTTTCCTTTAGAATCTGTTTCGCAAATTCGCGAGTCAAGGGCTTTTCCATCAGGATCGTATGAATATCTGGGCGATCACGCAGCCAGGACTCGTTTATTGCTCTGGCTCTCGTTAGCGCCCTGATCACGGCCTCATCGTCAAGCCCGATTTGCTCGGCTGTTAAGGGCGCTCCAATCTCCTCCAAGGTCTTCTTCACCGCCACCCAATCTTGCCCTTGCAAGTACGCCATCAGAATTGTACCCAAGCCTACTTGTTCGCCGTGCAAGCCTCTAATGTTCACGCGCACTTGCTCCTCCATCAATCCTTGCGCCACCACATGTTCACTACCAAACAATATTCTTGAACTCCCCGCCATCTCCGTGAGAAAACCGTCGTTCATCACGGCCTGCAGGAAGGCGTCAAAGGCTCTTTCGTCCTTCTTCCTTATTCGTACAGCATTCTTCATGAGGTATTCCACCTGGGCTCTTGCAAGCATTATCGCGTATTCGTTGTAGACCTGATCTTTTCCCTGCGTGTAGGCGAGATTCCAATCGTCAGTGGCGCAGACTTTGGCTATGTAGTCAGCGAATCCCGCTGCTTGAAATCTCCATGGGGCGTCTCTTATTATGTCTGTGTCGACTATACATGCCAGTGGGGGCCCGACGCGGATGTCGTAGTCTCCCGCGTGAGCCTTGTCGTCGACGCCTCGCTTCTCTTCTCTAAATGTTGCATTAATTCCGGTCATGGCATCCGTCGAAAAGCTCGTTGGAACAGTAATCCAACGCACCTTCTCCAGAAATGCCGAAGCCTTTGCAATGTCCATGTTTACTCCGCCTCCAATGCCAAATACGACGCAGGGTCTCAGGAGGCGGATCTTTTGGCGAGCTCTATCCACTTCTGACCGTACGGCGCCTTTCTCCACGATAGTCGCATCGACCCGAAATCCGGATCCAGTCAAAGATTCTGAAATCCTTTCACCAGCGACCTTCCAAGTCGTTGCGTCCGCTACGAGAACCGCGTTCTTTTCTTGTAGGCCAATTTCTCGACAAAAGTGCACTAGCCTGTCCACCGCTCGACTGCCGAAGAGGTACCTCGGGCAGAAGGCTAGATGTCTGGGCTCCAATCCAAAGTGCACCTTCCTAGCAGCTCAGTAGATGTGCTATTATCGTGTTTTGTCAAGGATCCAACATGTTCTCGACTCCGAACTCCTCGTCACCCTTTGCCACAAGAACGCTGGACAAACGCTAGGCACAACAGAGTACAATATCTCTAAATGCGACAGAAGGAACTGGAAAACGCGACTCAACTACAGGTTCGGCTCTCGGCGGCTGGACCAAATTTCAAGGATCAAAATGCGCAATGGGGAAAGCACGTGAGACACCCACGGGAAGGAAGAAAACATAGGTTATACTATGTCTATTTGCTTCTCTGTGACAATGGAAGCTACTACACTGGATACACGAGCAATCTGGTCTCTAGGCTTGCGCAACACGAGAGAGGAGACGGAGCACGGTATACCAGAATGCATAGACCGAAGAGGGTTGTCTACGTAGAGAAGTTCGGCAGTCACCGCACGGCGATGAGAAGAGAGCGTCAGATAAAAGCGCTTACTCACGGCCAAAAGCATGACCTCGCAAGAAACAGACGAGAAATGACTATGACTTAGTCAAAGCCCAAACATGCAAAAACGACGAGGTCGAGTTCGCGTATTCCTAGAGACGCCAGAAGATTTCTGTGTCAACGATTCATTCGGTCACAGTTATGGCTTGGGTGGGACACTGGACCTCGCAGGCTCGGCAGATGATACACGCGTCATTGTTAACGACCACGGACTTCTTTCCTTCGTAGCCCTTTACTTCTTGAAGTTCGAACACCGCAACGGGGCATACATCGACACAGATGGAGTCGCCGTTGCATTTGCTCAGATCGACTGCGACTTTCACCATGATCTGACACCATTGAAAGTTGAACCCGTACTTTCGTGCGAGGTAATAAGTTCATGGCTTCCACCGAAATCTCACCGGCGAGTCTAGATAGTAGCACAGAAAGTAAATAGTAGCCCTCGTTTCAAGCGATCTCGGAAAATCCTCAGGTATCTGGAAAATCGGTATCTATCGATTAAGTGCCCACGCTGACGGCTATTACTCTGGCTTGGTCACAGACATCCTCGCACTTGTCAGCGACGTTCTCAATCGCGTCTAGGAATTCCGCCAACAGAACTACTTGGCCAATGGTGAATTCTGGCCCGGATATCTGGCTTAACAGTGCTCTGCCCTTTCGGTAGAGGTCGTCTGCCTCTTCCTCTAGGCGTTCTACCTTGTCCGCCGCATCGAGCGCTTCTTCTACCTTCTTGTCGGTCAATAGGTCGATGCATCGCTGAACCTCCAAAACACAGTCCCGTATTACCTTGCAAGTATCAAGAGTACTGGCTCGAAGGGCCTCTGCCAGCTTGTTCATCGGGAAGAGCCTGACGAGCCGGCCAGCCTCGAGGCACCAATCCGCGACCCAGTCAATCTGCCTCTCGAGCCGCATGAAGCTGCGCCTTTCATCGATTGGAAGGTTTCCTCTGGCAAACTCGAGGATTATCAGTCTTCGCAGGCTGTCTCCTTCTCTCTCAACCTGATGTAGTCTAGTGAAGGCTCTCTCCAATTCCTCCCTGTTTCCAGCAGTTGCGCTGTTGACACATGCAATAAGCTCGTCCACCGACGGGACTAGCATGCGGGTCGCCTGTCTGACCATCTCGATCGCTCGAGCTCTAGTTCTAGCGGCGAACCAACTTTCGAAGGTAGCTCTCATCTCCTGCGGCCTCGCCTCAATCTACTCCAGCGCTAGCTCGACATCCAGACCTTGGGCGGGGAACTGATAAGGTATTAGGCCTCCAACAGCAAAATCGATTCTAACACGCTCCCCAACCTGTTTCGCAGGCTCAACACCCTCGTTAGGTATCTCCGAGATCATCTGCATGCCGTTTTCAAGCTCAATTTCCGTTCGTATACTGTCACCGAGTAGTATACGCTCTTTCACAATTCCCGTCCATTCTAGGTCGCGGTGAAGATCGGCTAGGGTCAAGAGAACTGATTCTGGCCGAACTGCAAGTACCAGACGCTCTCCCCTAGCGAAGCCTGACCCTGCAAAGCCGAGTTTCCAACCGTTGACTGATATGGTAATACGGCCTGAATCGCACTCTTCCACTCTTGCAGGAATGAAGTTCGCCTCCCCTAGAAAGTTGGCGGTGAAGAGCTGTTTCGGCGAAAGATACAGTTCCAAGGGTGTTCCAACTTCCACGATCCGGCCAGCCTTCATTATGACAAGGCGATCTGAGATTGACATAGCCTCCTCTTGGTCATGTGTAACGTGAATCGCGGTTAGTCCCAGCTCCTTGACGAGCCTTCTCAATTCATATCGGAGCACCGCTCGAACATTAGCGTCTAGCGCACCCAATGGTTCGTCGAGGAGCATGAGTTGGGGTTCTGAGGCGATCGCCCTAGCCAGTGCAGTTTTCTGTTTCGCTCCTCCGCTCAGTTCATCGGGATAGGTTTCAGCTGAAATGTTAAGCCTAGCCATCTCGATGATCTGTCCGACGAATTGACGTGCTTGTTCTCTATCCTCTCCCCGAACTCGAGGGCCGTACATTACATTCTCCCAGGCTGACATGTGGGGAAAAAGAGCTATCTCCTGGAACATGTATCCGATTTGGCGCTCTTCGGGCGGCAGAGAGGTTACCTCTCTGTCACCGATGGATATCTGTCCCGAATCTTGTCTAGTTATGCCGGCCAAACACTTCAGAAGGGTGGACTTGCCACATCCGCTCGGTCCTATGATTGAAACGTATTCACGATCCCTGATCTCCAGCGAGACATTGTCCAAGGCGACTACGTCTCCGAATGCTTTCCTGACATCTACGATTCTCACGCTGGGCAGCTAGATCGCCTCCAACTCGATCGCCAGCGGTCGTCTTGGCCTCTTGAACAGGATTATCCCGTCCCGACTCGCTCTCGCATAGACAACTTCTCCGACTAGATCCGGTAGGCGCTGTTCCAAAGCCTCACATAGCGGCACCTTCGCCACTATCGTCCCCGCCCTTCCAAAGTCCATTGAACACCTCAGGAAGACGCCGAGAAGACTAGTTGAAGCAAGAGTTCCCGGAACAACGTTCTCTTCGAGACTTGCGCCGGTGAGAATCGAAGTTCTCTCTTGCCTGAACGACACAACAACGGCATCGCCCACAAGGTGACCGCTTCGCGGCGCCGTTATCGAGAATCCTTCAGCCACCTCGATCACAGTTGCGTCAGGATTCTGTTGCACTACAGCTCCTTCAAGGAAATTCGCACCACCAACAAAATTGGCTAGGAATGGTGATTCCGGCGCAGTATAGATTTCAGATGGGCGGCCAAACTGCTCCACGCTGCCTTCTCTCAGTACGGCTATTCTGTCGGCAATCGACATGGCTTCTTGCTGATCATGAGTGACATGAATTACTGTGACCGCGAGCTCTTTCGCCAGTTTTCTGATCTCATAGCGGAGCACGACTCTCAGTCGAGCGTCGATGGCCCCGAGCGGCTCATCCAAGAGAAGCAGAGAAGAATGCCCAGCGAGGCCGCGCGCAACTGCAACCCTTTGCTGCATGCCCCCGCTGAGCTCGTTCGGAAACGAGTTTGCCCTATGGGCCAGCCTAACGAGCTTCAGCATTTCGTCAGCTCTTCGCAAAGATTCCTCGGGGGTGAAACCGCGAGCCAGCGGGCCGAAGGCGACGTTGTCCCTCACGGTCATGTGAGGAAAGAGCGCATACTGCTGCGGCACGTAGACAGCATTTCTGTCCTCAGGTCGAACACGAGTGACCGGCTTCCCGTTGAGTTCGATACTTCCACTTGTGGGAGGCGTCAGTCCTGCGATGAGTCGAAGCAGCGTCGTCTTACCGCTCCCGGTTGGCCCCAGAACACAGACGTACTCCCCGTCCCTGATCTCCAAGTTCACGCCGTCTATAGCTCTGACCCTTGCGAAAATCTTGGAAACACCGACGAGCCTTATGGATGGCAAAGCGATCACATCTTTCGAGAAGCCACTGTGAGAACTAGTAGTGAGGCGAACGAGGTTAACACCAGAATTGCTAACCCTAGTCCTATTGCACTCGAGGACGCGGGAACTGTGCCTCGCACCCACTCCACCATCAGGACTGGAGCCGTTGTGAGTTTCTTTGCTACCGCTAGAGTGGCTCCCGTCTCATCGACACTTCGCGTGAAGGCCATTATCGCCCCTGCCAGCAACGCGTACTTTGACAATGGAAGTGTTAGCCTCCTAAAGACCGTAAGAGGCTTGCCACCCAATGTGCGCGCGACCTCCTCAACCTCTGTGGGAATACTTTCAACAGCAGCGATCATTGACCTGACGAAGTATGTGTACGTGATGCTTGCATGAGCAAAGATCAGCAGCCAAAACTCCGGGATGTAAGTGACCCCGCCCCAGAAAATACCTATCGAGACTCCAAGTGCTATAGATGGAACCACGATTGGGATATTGACCAAGGTGTCTAAGACACCTGCGACCAGCTTTCCGCCGCGTGCTCGTGCAATGAGAATTGAAACAGGCAAGCCGGTCGCGATATTCAAACTAGTTGCAATTAGAGCGATCAGATAGGATAGGCCAACGGACTGCCAATAGACCGACCAAATACCGGTTCCAGAAACTGCAGACTGCAAGGTACCGTCCATGAGAGCCCCGGTGCCGGGCAGCAGGACGAAAAGCGATGGAAGAATTACAAGGAGAACGAATGTGAGGAATGTCAGAAGATTCCTGCATGCGACGGAACCCCCTGAACTCAGTTGCCTCTCAAGCTTTGGCCAGACTGTGGAGATCGGAAGGCCCATTCTCGGAGCGAAGATCCGGATTCCGATGAAGAAAAGGCTAGACGCCACTATTAGAACGAAACTCACGAAGATTAGCGGACTCTCCAGTCCGGCCACACGCGCGTTCCGAATGAAGACTGGGCCGTTCTCAAAAGCGCCGGCGACCATGACTGTCGCTCCGGTCTCCGACAGAGACCTGGCAAATGCCAGTAGAAATGCCGCAACGATGGATGGTTTCAGCAAAGCCAGCGAGACTGTTCTGACAGCAGTGAACGCTGGCGCTCCAAGAGTACGCGCAGCTACTTCGTATACTTCTTTATAGCCTTGAAGAGCCCCGACCATGACACGAACTATGACCGGATAAGAGAATGCGAAGTGTAGCAAGACAATCATCTGCCACCCAGGCGAAAGCACGAACCCCGGGCCGAGCAGACTACCGAGACCGCGATCGCCGCTCCAGAAGGTCAGAACGGAGTAACCCAAGGCAACGGTGGGAACAATGAAGGGAACGTTAGCAAGTGTGTCGATCGTGCTAACCCAGGCAGACTTGCTTCTAACGATGAACCACGCCAAGGGTAAGCCGGCCAGGAGATCCATCAATGAAACGGTTACGGCGATCGCAAAGGAAGCAACGATGGCTGAGCCGCCTCTCACCAGCAAGTCAGGATATGATAACATCTCAATGATCTTGGGCCAGCCGAGAAGAATTCCGAAGACAGGAGGAACAAAGACGATTGTGAGAAAGAATAGGATGCCGAGCCCGTATGCGGCGATTCTTACGCTGCGCGACCCAGATGCGGAATCAAGAAGCAGAACAAGTCGCCTCAAGAGGCTGTTCTCGGTCGTTGGGCCCCGAGGCGGCTGCTCATTGTCTGAACGCTCGCGGTCTCTCACGCCATATCCGCCGCGCAACAGACCCACGTCCCGGGCAGATATGAAAGACTTGTGACCCTTCACGTGCCATTCAAGAAAACTATTCAGACCGGCAGGGATTCTCGCTAGCGAGATGAAAGAGCCCATGGGAAGCGGGCGCTTATGAGCCCAGTCGCATCTCATGGAGAGAACTCATCACGGCATTTTGCCAGACCCAAATCATAGCAAAGAATCAGGGACGGAACACGATCCAAATCAGCCACCTATGCCAAGACGACCAACGGAGCACTCCTTTACGGCAGACTCAAAACGCATGCCTGAGCGTCAGTTTGACGCGACTTTGCTAGACCAGAACGCCTGAGGACTGCTTTTTTGGTTGCTCGGTGTGTAGAACCCATAAGGTATGTCGACACCCGTTGACTGAGGGACAAGTGGAGTAAATGACGACCTTGGCGGAACCCGAGCTGAGCCAGAAGAGGTTCTTTTGCGAGAACTGTGAACGCGAGCTTTTTCTGAACGCCTTCTACTGCGATAACTGTGGCGGAAAGATTGAGTGGCCTGAGAAGTACTCTTCCATCTTCTTCAGGAAGGAGGAAAACGAGACGGGCCACGAAGAAGACGAATAGCAAGGCACGCTTCAGGCAAGTAGATGTCGCGTTTCTGAACGCCAACGTTCTAACGCTGGCCAGCCGGAGACCTGAAGCTCAAGCTCTGGCCATTGGCCAAGATCGCATACTGAAGACTGGCACTAATCGAAAAATTCTTTCGGCCGTGGGGAAAGATGCTATTGTCTGGAATCTCCACGGAGCAACTGTCCTGCCTGGATTCGTTGATTGTCACACGCATCTCGTCGCGTACGGGCTCGAGCTGTTCGGCGCAAACCTTAGGCAGACGCGCTCCATCTCTGAGATTCAGGATATTCTTGTCCGGCAAGCTCGGAGGGTCGGTGCCGGCAGATGGCTTCTCGGTTACGGATGGGACCAGGAGAAACTGAAGGAACAAAGGTTTCCGAACCGGTTCGACTTGGACGCCGCTGTTCCTGATAGGCCGGTGTGCATCTTCCGAATCTGTGGGCACATGTGCGTCATCAACAGTGAAGTGGTGAGACTCGCGAACATAACGGCGGCTACCACCCCCCCTATAGGGGGAGTCATAGACCGTGACCGAGAGACGGGAGAACCATCCGGCCTCCTTAGGGAGAACGCGATGAACATTGTGACCTCTCTGATACCTACGAGAGACGATCGAGAGGTCCGTGAAGCGGCGTTATTGGCGATGCGCAAAGCGGTCTCTACGGGTTTGACGGCAGTGCATTGCATTGTCGATGATCCCCAAGACATTCGAGTCTTGAACACCATGAATAGAGCCGGCGAACTTGTGGTTCGAATCTACCTCTTGATTCCGGACGCGTGGTTATGCTCTGCCACGCAGATGGGCATCTCAACTGGATTCGGAGACGACATGCTCAGAATACAGGCCGTCAAAATATTCGCGAACGGTTCACTAGGGGCACGTACTGCAGCTCTCGAGAAACCCTACTCTGACGCGCGAGACACATCGGGGGTTATCATTCACCCGCAAGATGAGCTCAACATGATAGTCCAATCAGCAGCTCGCCACGGGTTACAGGTAGCGATTCACGCGATCGGAGACCGCGCAGTCTCGATGGCGCTCACAGCCATCGAAAAGGCCAACCTCACGGTTCCGGGATCTTCTGGTTTGAGACACAGGGTAGAGCATGCCTCGGTCCTGAATCGCGACCTCGTCGTCAAGATGAAGAACTGCAAAGCTATCGCGTCAGTTCAGCCGCACTTCATTGTCTCCGATGTGTGGGTACCAGAACGCGTCGGAGACAAACGCGCGAGGCTTGTCTACCCTCTGAGGTCACTTGTCGAGAGCGGAGCCACACTGGTCGCCGGGTCAGATTGTCCGGTTGAACCAATCGATCCCCTACGAGGCATCTATGCTGCGGTTGCCCCTCTCTCAAGAGGCTATGGCGAGCAGGTGGACACAGAAACCGCCATCCGGATGTTCACGAAGAACGCAGCCTACGCCACATATGAAGAGAAGCTGAAGGGAACGATTGAGGTTGGAAAGCTGGCCGACCTTGTGATACTTGATCGTAATCCGCTACTTGTCGCGCCCGAGGAGATTCGTAGAATCAATGTGTTAGCGACGATGGTGGGAGGCAGATTTGTCTACGTATCGAAGAGATTTCAGGCTACTCGGGTTTCGAGTGCGCGAGGCCGACTAGTTCAGAAACACGTGTGAAGCCGTTCTGCTTCATGTAGTTCGTGAGGCCTTCGACAACCTCTGAAAAGACATGGAGATCTTTTTGAAGGATTGCGGTTCCTATTTGGACCGCACTTGCGCCGGCTAGGAAGAACTCAACCGCATCCTCCCATCCCATTATTCCTCCTACGCCGATTATGGGCACCTTCAGCCTCTCGGCCAGCTCGTGTACGCATCGAACCGCAACTGGCTTTATCGCTGGCCCTGACAAACCGCCGATCTTGGCTGATAGTACGGGCAGGCGAATGTGTATGTCTATCAGCATCGCCTTCAGGGTGTTGATAGCGGTGACTGCGTCCGCTCCGCCCTTCTCGGCAGAGCGACCTATGGCCACTATGCTTGAGACGTTTGGGGAAAGCTTCACCATGACGGGAATATCGACTGCCCTCTTGACATGGCGCGTCACTTTCCCTACGATCGTGGGATCTTGCCCGATCTCGGCCACTCCGGACACATGCGGACAGGAGATGTTCAATTCGACGGCATCGGCTCCCAGGCTTTCGGCTATGCGTGCAGACTTCGAGTACTCCGAGATGGAGAAACCGAAGACACTCACTATGACCGGAACGCCTGACCTCTTCGCTTCGGTGACCTCGTCTTTCATCATAGAGATCCCAGGGCTGGCCAGGCCAATGGCGTTCAAGAGCCCGACTGGAACTTCAACAATCGTGGGTCCCGGGTTCCCGGCACGTGGCTTGAGACTTGATGACTTCGTAACCACTGCGCCAGCGCCTGCTTCGGCAACCCTGGTTAGCGTCTCACCGGAGACGCCTAGAAAACCTGATGCGAGCATTGTAGGATTGCGCAGCCTAAGTCCTGCAACTTCTATTGAGACCTCCGGCAACAATTTTCACCCAGTTCCGGATCCAGATACATCATGTAGAGAGCTTCGACTATTAACACTCCGGCAACGGTTCAGCAAGGCTTTATCTCAACACCGCGTAGTCCTATGGCGAGCAACAGTCAGAAGCATTCATGATTGAGAGAGTGAGAGTGCGTGGAGGCCTATATTGTCGAAACACCTGCCGGAATCTTCGCGATAGACAAGGACGGATCAGTGGTCGAGAAGAAGCTGTTCGGCAGGAAACCCGGTGAAGCCGCGGAGCAGCTACGGCAACTTCAAGCTGGAAATGCCACGGCCGAATTGAGGCAGCTTGTTCAATCAGTAAGGAAAGCCGGGTTTGACGCTCTCGTCGCGGAGACGGAGGCCGTGGCCAAGGCGGTGAAGTCCATCGAGGGAACGCCGACTAGAATCGAGGCAGGGTTCAAGGCGGTCACGCAGTTCCGAGAGAAACTTGCCACTGACTGGAAAGGCAGATCGAAGTGGCTGAAGCAGCAGGAATTAGATGTCAACCCAGTCGCGAGTCTTGAAGAGTATCAGAAGTTTGTTCGCCAGGTAACGTTAGAGCTTGCGCGTGTGGCTGTCACCGTAGCGGCTGCGAAGCGTGACCTCTACGCGGTTCAAGCAGTACGCGCGATCGACGACATCGACAAGACGATCAACCTCTTCGCAGGAAGGATACGGGAATGGTATGGGTTGCACTTCCCCGAACTTGACCGCATCGTAGAGAAACACGACACCTATGCACGACTTGTCTCAGACCTCGGAATGCGATCCAACTTTACCGAAGAGAACCTTCAGAAGGAGGGTATCCCGAAGGAGAGGATTCAACAGATCGCCTCAGCGGCGCGCAAATCGATGGGAGCGAGCTTTCCAGAGGAGGATCTTGAGTGGCTGCGGTCGCTCTGTAGAGATACGCTGGAACTCTTCAAGTTTCGAGAGAAGGCTGAAGCTTACGTCGACGCTGTGATGAATCAGGTCGCCCCAAACACTACTGCGATCATAGGAGCATTGTTGACTGCAAGGTTGATGTCGATCGCGGGAGGCCTTGAGAACCTCGCCAAGATGCCGGCAAGCACGATGCAGGTTCTCGGAGCGGAAAAGGCGCTCTTTCGTTCCTTGAAGACGGGAGCCAGACCACCTAAGCACGGGGTGATCTTCCAGTATGCCTCTATTCATCAATCCCCCCGCTGGCAGAGAGGCAAGATTGCGCGCACGCTCTCTGGGAAGCTCGCCATAGCTGCTAGGGTCGACGCTTTCGGTGGAGACTTCATCGGAGACAAACTCGCCAAGGACGTGGAGAAGAAGGTCTCGGAGATCCAGGAGAAGTACAAGGAGCCGCCCATGAGAGGGCGTGACGAGGACCGCAGACGTGATCAGGGTCGAAGACGTTAGCCCTCACGAAAGATTCGAAGGGGTATACTGGATCAAGTTTCACGACCACTCACGACGACTCGCTACGGAAAACCTTGCCCCTGGCCGCATGGTCTACGGCGAGGAACTGGTAAAGCTTCGCCGGAAGGAATACAGAGTCTGGGACGCCTACAGAAGTAAGCTTGCGGCGGCTATCCTGAAGGACATAGCAGAGGTCTCCGTGACCCATGGTGGAAAAGTGCTGTATCTCGGCGCCGCCAGCGGAACCACAGCAAGTCATGTGAGCGATATCGTCGGGAAGAGCGGAGTGGTCTATTGCGTGGAATTTGCACAACGTACAATGCGTGAACTCATTGAGCACGTTTGCTCCTACAGACCAAACATGTCTCCTATACTGGCGGATGCAAGGTACCCGAGCGGATACCGGCCGCTTGTCTCAACTGTGGACAGCATCTATTGTGATGTCGCGCAACCCGACCAAGCAAGAATCCTTGCGGACAATGCGGACCTCTTTCTGAAAGAGTCAGGGACTGCGATGATCGCAGTCAAGTCGAGGAGCGTGGATGTGACCATGAGCCCTGCTTCGGTCTTCTCTCAAGAGAAACGAACGCTCATGCGGAGAGGGTTCAAGATCGTGGACACAGTCCGACTGGAGCCATATGAGAAGGACCATGCCATGATCGTTGCGAGAAGAGGAAGTTAGTGGTCCCTCAAGAGTACAGGCCCGATCCGCCAAGACAAGAATCCAGAGGATAGACTGGAGCAACTGGTGTACTGCACTGTGCGCCCCCGTATTTCTCCAGGCAAGGTGCGGGCACGTCTCCGCCTCGGTCTGCCTGCGAAAATGATTCCGAAATCAGGTCGCCGTCCGAGCGTGAAGTGGAGCGCGCTGGGCCTCACCAGATCGAGAGTTCGAAAGACAGGACTGCGATCCAGCTCGGGTTACGTCGCGACAAAGACATTACTTACAGGCTACTTGCGACTCAAGAATGGATGGATATGCTGCCGTCAACCAGAATCCTTGACGCTCTCGTGAGAGAGGAGACGCGGAGGCTCAATCTTCATCTACCGAGAGGACGCAAGACCCTAGAACAACTTCTCCGCGAAGAGACGCCGAGCGTCAGAGCGATAGACGGCTCGGAGATCATCCTAGATAAAAGGATACTTGAGAAGCTCGCGCGTCTCACGCCGTCTTCGATCCACAGGAGTATCCATCTGCCGATCGTGGTATTGCGCCGATTGGATCTTGGAAAGTCTGTCTTTACGGTTCTGGGAGATAATGTCGAGCAATTCACGGCTAGGAAGATCTTGGGACTGACTGACAGAGGTTTCGAGCAGGCGTCCGACAACCGTGAGACAACCTATCTCTATAAGCCACATGTGGCTGAGCTGGTCAGGGAATTCCATTCGCTAGTTGTGATCGGCTTCGGACCTAGAGACGAGGAGTCATCTTTCTTCAGTCAATCTTGACTGAGTCAGATCCGATTCTATCTCCCTGAGCGTCTTCCAAGATTTCCTGACTATCGGGGGATACTGTTCGTGGGTTCTTCGCCACTCTTTCAGGAACTTGATCGTCAAAGGATCTGTGACGTACCCGGAGCCGAAGTTGCCAAACTCTTCCCAAAGCTTTGAAATTGCGGCATCGCGTCTCACCTTCGCCATTATGCTTGCCGCGGAGACTATCGGATACCGCCTATCGGCCTTGTGTTCCGAGATCAGTACGGTTCTCTTCAGACTCATGGGCAGCTCGTCCAAGATCTGGCGGGCGTAGCGTTCCGGGTTAACGTCTGAAGCGTCAACCCAAACCGCCTGTGGCTTGAGTTCGGCGATCACCTTTGCCATGGACTTTGCTTCAAGGAAGTTCAGTCTCTGAAGCTTCCTACCTTTCAGAACGGCTTGGTCAATATCGGCGGGCGAAAGCTCGTCATACGAAATCTTAACCGCGAGCCTTTGTATCTTCCCCGCCAGGTCTGATCGTGACTCGGGCGTGAGGAGTTTCGAATCCTTGACGCCGATCGAGACGAGCTCTGGGACTCTGTCCTCCTCCATTAGCACCCCCGCAATGACAAGTGGACCAACTATCGGGCCTCGCCCCGCATCGTCGAGCCCGGCCACGTTTCTGCCCATGCTCGTCACAACATATCGGATGGTTCCGCTTGATCCCTCAAATCAGTTATAGCTTGCGCGTTGGAACTGACATGCTGCGCGGATTGAAAGGCTTTGGCTCTTGTCGTGTTTCTCACGGGTAGCCCTGGGGTGGGCAAGAGTACAGTCGTGAGACATGCTGTGGAGAAGATAAGGACAGATGGGCTCAAGGTTGGGGGAATGACATCCGGTGATCTGAGATCCGGATCGGCCCGCATCGGTTTCGAGATACGAAACCTGGTTACCGGCGAGACTGGAGTCCTTGCTCATGTCAACCAGCGTACTGGACCGAGAATAGGACGATACCGCGTAAACAGTGAAGACTTGGACAGGATAGGTGCAGAAGCAATCCTATTAGCGGTCAAGGACGCGGATCTCATAGTCATAGATGAAGTTGGACCAATGGAGTTGACCTCCAGGACGTTCAAGGATGCCGTCCAAGCTGCGTTAGTCTGCGGAAAGCCCGTACTTGGAACCGTGCATCGAAATGCGCAAGATCCCATAGTCAGGGCGATCAAATCGGGGGGAGGCATTGAGGTGCTCGAGGTCACCCACGAAAACAGGGATACTCTCCCCGATATTCTCTTCGAACGCTTCAAGACTGCCTCGTAGCAGGATCTTCAGTGAGAGATTCTTCCATGTGTCCTTGTGGGACGGACGGGAGGCGTCTCTCGCCGGTGTAGTTGAGACCTAGGAAGTAGATCTCGGAACTGTCGCTCCTGCTTGCGGGGGGTTTGACGATCCTGACCGTTTGGAAGGACAGCTTCAGTGTGGACTTGAAGTCTGGAAGATCTGCTCCTTGGAATGCTTTGACGAAGAAGCTTCCCCCTTTGCGCAAGACACGTCTTGCAACCTCTAGCGACTGAT
Source organism: uncultured Candidatus Bathyarchaeia archaeon (assembly GCA_964394935.1). Lineage (GTDB taxonomy): Archaea > Thermoproteota > Bathyarchaeia > 40CM-2-53-6 > 40CM-2-53-6 > CAVPLU01. The sequence continues at coordinate 27,723 of CAYMZN010000004.1, read as the reverse complement.
TTGCCAAATGCACCTGCCTAGCCTGGTCTAGGTCCCAGGTGCCAGTCAGGTCGGGTGAGGCGTCGGAGAGTACAACATCCACCGGCCCCGGCATCTCCTTCAATATCCGGTCCGGAAGTGACGCGTCTCCGATATCCGCGACGAAAGTTGCAACGTTCTTCCGTGGTAGCGGTTCGATCTCTTGCTTGTCGACTCCAAGAACGAATCCTGATTCGCCTACGGCCTCTCGCGCAACTTGAAGCCATCCGCCAGGGGCGGCTCCAAGATCTAGAACGTTCCAGCCTCGTTTGATGAATTTATGGCTTCTGTTGGCCTGAAGAAGCTTGAAGCTGGCCCGGCTTCTGTAGCCTCTCTCCTTGGCGAGTCTGTAGAACTGATCCCTGTGACGTTTCTGGATCCATCGACTGGACAAGACTATCTTCCAGGAGACGGCGTGCTAACTGAGACGAGTATCCATTGGGTAATCCTTCCACAATTGGCCGGGTTTGCCATAGCGGCTTGACCGCATCTGGCCTCAAGGTCGCAGAAGGAACACGGAACATCAAGTATCGAGTCTATGCTTGAGTACTTTCGTCTCGCAAAGACCCGATAGGTCCAGCGCCCTGAATGCAGCTCTCGCTTCCTTTCAATTAGTCCCTTGCGTTCCAGCCTTAGTATAGCTCTTGATCCTTCTCTACTGTCAGCCTTCATCTCTCTCCAGAGGGCGGATTGAAGGATCCCTTCGTTTCCTCTGTCCATGACTATCCGTAGCACGTCTTGTTCCGTAGGGCCTTTCCTCGGCATTCGATGTGCCTTCTTCGACCAGTCCTTCGAGGGCCAGTACAACTGGAGGGGTAATTAAGACGTTTGAAAACGCTCCGAGGCCCGGGTGGATGGACGCTAGGTGATACGCGCACCCGATTGAATCTCATGATCGGTTGTGAGTAGCGCGAGCTTTCCGTCCATCTCGGCTGCCAACAGCATGCCTTGCGAAACCTCGCCCGCGAACTTTGCCGGCTTGAGGTTCACAAGAAAAACTATCCTCTTGCCAACAAGCTCGCCCGGCTCATAGTAGCCTACAAGACTCGATATTGTTTGGCGGCTTCCAAAGCTTCCTAGATCTACGAGGATCTTGTAGAGTCTCTCTGACCTCCTGACTCGTTCGACATTCATGATGGTCCCTACTCGGATGTCCAATTTTTTGAAGTCTTCAAAAGGAATCTCTTCCGCCAATGTCCCTCATGTAGCGTGGCAAAGACGCTTCCTAGCTTATGAGGTTCGCCGACTGGCATCACAGCCTCCTGCACATTGGCCTTCTCGGAACCGGCTAGACCTGGATCCCGCATAGGCCTCTCAGCCATACCAGTTCAAGAGTGCTAGGAAAGGTCATAGAATCACCCAAGCCCTGAGGGGTGTACCCCCAAGGCGCGGGGGAAGCAGATCGTGTCCTTTGCGATCAATTTGACCATTACGAGGTCCTGTTGACAGGGTGCGCGTTGCAAACTAGAATAGAACAAGATGACTGCCAAATTCTGTGCTGACCTAGGCAAGCCTTATTAGGTTTCCAGAGCCCGAAGATTATCTCGGTGAATTTGCTTTTGGCGAAGAAGAAAAAGAAGGCGATGAAGAAGAAGGCTAGAAAAGCGGCTAAGAAACGTGTTGCCAAGCCTAAACCTAAACCTGCTCCGGCGCCAGCTCCAGCTCCGGCTGCTGAGACGGCACCTACCCCTGCTCCGGAGGCCGCACCTGGGGGTACTCCTTCTTCAGGTCCTTCACCAGGCCCCTAATAGTTGAGCAGAGGCTTCGTTCTCCGTTTTTCTGAGTCGGCGGGGTCAGCGAAGCCCTTCTAGATCCTGACCGCTTGGGCGTATCCTGGTACGGTCTCCTGCATGCCTCCTACAGCCAAGAGTCATAAGCACATTACACTAGGTGTCTTCTCTCTGGAGCCAACTTGATCCTGAACAAGGCTCAACTGATCGAGAACAGCTCTGACTATCAAGGACGGCGGGCACGACGGCTTCTCATCGAAACCCTAGAGTTCGCACTGGCCTCTGTTGACCCACGCAAGCTCGTCCCGCGACACGTCAAGAAACATGGAGACAACCTTCTCGTGAACGGCGAGATCACCAGACTTGCCAAGTACGAATCCATCTATGTCGCGGGTGCCGGAAAGGCCTCAGGAGCGATGGCAGAGGCGCTTGAAGAGATCCTGGGAAATCAACTAGATGGAGGCTTGGTCGTAGTCCCGACCAGCCAGCGTTTGCCAAGGCTGAGACAGGTGAAATCCGTTCTCGCGTCCCACCCCACTCCTGACGAGAATAGTGTAAGCGCCGCGAGGGAACTCGCCAACCTTGTGGAGAACCTCACCAGCCGTGATCTTCTCATCTGCATCGTATCCGGGGGCGGCTCGGCGCTCCTCTCGCTTCCAGTTGAGCCCCTGACGATCAAAGACAAGGGACGAGTTGCAGGACTGCTCATGAACGCAGGTGCGACGATAGTGGAGCTTAACACCGTCCGAAAGCACCTGTCTGCGATAAAGGGAGGCTGGCTCGCGAAACGGTCAGCGGCGGGAAAGATTCTCGGCCTAGCGATTTCCGACGTGGTTGGAGACAGGCCTGACTCGATCGCCTCAGGACCGATTTCACCCGACAGAACGACTTTCTCAGATGCGATTGCAGTCCTGAAGAAGTACAACCTATGGGAATCGATACCCAAGGTTGTGGTGGGAATCCTGCGTGACGGGGCAGATGGGCGGATTTCTGAAACCCCGAAGGTCAATGATCCGTGCTTCCGCAGAGTTCGTTATCATATCGTGGGAAGCAACAGAGACGCATGCACTTCCGCGCAGGAGCACCTGCGGTCTCGGAGAATCAAGGCTAAGGTCCTAAGCTCGTCCGTCACGGGAGAGGCCCGGCACTTGGGATCGTTCATCGGTTCCCTGGCGAGGCACCTAGCTACATCCAACCAGCCCTTCAGAAAGCCATGCGCGCTCCTCTTGGGAGGGGAGACAACCGTTACGGTCACAGGTTCCGGACTTGGGGGAAGAAATCAAGAATGTGCAATGGGGTGTGCAAGGGAAATTCAGGGTCTGAGAGGAGCTGCAATGGCATCAATTGGAACTGATGGGATAGATGGCCCAACAGACGCCGCAGGCGCCGTCGTGGATGGAATGACTGTTTCTCGATCTGAAAAGCTCAACCTTAGGTTCGATGAGCTACTGAACCAGAATGACTCCTACAGATTCTTCTTGCCACTCAAGGACCTCGTGATGACCGGAAGAACCAACACGAACGTAAACGACATCGCAATAGCAGTGGTACTTTGATTCCAGCCCGTAGGCCATTGTGCTGCACGCAAGAGTGATGAACTGATCAAGATCAGTCTAGGCTTCTGTTCGCGCCTTTGATCGTATCGCTTTCATCGATCAAGCCCACGGAACAGCCAAATATGACTCAGAGGTCACCCTTTCGATACGGAGAATAGAATGGAGGAAGATGTTTGGATTTCCGACTAACACCTCAACAGGAGCTGTTCAGGAAGACCGTACGCAGCTTCTGTGAGGAGAAGCTGTTTCCCAGAACACGTGAGATCGACGAAAAGGAAGCGGGTATCCCTGAGGAGATCATCGGGGAGATGGTAGAGCTCGGGATCTTTGGCGTCACAATTCCTGAGGAATATGGAGGTTCAGCAAGCCCGGGAGAAGAGATGGCCTATGCTACAATTGCGGTCCACGAGATTGCTCGGGGCGAGCTGTCGATGTCGCTCCCGGTCTACACGCTGCTGAATCTCGGCTGGAGCTACTTGGTTGTGAGGCACGGCTCGGAGGAGCTGAAGAAAGAACTCCTCCCGAACGTGGCAGCTGGAAAATGGTTCATCGGAATATCCACCACAGAACCAGGCGGCGGATCAGACCTAGCCAACATCAAGACCACCGCGAAGAAAGTAGAGAACGGGTATGTGATCAACGGGGAGAAGACATACATTAGTGGCGTAATTGAGGCAACCAAGAGAGGCGGCGGACACCTAACTCTCTATCGGACAGCACCCGAACTTGGCACCAAAGGCATGACCTTTGCCTACGTGCCGGCGACGCTCCCTGGAATCTCGTACACGAGCTTCAGGGACATGGGCCGGATGGGGCTGTCCACGGGCGGCTTCTCCTACAAGGATGTGAAGATTCCCACGAAGTACGTGCTCGGTCAAGAGAACAGAGGATTCTACGTAAACATGGAAGGCTTCAATGTCGCCCGAACGCTTGTGGCAAGCGCCTGCCTCGGAGGGGCCGAGAAATGCCTGGAACTTGGAGCTGACTACGTGAAGCGCCGCGTACTATTCGGCAAGCCTCTTGCCAAGTTCGAGGGGATCTCATTCGAGATCGCTGATGACTTCGCTGAACTAGAGATGGTCAAGAATTTCGTGCTTAAGGGAGCTTGGATGATCGATCAACACTACAAGGACGGAAGCTTCACCAACCAAGAGATCAATCAGACAATCGCCATTTGCAAGTTGAGAGCGCCTCTGTTGGGAGTTGAGATAGTGAAGCATGCGATGATGTATCATGGCGCGCTCGGCTACAGCAAGGAGAGCCCGCTCGAGATGTGCATGAGGGGATTGATGTCCTACGTGGTTGGGGCAGAGGGCGGAGCAAACATCATGAAGATCATCATCGCGCGTGAGCTCATGGGAGAAGTCGCGATCCCCTACCGCTGAGGGCCTTTCAGTCATCTTCATTTTTCACAACACAATATAGCGGACAGCTTCGAGTGCAATCTGGAGATCAAATGTGGAACGGGTGGACGCAGCCATCATAGGGGCCGGCCTCGCGGGCTTATCCTGTGCGTATACGCTCGCGAAGGCAGGCTTGGACGTGCTAGTGGTTGAGCGAGGCGACTACTCAGGCAGCAAGAACGTGACCGGGGGCAGGTTGTACATGAATCCGGTCAGACAGTACCTGGCGGAGATCTGGGATGAAGCGCCTTTCGAGAGGCACGTCGCAAAAGAACGATTGACTATGTTGTCAGATGATTCATCGGTCATGGTGGAGCTGCGTTCAGATGCCTACGCAAAGCCGCCGTATCACAGCTACACGCTCATCCGCCCCATCTTCGATAGGTGGCTTGCCGAGAAGGCATCTGCAGCGGGCGCCACGGTGGTACCGAAATACAAAGTTGAGGGGCTGCTGCGCGAAAATGGGAAGTTTGCTGGAATAACCGCTGAGGGGGAAGACATCGCTGCAAACGTCGTGGTCGCGGCGGACGGCGCGATGTCTTTCATCGCCAAAGAAGCAGGTCTGCGTGGAAAGCACGAGCCTGAACATTTTGCTATCGGCATGAAAGAGACGATCGAGCTGCCCAGGAAAACGATCGAAGATAGGTTCAACCTTCATGGGGACGAAGGTGCGGCTCAGCTCTATTTTGGAACCGTCAGCAAGGGCTTGACTGGCGGAGGATTCCTGTACACTAACCGGGAGAGTATCTCTCTCGGCATTGTGGTCAGCATAGGAGCACTGATGACCGATATGCGACACCTTGAGAGCTTCCAGTTGATGGAAGAGTTCAAGCAACGTCCAGAGGTCTCCGTCCTAATTGAAGGCGGCGACACCCTCGAATACTCCGCTCACATGATTCCTGAAGGAGGAATAAAGTCTGTACCAACATTGTACAGCGACGGAATTCTGGTAGTCGGGGATGCGGCTGGCTTCGCGCTCAACATGGGAATCATCGTTAGGGGAATGGATCTCGCTATCGCGTCTGGGGTGATGGCTGCCGAGACCATCAAGGCCTCGAAGAAACGGGACAACTACTCCGCACAATCGCTGGCCGCATATGAGACGATGCTCAAAAAATCTTTCGTGATGAGAGACCTTCACACTTTCGCAGATGTTTGGACCGTGCTTAGCAACCCGAGGTTGTTCGAGAGGTATCCTCGTGCGATCAGTGCCCTCTTGACGGAGCTGATGTTCATTGGATCTGATCCCAAACCGAAGCTTTCATCAACCGTCTTCAAGCAGATCAGAAAGAACTTCCTTAACCTGTCAACCTTGAAAGACGCCCTTGACCTGCTCAAGATATAGAAGGCCAGAACGTTGAAGGTGGAAGAGAAACTCGGACGAAACGTGTTCAAGGTCGACAAGGAAGGACATATCAAGATAAACCAGGAAGTCTGCCGAGAGAAGTGCGAGCCCAAGTATTGCCTCTTCGTCTGCCCAGCGAAGGTGTATTCGCTCGATGAACGAGGCGATGTGCACCCGAACCCAGACGGGTGCCTGGAATGCGGGGCCTGTGTCATTGCGTGCCTCGAGGAGGCGCTGAGCTGGCAGTATCCTAAGGCGGGTTTCGGAGTCCAGTACCGTTTCAGTTGAAACGGAAAGAGTCATGTGTTTCTAGTCATGTCGCGAAACGGGTCTAGCTGCAATTGAATGGGGTACCGATAAATGCACGTCATAGCATGCATGAAACAGGTAGTTGACCTTCAACAGATTCGAATCAAGCGTGACACCCGTGAGCCGGTGCTGGAGGGTCTACCCGTTCTCTACGGTGACATGGACAAGAATGCGCTTGAGGAGGCGGTCAGGATAAAGGAGAAACACGGCGCAAAGGTCACCGTTCTATCAGTAGGCTCGGCCAAACTCAAGGATACCGTCCTTGAAGCGCTCGCGATGGGTGCTGACGAAGCGTGCACAGTCGTCGATCCTGCGTGTGAAGGTTCAGATACAGCGGCCTCAGCAAGGACATTGGTCAGGGCGATCGAAAAGATCGCCCCATACCATCTTATACTGGTCGGAGAAGGCTCGGCCGACAACTACTCCGGCCAGATCGGTTCAAGGATCGCGGAGATCCTCAATATCCCTCAGATCACCTACGTGAGAGAGCTCTCCATAGGGGGCAACACTATTACTGCGGTCCGGGACGTGGAGGCCGCGCTTGAAGTCGTGAAGGCCGAGATGCCCTCGGTGGTCTCGGTGACCAGTGAGATCAACAAGCCGCGAAGAGCACCGCTAGCACAGATCCTTCGAGCCTCGCGCAAGCCATTGAAGTCGTGGACCCTGAAAGATCTTGGAATCGATCCGGGTGCAGTCGGCTCGGCGTCGTCCGCCATTCAAGTCGTCAGCAACTTGGCACCGCAGCAGGAGCGGAAAGGCGTGTTCTTCGAGGGAGATGTAGACGAAGCGGTTGGAAAACTAGTAGATGCTCTCCGAAAGGAGGGAGCTCTGCCATGATCGGTCGGCTTATCGTATCCTCGGAGACTGATGAGGGCGCCTTCGAGCTCCTCACAAAGGGCCGTGAACTCTCGAAACAACTGAACCTGGAGCTTTCTGCAGTTATCCTTGGCAACAGGGATGACACGAAGATCCAGTCCTATCTTGAGTATGGTGCACAGAAAACCCTCTTGGTCCCAGACAGCAGCATTGGAACTCTTGACGCGGAAACGTACGCAAACGTCTTGCACGAGATCGCCAAGGAGAATGGCGCGGACATTCTATTGATCAGATCGACGAGGCTCGGCAAGGAGACCGCTGGACGTGTAGCCCAGAAGCTTCAGGCCGGTTGCATCACGGACGCGATCGATCTAACCGTGAAAGGGTCGGATTTGGTGGTCGACAGATACGCTCTCGGAGGCAACACAATATCGTCAGAAATCATCAGGACGAAGAAGAAAGTCATCTCGGTCATGCCTAGAACGTTCGAAGCGCAGCCCGCACCTGTTCAGGGCATAGTCGAAAAAGTAGAATTAAACGTTCCACCTCCTCGGGTGCAATTGGTCGAACGCAGAAAGAAAATCGGTGAGTCAGTCAACATAGAATCAGCTGAGAGGCTGATCTGCGTCGGAAAGGGACTATCCAGCAAGGAGGACCTGGCGATGGTGAATGAGCTGTCCGCACTGCTGAAAGCGGAGCTGGGATGCACCCGAGCACTCTCGTCCGACTATCACTGGATTTCAGAGGACAGAATGGTTGGAATCTCAGGCAAGAGATGTAAGCCGAAACTTCACGTTTCGATCGGAATCTCCGGACAGATCCAGCATACGGTAGGAATCATGAGTTCGAAACTAATCGTCGCGATTAACAAGGATAAGGAAGCACCGATCTTCAAGATAGCTGACTATGGGATAGTCGGAGACCTATACCAGGTCGTCCCGAAGCTGACTCAGAGAATCCAACCCCTAGGGACCTAACCGCTTTCAACTCGGGCCGGTCGCGAGATTGGCACCTGCCCACTGGAACCCCCGCTCTAGGGCTCTTGTGTTCAGGCCAACCGATCCCTTGGGAGCCACTTCTACAATACTCATCTTGAGACTATCGAGTTTCACAACCTTGGTGACCGCGGCCACAGCTCCGAGCATAACCATGTTAGCAACCAACGTCTTCTTGAATTCATTCGCGGCTAGTTTCGTTGCCGGAATACAGTAGATCGTTCCTCCCTTAACAGTCGATATGTTCGCCACTAGGTCCGCATCGACGAACAATTTGCTTCCAGGCTTCACGTTCGTCCCATATTTCTCAAACGACTCTTGCGAAATCGCGATCGTTATGTCCGCCGAGATGACCTTTGGGTAGTCGATCTTCTGATTTGAAATAACGACCTCTGAGCGAGCTGCGCCACCTCTCGCCTCAGCCCCATAGGACTGCGTCTGAACTGCTTTCTTGCCTTCGTAAACTGCAGCGGCATGCCCTAGAACTATGCCGGCTAAGATCACGCCTTGGCCGCCGAACCCCGCGATTCTGACTTCAGTTCGATTCACGGTTAGCCGTCTCGAATAGCTCTGCGTACAGTTGGCTGAGCTCTGGTGCGTCGATGTTCACGAACTCCCCTACAACGAACTTCCCAGCCAGTTCTTGCTCACTCATTTCACGAGCTCTTTCAACGGGAACGGACTGTTTCTGGAACCATCGCATCATCTCGACAGGATTCGAGATACCAATCCTACGGCCGTAGTGGACTGGACATTGGGATAGGACTTCAACGAAGGCGAAGCCCTTCCTCACCAACGCCTTCTTCATTGAAGCAACAAGTCTGGCGACGTGGTAGGTGGTCCACCGTGCGACATAGGTGCCTCCCGCGGCTATGACGAGTTTGGAGAGGTCGAACGGCCTCTCTAGGTTCCCAAATGGGGTGGTCGTCGTCCTTATTCCTCGTGGCGTGGTGGGTGCTACCTCTCCACCTGTCATCCCGTAGATCATGTTGTTCACGCAGATCACCTTCACCCCGATGTTTCTGCGGGCCGCGTGTATGAGGTGATTGCCGCCGATCGCGGAGGCGTCTCCGTCGCCGGTGAAAACTACAACCTCTAGATCAGGCTTGCCAAGCTTCACGCCTGTAGCGAACGCAATTGGTCTCCCGTGTGTCACATGAAGGGTATCAACATCGAAGAATGGGCTAGGGATCCAACCACTGCATCCGATTCCCGCTACACACACGATTTTCTTCCTATCGATTCCAATCTCGTGGAGGGCTCTCAGAAAGGACTGAGCAATGATTCCGTTGCCACAGCCCGAACAGTGCGTGTGCGGTTGGGCGCCTTTTCGTATGTAACTCGATAATGGGTGCGCCATCTGAACGGACAAAGCTAACTCGCCTCTGTCATCACATGTCCCAGGACGTAGTCCGGCCTGGGCAAGGTTCCGAGGGTTTGCGGAGGCAGGAACATTGTTTCCGCGCTCTCGGGCACTATTCTCTCAACCTCTGGAAAGAGTTGGCCTAGATTGTTCTCTAACACAATTACTCGGCGAGCCCGTTTGAGCGCTTCCTGCATTGCTTCTGCCGGAAACGGCCAAAGGCCGATTGGCCTCAGGAGACCGACCCTCACTCCTCTGTCACGCGCCTCTTTCACAACATGCTCCGCAGTCCTAGCGCAGCTTCCATACGCGACAACTACGATGTCGGCGTCGTCCAACATCACTTTCTCTATTGTTGAAATCTCTCTGGTGTGTGGTCTTATCTTCTCGTTGATTGTTCGTACGATCTTGTCTATTGCCTCAGGCGCGCTTGCCTGCCGCTTTCCGTATTCATCGTGCGACGAGCCGGTCACGTGAGCTGCGAATCCCATCCCGAAGATCGGCATTGGGGCAACTGAGGGGCTAAGGAATCCTCGAGACGCTTCCTCGGTGCTCGACGGGATCTTTCTGTTGATGATTGTGAGAGAGCCTTCCTCGGGGATCACAACTTCTTCACGCATGTGAGCGACAGTCTCGTCCGCGAGGACGATCACAGGCGTCCTGTACTCTTCTGCGAGATTGAATGCGCGAATGGTGATGTCGAACATTTCCTGAGCTGAGGACGGTGCAAGAGCGATGATGTCATACTCGCCGTGGCTGCCATGCCTCGCCTGGACCACGTCGCCTTGCATGGGAGCGGAGACAATTCCGGTGCTCGGACCCGCCCGCTGAACATCTACGATCACGCATGGTGCCTCAGTCATCACTGCGTATCCGATGTTCTCCTGCATGAGGCTGAATCCGGGGCCTGAAGTCGCGGTCATTGCCTTCAAGCCCGTCCATGAGGCCCCGATTATGCTCCCGATTGCCGCGATTTCATCCTCCATCTGAATGTACACACCGCGTGCCTTTGGAAGGACCCGCGCCATCTTCTCAGCAATCTCGCCGGCAGGAGTGATCGGGTAGAAGGCGAAGAATCTGCAGCCTGCCGCAACTGCGCCTAGCGCGCATGCCTCGTTTCCTTGCATGAAGTACGTTCCGGGTCTTACGAGCGGGAAACCTTAGACCCCCCGACGACGAATATGGCAAGATCTGGACAATAGTACTGACAGATCCGGCAAGCTGTGCACTTTGACGGATCAATGACCTCCGGAGCAAAGACGCCTTTCTTCGTCATACGGCTGCCGACCTTGAGTATCTTGGCTGGGCAGAATTCAATGCAGATCCCGCAGCCCTTGCAGAGATCCTCCACTATGACAATCTTTGGCGTCTCGATGGCGGAGGTCATTGTTTCTACTCGGCGATGAAGGTACAGATGAACCTCTCATAACGTTGCCGTATAGAGAGTTCATGTTGAGCTGGCGATCATCACTCACTCTTCCGAATCCTTGCGATGACACAAGTACAAGGTGCGCAACGTGTCTTTGAAGCAAGCAGATTCATTGCGGATTCATTCGTGTGCGGTGAACCTATATCGAGTCTCGACAGGCTCTATTGAAGCTCGTCGAGATCGAGTCGCAGAAGGGGTGGCTGTAGGTTGGAAGACGAAACTGGCAAGAGGCTGCAGCTACTGGTGATAGGTTCCGCTGCAGATCACTGCACGGAAGAAGCTCGCAAAATAGGCTACCAAGTTGGCGCAGAGGCGGCGAAGCGAGGGGCAGTAGTCTTGACCGGCGGGTTGGGCGGAGTAATGGAGGCAGCGTGCAAAGGAGCAAAAGAGAATCACGGAACCACCGTCGGCATAATTCCTCAGGACCAGGTGCAGTACGCGAATCGCTACTGCGACGTAGTCATCGCTACCGGGATGGGTTGGGCCAGAGACTTCATCACCGCACATAGTGCTGATGCCGTGGTGATCATTGCGGGCGGGGCGGGAGCTCTCATCGAGGCATGCGCTGCATACTTGAAGGCAAAGCCAATCGTCGCAATTGAGGGAAGCGGAGGCGTGGCTGACCGGATAAAGGGAACGTTCCTAGATGAGCGCCAGAGCGTTCGGATTCTAACAGAAAGCGATCCGGCAAGGGCGGTGGAGAAAGCTCTCGAGCTTGCAAGCCAGACCTTGAAGGGGCTACGACCTTAGGTCAACCAGCTAGCGGGCGTGTTCCAGAGAACTGCGAGGTGGATCAAAAGCGCACTGCACCCCAGAGTTCGAGGGCTTGCTGCAGCTCCTTACTTCGCTTGGCTGCTTCTTCAGGACCGATCCCCGCCGCAGCGGCCTCGACTGCAGCTCTGACGGCACTTGCGCCGGCGTAGCTGCCACCGGGGTGTCCGTGACAACCTCCTCCGAATAGAAAGAATGCATCTTTCCCGTAGCTTTCGTAGACTTTCCAGACGTGCCCCGGGTGTAGGCCTCCCGAGGCCACAGGCACTACGGTCTTGATGTTTCCCCACGGTTGATCGAAATACAAGCCGCCCTCCTTCGGGGTGTAGCTCTTGCGGAGCAGGTTGCATCTGTCCTTGATATCTTGAAACTCGCCCTCGAGCTTCCCAACGCCTGTTCCTGTGTGGATATGGTCTACCCCCACCAGACGGGCCCATTTAGCTAGAACTTTGAACTCCACGCCATGATTCGGTTGGCGATCCATGACTGCATGCATCGCCCTGTGGCAGTGCAGGGCCAAGCCCAGCTCTCCAGTGCATTTCCTCAGTGATGCCGTAGCCGCGAACCCAACGGTCAGGTAGTCAACCATGACGAATTTTCCGCCGTTCTTTGCGACGTATTCGCAGCGCTTCAGCATCTCCTCGGTATTGCCCGCGGTGACGTTCGCCCACCATCCTTTGCTCTCGCCCGTCTCCTTCTCAGCCCTTTCGACAGCTTTGAGCGTCTCGTCAGCTCGCTCGTAGAAGTTGCTCCAACTTTGACTGTTCAGATTCTCGTCATCCTTGACTGTGTCGATCCCCCCGCGGAGCGTGTTATACGCGATGTAGGCATGCTCCCTTGGACTATTGCCTAGCTTCGGTTTCATTGTGGAGCCAGTCATCGGACGATCCCTTACTCCTAGGATTTTTCGAACTCCTTCAATGCCAAACGCGGGACCCGGGAAGGTGTTCGCTAGTGCCAGCGGGATGCGCATGTCCTCGATTCGGAGGGCACTCACGGCTTTGAAGCCGAATACATTGCCCACTACACTACTGAGTATGTTTGGTATGCTATCGTCTTCGAAGAGGATGACCGGGTAGGAAATGTAGGCAACATCACCCTCGATCCGGTAGACCCTTGCCTTGAACTTGTTGTACTTCTCCTCGTTTCCAAGTTCTACCTCAGTCCACGTTCCCACAGACGACTCAGCAGCAACAGCTGACGCGACCTCCTCCATCGATGTACCAGGCCGTGGCGTCACTCTAAATGCGATCAAGAGCTCGGTCTCTTCTGGTTCATATCCGAGCTCTAGGTAGCGCTTCGAATACGGACTGACTCCTGCCTGGAACTTCTGCAATTATCAGCAGACTCGAGAAGTACGGGTGACCTGGCTGAGAAAAACCTTCTCTAAACGCAACGAGCCAAGACGGCCTCCAGGCTGCGCGTGTGGCTAGAGTTTCCTGATTGCATCAGCGATCAGTGGAGCGACGGAAACGTAGCTGATGGAGCTTGGAACTGTATCTGTTCCCACCACGATCTCTGCTCCTGATTCGTAGATTTTTGCAAGAGCGTCTTGAGCGAGGATGGGGTGGGTGCATGCGACAACCAGCCGTTGAGCACCTTGGCTCTTCAGAATCTTGCTTGCCTCCACGATTGTCCCTCCTGTGCTTATGATGTCATCCATGATCAGCACGTCCCTGCCCTGAACGTCGAGCGATCTTGTCCTTATCTCAACTTTGTCGGCTCCGAGTCTCCTCTTCTGCAAGACATCGTGGTCTGTACCGATAACCTTGGCCGCTGCCTGTGCCCATTGCTCTGATTCCTCGTCAGGTCCTATCACCGTTGGTCTCTGAAGTGGTACGTTCGCCTTGACGTACTCGGCCAAGAGCGGAGCGGCCGTCAGATTGTGAACGGGAATTCTGAACAGGTCACCTGCCCGCTCGACCCTGTGCTGATGCATGTCAATCGAAAACAATTCCGCAGTGCCGACATCCTCGATGAGTTTAGTCACCGTTCTGAAACTCACAGCCTCTCCAGGGTTGAATCGACTGTCCTGTCTGGCATAGGCAAAGTACGGAAACACACCCACTACCTTCTTGGCCCCCAAGTCTTTGACTGTGTCGCACAGGAGAAGGTATTCAAACAGAAAGTTGTCAGGCTCATGGTGAATTGATTGAACTAGGACGACATCCTGCCCTGCGAGATCGTCATCGATGCGAATGTACTTCTCTCCGTCGGGGAACCTCCTAATCTCCACTCTCGAGGTTTTCAAACTGAGCTGGTGGGCGACAAGAGTCGCAAGGAGCTGCCCACCACTTCCTCCGATGATCTTCAATCTAGGCACTCTCCTCGAAGCTTTACCAAGGCACGAATAAGCTTTGGGCGTGACATAAGCTAGGTCACCGAGTTGGCAATCATCCAACTAGTCGACTTCGGCGAGTGTGAACGTCTTATACTCTTCGAGTTCTTCAGGGGTGATGGCGCCCATTACTTCTTGCAAGATCAGAATGGCACCCTGCGGTGGGGTTATGCCTCTCTCTGTGATTATGAGATCAATATATTCCGGCGGCGTCACATCGAATGACGGGTTCTTCACGTCCATGCCCGGCAATTTCACGAGCTCGGCTTTTCCTATGACCTCATCTGTGCTACGCCGCTCGATCGCGACAACTTCCCCGATCATCGTCTCGGGACTGAACTTGTAGGTCTCCGCAGCAACAAATGTGCGCACATTGGATTCTTTCGCGGCCAAGGCAATCATTGAAGTGCCGATCTTGTTGACGACGGCTCCGTTGGCTGTGACCGCGTCCGCCCCTATGATGAATTTGTCGATTTCTTTCATGAAGTACCTTGCCGCGTCGTCAATGATCATGGTCACCGGGATTCCGTCTTCCAGTAAAGCGGCTGCGGTCAGTCTACCCTGAAATCTGGGGCGCGTCTCGGTCACATAGACGTGTATCCGCTTACCCATCTTCCAAGCAGTCTTGATGATGGAGATGGCTGCGGAGCTATTGCAGTGAGTCAACAACACGTCGCCATCCTTGATCCGACGGGCCCCTATTTCCCCGATCCGCTCGATCGCGGTGTTTGAGTTCGCGATGAATTCTTCTGCAGACTTAACGCCGGCTAGACGCAGCTGTTCAACGTCTTGAGTCCGCTGACCAGCCTGCCTTAATCTGTGCACCACGTAACGAATCCCGTTGGGCAGAGAGACTGCCGTCGGCCTTGTTTCGAGCAAAGCCATAGCGGCTGTTCGAATGTCAGCAAGGAAGGCCTGGGCGTTCTTTGCGGACGATTTTTCACACGCGATCTTAAGGGCTTTTACAGCCGATCTTGCCAATTCTCCAGCGCCTCTGACCTTCATTTCCCGGATATCTTCCGCGATCTGCCTAACTTCGGCCGGAATCAGCACGGTGGACATCTTCTCAACCCAGCTGAATTCCTTCCCTAGATGCTGGGGACGCTTGAGCCAAGAGAAACGGCCTCATGTTGACGCAGAATCATAATGGCTCCCTGCGGAGGGATGACGCCTCTCTCGGTTAAGATCAAGTCAATATGCTCTGGGGGAGTAACGTCAAACGCTGGATTGCGTATCTGCATCCCTTTGAACTGTGACGTCATCTCCTTGGGGATCAGAAGGGAGGGGTCCAGCTCTTCTATCTCGACGAGCTCGCCCAATATCGTCTCTGGACTGAACTTGTAGATGCTCGCCGCGACAAACACATTGACCCGCGAGTAATGAGCAATCGCTGCTATTGTGGAGGTGCCTATCTTGTTGATTACGGCCCCGTTCGCAGTTACGGCGTCCGCTCCGGTGAGAACTCGGTCCACGTCCTTCATGAAGTAAGATACGGCCGAGTCAATGATCATGGTCGTCGGCACATTAAGTTTCAGAAACTCCCTCGCCATCAGGCGGCCTTCGAGCTCCGGCCGTGCCTCACTGACCACGACTTTCGGGTTCTTTCCCTGCTCCTGTGCCTTGGCAACGATCGAAAGAACGGAAGTGCTGTAGCCGTAGCAAAGGACTGTGTCTCCGCTGCGTAACCTTCTGGCTCCGATCTCGCCAATTTGGTCGACGGATTGTTGCATCTCAGCAAGAAATGAGTCTACTGTCTCGGATACGATGTCTTGAAGCGCGGGCACGTTCAATCCCTGACCTGCGCCTTTCTTGATCGCGTCGACGACTAGCCGAGCCCCGTTCGCGAGAAGAATCGCTGTTGGGCGCGTCTTAAGGAGTAGATCACCGAAAGCTGATTGCTCTTCTAGGAATTCCTTCGGAGAGCCACTGCCGGACTCTCGAGAGGCCTCGCTTAGAGCTCTGAGCGCTGCCTGCGTGACACGTGTTGGGCCTCTAAACTCCTTACTTTTGATTCGATCTAGAACCTCGATGATCACCTGCTTTGACGACAAAGAAGTGGACTTCCGTTCACTCACTCAGCAAGTAGGCAATATTAGTCGATCGGAAGCCGATTGCGAAATTCGAGTGGTCTAGGAGAGTATCTGCACAAGCCCCAGTTCCCACAACTTCGCTTTTTCCGGCACCCCAGACTCATTCCAGCCACGGTATCTATAGTATTCGTCGAGCATTGCCTCAAATGGTGGCAGGTTATCAGCGGCCCCGCCCTCTTGTCGTTTCTCTCCAAGCATCCTCGCTGGCACGATGTCGTCTTTTCTCGTGATACCGCATCTGATGTTGTACATTCGCTTGAGGTTGTAGATCCTCTCGCCGGCTTTCATCAACTCTGCTTGACCTATTTCCAAACCTGTTACGCCATTGAACCATTCCAGGACATGTGTCAGTTTCACGCCGCCATAGAGCATGAACTTGCAGAGCTTGAGAGAGTCGAAGAGCGACATCAGATCCTGAGCCCTTGCAACCAGTTCCCCCTTGTTCATGACCCCGAACCTATCCTGAACTTCGTATATACCAAGCTCTGGCATCGTCACTGACCGCTCAAATGCGTAGGACATCCCTTGGACATGACAGGCGCCGCGGTTTGCGGTCGCATATCCGACCGCCAGACTGTTGTAAGCGCGGGAGTCATGTGCCGGTGGCTCAAGGCCCTTCACATGGAGCGCAAACACTTCGCTGCCTCTCCCGAGTCTTGCCGCGGTTCGCATGACACCCTCGCCGAGTTGGTATCCAAGACCTTCACGACGACCGATCTTCTCAACCAGCTTCACGATCGATTTTCCATTCCCCCAAGTGAGATCCAGCTCCTCTGTCTGGTCATCCGTTAGGATGACGTGTTCTGCCGCTTCCAGAGCGAAGCCGATGACAGCTCCGGTGGATATCACATCCAGGCCGTATCTATTGCAGAGTTCGTGAGCCTTTGCAATGGCCTCAAGGTTGTCGAGTAAGGTGTTTGCTCCAAGCACTGCGACCACTTCATATTCGGGGCCGGCTCCATTGACGCCGGCGTATTCTCTCTGAACCACAGAGTCATTACAATTCTCGAAAGCGGTGATGCAGGATCAACCTAGCTATGCTTCGGCTTCAATCTTCTTCAGCTGCCTATGATATGTCTCCAAAGCCTCCTTGGTAGTCGTCGCGTCCTCTGGTGACCTGTCGTCCCGATATTTCCCTGTGAATCTAGGAAACCTTAGCGCCAACCCGCTGCCGCGCCGGACGGCATTCAGCGCGCATGTGTGAAGAGGTGAGAGAGTGATCTCGTCCGCTGATACCTCTAGGACCCGCTGGGGTGTGAACCAAACGTCCGCTTTCATCTCAGAAGTGACTCTCGGATGCCTGTGGGGAAGCACGTCTTGCCCTAGGATCTTGGGTAGCTTCGCGAGGTCCTCATCTGTGAACCCGCTCCCTAGTTTGGATATTGTCTCGAACTGGTCGCTCTCCGTGTTGTACACCGCCATCAGTAGCGCGCCATATGTACCTGCTCTCTTTCCCCTTCCGTAGAAAGCTCCCACGGGAACCAGATCGAAAGTATCAGCCACCTCCGCCTTGTAGGATCTCTTATACTTGATCCAGAGCCAACCGCGCGCACCTGCTTGGTAGACCGATTCTGCACCAATGCTCTTGACAACAAGCCCCTCGCAGCCCAGAGACACAGCCTTGTCGAAGTACCGTTCAAGCTCGGTTGAGTCTTCAGTCAGCAATTGCTCGGCGATCCGTACCTGTTCTGACTCTTTGACGATCTTGATGAGCTCCTTTCTCCGGTCCAAGTAGGGTGTCAGGGTGAAGTCGTGTCCTTCGGCACACAGAACATCGAACAGGAAGACTGTTACAGGGACTTCCTCCGCCATTGTTTCTATCTCGTATTTTCGGCCTCTGCGTTGCGAAACGACTTGGAAGGGCAACATGTCGCCTGTGTTCGGATCGACTGCAACGCATTCTCCCTCAAGAATCGCCCGCTCGGCGACTGCTGCGTTTCTCAGACTTTCGGCGACATCTGGGAACTGACTCGTTATGTTTTCTAGCCGTCTTGAGAAGAGCTGAACCCGCTCCTTGGAGAGATGCGCTTGGATGCGTAGGCCATCGTACTTGTATTCGGCCGACGCTTTGCCTTCGAGCTTTGCAAGGATCTCCTGAGCTGAGGAGAGGCGCTCGCACAACATGGGTCTTATAGGACGCCCAACGGATATCTTGAAGTCCTTCACCCCGTCGACACCGCGAGAAGCCACAATCTTTGCGACGTATCCCAAATCAGACGACAGGTTGTAGGCTCTCTCAAATGGCTCCCTGAACTCCTTTCCTCCAGCATAGGCTATTGCGAGTGCATCAAGGATCGTCATGTCGGCGATTCCCACTCTCAGCTTGCCTAGAGCCATTCGGGCTACGAATTTTGCTTCTTCAGGATTCGCGTCGCTCAGAAGGCTCGAGAGAAGTTTGATCTTCGCGTCGACGGAGCCGTCGCCAATTGCCCGAGCGATCTTGTCGAAGGTCTCATACACGGCCTCAACGGTCAGCTGCTTCTTCATCAAGGTGGATTGGGTTCTCTTCTTGAGCATCTGCTGAGCGGTTAGTCCCAAGTCTCCGCTCCGTTTGTACGCCGATTCAACTTCGGCTTCAGAGCGACCGGATGCAAATGATATCGCTTTCTCGACCAGCTTCTCTGCCATTCCAAGCTCGATGCCCACGTAGTCCGGATACAGCTTGCCTTGAGTTAGATACACGACTTTGTCCACGATCTCCTCTGGAGTTTCCTTGAGCAACTTGACTAGGAGATCCGTCATCTCAAGCCTCTTTGAGGTTGCCTCGATCCCCTCGAGGACCTCTGCAAGTTGCTCATATCTCACGTGAGATCGCCAGTCCTGGCACATTTGAGAGAAGCTGCCGCCGACGTCCTTTAAGGGTTGCCCGAAATCCGCAAAAGGCAGGGACGACAATCAACGCGAGAACACAATAGGGGTCGAAGCGCTTCTTGAATGAAGCCACGCGGTCAATTGCACCCATTCGACTGGGATGCGCCGGCTGGTCGTACAAGGAATGGGTTGGCCCCCTATACGACCCGGACAAGAGCATGCTCCAGCAATACTCCTCGATCTTCGATACCGTAGAAATAGACTCGTCTTTCTACAAGTTTCCTGACAAAGGAACAATACTCGGGATGACGCGATATACACCGCGAGGCTTCCTCTTTAGCGCAAAGATGAACAAGCGGTTCACACACGAACTTCGCCTGAAGCTTGACGAAAGCGCTCAAACTGAACTCGATTCATTCTGTGAACTATTTGATCCCCTGCTAGCCCAAGACAAGTTGGCATGCATGCTGATACAACTGCCTCCGTCGCTCAAGCGAAAAGACGATCTGCTTGAAGAATTCCTGGCCGCGCTACCGAGAAGATACAACTACTCCATGGAGTTCAGGCACCCGTCTTGGTTGGAACCGAGGACATGGACAACCTTAAGCAAGTACAAGGTCGCCTACTGTATTGTCGATGAACCCCTACTACCATCCGAGGTCCACGTAACCTCCGACATTGGATACATCCGATGGCACGGCAGAGGGGAGCGACTGTGGTATGACTACCGTTACACGCACGATCAACTCACCGAGTGGTTGCCCAAAGTTGAGGAAATATGTGCCAACACAAAGCGAACCTTGGGCATCTTCAACAACCACTTTCGCGGATATGCACCCGAGAACTGTATTCAGATGATGAAGATGCTTGGACTAGCGGACGAAAAGCATGAAGCGACGCTCAAGAGGATACAAGATCACATCGAAGGAAGCCTCGCTTCGACAACAGAGGAAAGAGTGACCCTCGATCGGTTCTCCAGCCTATAGCACATTCTTCTTGCGGTTCTTGTTGGATTGACGAAAGCTGCAGCGTCTAGCGGATGGGGAAAAACGGATGAATTTAAGAGGCCCCTTCCGAATTCAGCGAAACAGGATGGTCCAACGTTGACGGAGGAGCTGAATCCGTTCAAGATAGCGCAAGAGCAGCTTGACATGGCTGCGAAGCTACTGAATTTGGATCCTGCCGTTCACAGCCTGCTGAGAGAACCCAAGCGTGTGCTAGAGGTCACGTTTCCAGTAAGAATGGATAACGGGCAGGTTAAGACCTTCAAGGGTTTCAGAGTTCAATACAACGATGCTCGTGGCCCATGCAAGGGAGGAATCCGATTCCATCCGCAGGAGACCCTTGACACCGTCAAGGCTCTCGCGGCATGGATGACCTGGAAGACCGCTTGCGTGGGAGTACCTCTGGGCGGAGGAAAGGGAGGAGTCATCTGCGATCCGAAGCAGATGTCCCGCGGAGAACTGGAGAGGCTCAGCCGAGCGTACATAGACGCCATAGGAGCGATCATAGGACCCGAACTCGACATCCCAGCACCCGATGTCTATACAGACCCACAGATCATGGCATGGATGATGGATGAATATGCCAAGATCAGAGGGCACAACGCCCCTGGCGTGATAACTGGCAAGCCAATACCTCTGGGCGGATCCCAAGGAAGGGGCGACGCCACGGCCCGTGGAGCAGTATACACGATACGTGAGGCGACAAAGAAGCTCGGCATCCCCCTCAGAGGCGCCACAGCTGCAATCCAAGGCTACGGAAATGCTGGATCATTTGCGGCCATACTCCTAGAAGAAATGGGAGCACGAATCATCGCAGTGAGCGACTCGAAAGGAGGCATTCTCAATGAGAATGGACTCGATCCGCGCGCTGTCCTTCAACACAAGCAGAAGACGAGTAGTGTGGTTGGGTTCGCCGGTGGCAAAGCGGTCACAAACGAAGCTTTGCTTGAGGAACCATGCGAAATCTTGGTTCCAGCAGCGCTTGAGAACGTCATAACGGGAAAGAATGCATCCCGCATCAAGACGAGGATGGTGGCTGAAGTTGCAAATGGCCCCACGACGCCCGATGCTGACGAAATCCTGCACAAGAACAAAGTTTTCGACATCCCGGACTTTCTATGCAACGCAGGCGGCGTGACGGTTTCCTACTTCGAGTGGGTCCAGAACATATACGGCCTCTACTGGCCGGTTGAGGAGATCCACGATCGATTGGACAAGATGATGACGAAGGCGTTCAACGACGTATATGACATGCATATCAAACATAAGGTGAACATGCGCATGGCGGCCTACATGCTCTCGGTGCAACGAGTTGCCGAAGCGATGAAGCTGAGAGGCTGGGTCTAGCCCGCCTCTCGTAAACTCTTTTGCTAGGATCCGACTATCTTCTGAAGAGCTGATCTGAGCTTTCTCGATCTTCTCCCGTACAGACCGTCGTCCGTGCGGGGGCATGGACTCGAGGGGAAAAATTGACACGTTCTTTTTGGGCCTCACGCCTTGGCAGAGATTTCCGACTAGGCGGCAAGAGAGAGAAGAGAGTTCTTGACCTGATCACGCAGCATCTCGCCATGGTTCAGAGATGTGCGAGAGAGCTTAAGCAGATGATCAGCTCGCTGGAGCAGATGAACTGGGTCCTAAAAAGACCAAGCGGAGATCGTCTCAAGATATGAGAGCATGGCGGATGACATCCACCGAGAGGCGGTCATCCAGATCGCTCAAGGCGCATTCTTCGCTGGAATGAGGGAGGACTTTCTGGACCTGCTTGAGAAGGTCGATGAGATCGCAGACGCTTCCCAAGACGCCGCCCGCGTGATCGCCGAGGCCCCGATCGAACGCCGAGTTCTAGACTACCTCTATGAGGGCAACTCGACGGTCCGGCAATTCGTTGACGGCATTGACACATGCGTTGCAACTCTAGCTGAGTCGGTGGAATCTCTTCGAACTAATGCCGAGGTTGCCGTGAACAAGTCACTTGAAGTGGAAACAATAGAGGAGGCAGTGGATCAGGTCAGGGCAGAACTGATCTCCAGGCTTTCCGAGCACAGACTGGAGATCGATGTACTCACATATCTGCAGCTCAAAGAGTTCATCTTCAAGCTCGATGAAGTTGCGGACGCTGCCGAGAACTGTTCGGACCTCGTGATAACAATTGTTGTGAAAGCGGTTTCGTGAAATGTGCCAAATATTCACATTATCGGTGCAAGCACTAATCGTTCAGAGAAAGAGCTATGAACCTACTTCCCGCAAAGTTGTGCCGAGCCGAACCTCAGTCCTTGAGCAGATCTAGAGCCAGGTTGATCCTACATGCGGTGTCCTCTCTGCGGACGTGAAATGACTAGACTTAGCGGCTCAAATTCGAGAAGGGTGAGCGAGCCTGTCTACTACTGCGAGAGACATGGTTTGCTGAACAAGGCTGCAGCCTCAAAGGGTAAGACAAGCGAGATCCAGAAAAATCCGCAGTGGCTTCGAACAGACTGAGCCTGAACACCGAATCCCGGGTCCTACATTATGATCTAGAGCCTTAGGGCGGGTGCACTCTTGACCGGGGATCTCTACTTGTATGCGGCAGTAGCCCTGGCCGTCATGCTTTCTGCAATACTAGGAGGAAACAACTTCTCGACGTGCCTTGGAGCGAGCCTAGGCGCCAGGATCATCAAACCTTCGGATGCGATAATGATAGCCTCAGTAAGCGTGTTTCTAGGGACGCTTCTCGAAGGACACAAGCTCTCCACCGTCGTGGACGGAGGGATTCTACCGGCACTGTCAACCTCTAGCCTCTTGATGATTCTCGTCGGAAGCATAGTCGTCATGACAATAGTGACTGTGTTCCGCCTTCCGCTTGCTCTATCTCAGGTCACCGTCGGTGCGGGGTGGGGGATCGCCTTGGCCACAGGACTTCGAATGGGTGACGCCTATTCTATTCAAGTCGTAGCATCGTGGATCTTGTCACCGGCACTGGCGTTTCTTGGGTCGGCGATGATCGAGAGTACGGTGCTCCAGCTAGGAGGGAAGATCAAGGATACAATGACTCTGAACCACCTCTACGCGAATCTTACTCTCATCGCAGGATTCTACGCGGCGTATACGCTCGGCGCAAATACTCTTGGTCTCCTGGTGGGGCTGTTTCCAACGACCCCTGCAGACCATCTCTTGTTATCCCTGATGTTCTCGGCATGTACGGTCTTCGGCATAGTCTTCCTCAGTGGAGGTACTGTGAGAAGCGTCGCCGAAAACCTGGTGGGATTGAATCCGTCAACAGCGCTGTCAGCTCAGTTTGGCTGTGCTGTATCCGTGCACCTCTTCACGCAGCTAGGACTGCCTGTTTCCATATCGCAGGTGGTAATCGGCGGGATGGAAGGGGCTGCCTCGGTCAAGCGAATTGCGATCACAAACAGGAGACTCTTAGAACAAATACTGGCCGGCTGGACGATCGGGCCGATAGCGGGGGCGGCTACATCATTTCTGCTCGTGAAAGCCATTTGAAGCAGTTCGCATGCAAGCGCCGACGAGTATGCTGAAAGCACAAATGACACCTCGTGACATACGAATAGGTCGATACTCTCCGCCGGATGTGGAGTCGAATGGAGCACGAGAAGTCCTGCGGCGCGGTCATATTTGGGGTCGGAAATGGCGCCGAGTATCTACTGTTACATTATGAAGCAGGACATTGGGACTTCGTGAAGGGTCACGCGGAGAAAAAGGAATCCGAGCAGGAGACGGTCAGTAGAGAGATAGTTGAAGAAACAGGACTGAGGAACCACAGGTTCCTAAGTGACTTCAGAGAACGAGTCAGCTACTTTTACAGGAGGCGCGGCAGGACTGTCTTCAAGGAAGTCATATTTTACCTAGTCGAAGCAACCGGAAAAGAGGAAGTGAAGATATCAGGCGAACACGTCGGGTATGAGTGGCTACCATACCGCCAAGCCCTCGAACGCCTCACTTACAAGAATGCCAAAGACACTCTTCACAAGGCGGAGGCATACCTAGAGCGCACTAGATCGATTCCGGTTAGCCCTACTGTTGATGTGATCCAGAAAAACCCGGAGACGAAGTGATGCAATACTGAGCGCTTGGGTGCCAACCCATTCCTTGTTGCAATACCTGTTCTCGTTCGTCTTTTGGATCCCACTCATTTGTCCTAGGGTCCCTGTGAGATTCCGAGGGATGCTATAGTGTTCTCATCTCAATGAGTCGAAGAAACGAAACAGTTTAACTGGGACTGAGTGGATTCCAAGTCTGGCGATGACGATACTCTCAGAAATGAGAAAGGATGAAATCACCTAGGGTAGCGGAGCCAAATCCTCCCGGGGCGCGGTCATCGCGTCTGCAGGGTTTTTTCGTACATTCGGCGGATGGTCCACCGTATGGCATTCCTGAGCTCCATGAGCCTTCCTTGGTCCCTGTAATTTCGAACACGCAAGGCCTTCAGAACGCCACTGTCCTCCTCAACGTCGTAGGACAAGACATTGTTGGGATTCAGCTGACCATTGCGCGCTGCCTCTTGATCCTTCGTATTCATGGGATCAAGAACACGTGCAATAAGAAACGCTCGCAGAGGAGGTGACGCCACCTCGTACCTGATGGCCGGATCCGGAACTAACATGATCTCTGACTCGGTGATCTGGAGATCCGCAAGATGAACGCCTTCAGGGGAGGTTATCGGCCAGACCTCGCTTACCTGCTTCGTCGCTGCTTCAGCCCTCTCTGGAGCGACCGCCGCCTGGACCTCCGCTGAGATCTTGACGGGCTTGAAACTCTTCTCCGCGAGGAGCGAGTCGACTACCGCGAGAAATGATTTCAGTCGCTCATTTTCTCGCTCCGAGTCCGCGATCTTCTTCTCCAGGTATGCTTTCATCTCGGCCAGATGCTTGAGATCGAGATCCTCTTGTTTCGACAACACAACCACTTGCACACTACCAAGTCTATGTTCTCGGGCTATTAACAAAGCGCGTCTGTCTGACGGATTTACTTATGGCCGAGCGGAAGATTGCAAGTTTCCCTTTCCCTCGGTGCCGGGGAATGATGTGCCAAGCGTCGAAGTCATCCTCGACCCTTATCCTGAACACTGGACCACCTGTTGGGGAGAGCACCGGGGATTGCCCATAAAAGGATCTACTGCGTGGTGAGGAGGCTTCTGCACATCACCGTTTAAATATCGTCTGCAGGGCAGATAGCTCACGGTGCGCGCGATGACGGGTGAGCGCTTTAACCTGGGGTAGTTCTAGTCTTTTCGTATCGCCACCTCCGCAGTCCTGTTCACTTCACGGGGAAGATGCATTGGCATGAGAGACAGTGTCCAAATTGGAAGAATCCTTGTTGGAAGCGCGGACTCAGCTCAAGTGAAACTGAGAGGATGGTTGCACAACAGGCGATCGAGCGGAGGCATCCTATTCCTCATCATACGAGACGGCACGGGTCTTCTACAGTGCACTGCAAAGCGAGACCAACTGGGCGACGAGAGGTTCAAGGAGATTGAGGCGCTCCCACTTGAGTCGACGGTGGAACTCGAGGGCGAGGTTACGCGAGACCCACGAGCTCCACGTGGCTGTGAACTCCGAATCACGAGCCTTCAGGTGCTCCAGCGCTCTCACGAAGACTTTCCCATAGCCAAGAAGTATCATGGGCCCGAATTCCTTCTTGACAACCGGCACTTCTGGATTCGTAGCAAGAAGATGCAGGCCATTCTTCGAGTCAGGGCCCTGCTGATTGAAGAAGCACGACAGTGGCTAAAAGAGCACGGATACTTGGAGGTTCAGGTTCCCATGCTCGTCTCAGCGGCTGTGGAGGGAGGTTCAACTCTATTTGAGGTCAAGTACTTCGATCAGAAGGCATACTTGACGCAGAGCTGGCAGCTATACGCTGAGGCTATGATAGCCAGCTTAGGAAAGATCTACACGCTAGCACCCTCCTTCCGTGCTGAGAAGTCAAGGACAAGGCGCCACCTAACCGAGTACTGGCACCTAGAGCTGGAAGAACCATGGCTCGACCTAGATGGCCTAATCAAGGTCGAGGAAGAACTGGTCCTTCACGTCTGCCATCAGATCGGAGCCCGAGCCTCTGATGAGCTAAGGGATCTCGGACGTGACCCCAAGGGATTAGCCGGTTTGCAAGTGGGCTTCCCTAGGATTACCTATGACAGAGCCGTCGATCTGATCCACAGCCGTGACTCGACCTTTGACTGGGGTATGGACCTAGGTTACAATCAAGAGAAGATTCTGACGGCAAACTTCAGTACGCCGTTCTTCGTGACGCACTATCCAAAAGGGGTCAAAGCGTTCTACCACATGCCTGACCCAAGGCGGCCGGAGGTCACTCTTTCAGTCGACTTGCTTGCACCGGAAGGCTATGGAGAAATAACAGGCGGCGGACAGCGCATTCACGACTATGACCAACTCATGAAACGAATAGATGAGGAACACTTGAACCCTGAGCAGTATTCATGGTATCTTGACCTTAGGAAATATGGCACGGTGCCCCATTCAGGATTCGGAATGGGCATCGAGCGGACAGTTGCTTGGATTTGCAAGCTCAAACACATCCGTGATGCCGCAGCGTTTCCTCGGCTCATGAACCGGATCTACCCATAGTAGCGCCGGCGACGGTTTCTTGCTGCGCATTCGACCCATGAAGGCGGCGGACTTCCGGTCCATCGTTAGGTTGACAAACCAAGAGCACTGGGGATTTACGAGCCGCGACTTTAGGAGGATGCTCGCGCTTGAGCCGAAAGGTTGCCCAATTGCGGTGCTCGACAGACGGCCCATTGGGCTTGCCACAACCATATCGTACGGCAGGAAGCTCGGCTGGATCGGAAACGTGGTGGTCCACAAGAATCACCGAGGCACAGGGGTAGCCAGCAGTCTGGTGGAATCGGCGATCAGACATCTTCTGCGCTCACACGTCAAGAGCATCGGTCTAAACTCTTACCCGGAAAACAAATCCATGTACGAACGACTGAACTTCAGGCAGACCGGTGCTTTCGTCAGGCTGTCAATCTCACGCCAGACTCGTCGGCTGCCCGGTTCCCGCAGAAAGGTCCCCCTCCGCCAGATTCTCAAGCTCGACGGAGAAATGTTTGGAGCCGACAGAAGTCGCCTGCTTAGACGCATTCTCAAGGAGTTTCCGGGAGGCTGGACTTGGATTCTCCGAGGATCCGAGGTCTCGGCGTACTCGGTTGTCAAACAATATCAGGACAGTTCAGAGATGGGCCCCTCAGTCTGCAAAAATATGAATCAAGAGGATGTCGAGACACTTCTGCAATCCTCAATTGCCATAACGAGAAAATGGCCGCTCGAAGTGTCGGTTCCCGAATCAAATCAGCTAGTTTTGGAGACTGCCTCTCGGCTCGGCTTCCGCTCTGAAAGATCAGGCGTCGTGATGAGTCTTCGAGACTTGGATGAAGTTGCCGTCAGCCCCGCGATTGCCGCGTTTGGTTTTCTGGATAAGGGCTAGTTCAACGGCGAATTGCGTTGAGACTATTCCTCCTTCCTCGTACGAAGTCCAGTGCCATTTGAATAGGCACTGGTACTCGGTACTCTGTGGCCAATCAATGAACGTGAATCGTCCTGACTCGGCTATCAAGATATTGTACTCGCTCAGGTGGCCATGGAGAAGATGGGCGTTGCAATAAGTGCCTCAAATTGGCAAGAATGCGCCGCAGCGCACCTGCTGGATTCAGCAGTGGGATGGCTTTCGAAAGTTCTGAACCTTGAAACAGACCCATTGCGGTAAGGTGGCGATTCTGCCCT
>CAYMZN010000003.1:21969-54567 GCA_964394935.1 uncultured Candidatus Bathyarchaeia archaeon | reverse complement strand
GATAAGAGGCTGGTTGACCAGATGAGTAAACTTCACTATTATACGGTTCTCTGTTCCAGCACTATCGCACAGAAGGCAGCCGTAGCTGCGCTGACAGGACCCCAAGACTGCGTTCGCGAGATGTTTCACGAATATGACAGGAGAAGGACGGCCGTTCTGCAGGCCCTGAGAGAGATCGATGAAATCTCCTATGTCCCGCCTACGGGTGCTTTCTATGTCTTTCCAAATATCTCGAAGTGCACGAGGGACGATGAAGGTATGGCGAGGACTCTGCTAACGGAATACTCTGTGGCGACTGTTCCTGGGTCAGGGTTTGGAAGAGCAGGCATAGGTCACCTGAGAATATCTTACTCGGTTCCGATGAAAGAGATAAGCGAAGGTCTAGGTCGATTTCGCAAGGCCTTTCAGGATTTTGCTTCGCATCACGCATCCGAAATTCCGCGGTAGACACACTGCCTTCTTGGAGTCTGCGAGATGGTTCATGGGTCGGCGTTGCGGGTAACGCAAAACCTTTGACCATATGTGAAGTGAGTGGTTCATCTACTAGGGTGTGTGAGCTGGTTCATGAAAGCTTTACAAATTGCTTCTGAGACTGTCGGAGAGACAATTCTTCTAATGGGAAACGAGGCGATCGCGAGGGGAGCTATAGAGGCCGGCGTAAAGTTTGTTACCGGATACCCGGGAACGCCATCATCTGAAGTCATCGGATCGCTTGTTCCCGTCGCGAAGGAGTTGAAGATCAGGGTCGAGTGGGCTGTAAATGAGAAAGTGGCCTTGGAAACGGCGGCCGGAGTCGCGTTTGCCGGTCTCCGAGCCTTGGTCACGATGAAGAATGCAGGCCTGAATGTTGCGGCTGATGCATTGTTGTCGATAGCTTACAGCGGTGTGGATGGCGGACTAGTGATCTACGTGGCAGATGACCCGTCATGCCACTCTGGTATGGAAGAGCAAGACAGCCGTTTCTACGCGAACCTTTCTCTTCTACCCATGCTCGAACTGTCCAATCCACAGGAAGCCAAGGATGCAACAGTGGCAGCCTTCAAGCTATCGGAGCAATTGAACGTTCCTATTTTGATCCGTTCAACAACTAGGGTCGCCCACTCGTCAGCAAACGTCAGATTGGGCCCGATCCAGACAGTGGTCAGGGAACCGAGCTTCGAGAAAGACGCTAGGAGACATACAAGGGCCTCGCCTGTGTGGTGCATGGAACAACACACCCGCCTTATCAGGAAAGTTCAGGAATCAAGGACTATCTTTGAAGAGCTGCCGTTCAATCGACTTATTATGAACGGGGAAGAAAAGTACGGTGTAGTTGCCTCTGGCGTTGCATGGAATTATTTGATGGAAGTTGTCGAAAATTTCGGGCTAAATGACCTGGCTCTATTGAAAATCGGCGTCGTGAACCCTTTGCCAGAGAGTCTGATCAGACGCCTGCTAGAGAACCGAAGAGCTGTACTCGTCCTGGAAGAGTTGGAACCGTACGTGGAGTTGAATGTTAGAGCAACCGCGTCAGGGCTACCGACGAGGACAGCGATACATGGAAAGAATGACGGGATGACGCCGAGAGTCGGTGAGTTTTCACATGAAACAGTAAGGAAGGCTCTTGGAGAGTTTATTGGAAAGGACTTGGTTCCTGATCAGGTTCGGAGGGAAGTGGTCAAACACGGCTCGCAGGCCGCGCCGGTCAGGTATTTGCCGTTCTGCCCCGGGTGCCCACACATGGGAACTTACCTCGCCATCAACCGAGCCTTCAATCGATTGCGAATTGGAAAGGAGGGCGCGATCGTTACAGGCGATATCGGCTGCACGATTCTTGGCATGAATAAGCCCTTCGAGACATGTTGGACCGAGATCTGCATGGGGGCTTCGATCTCCGTAGCGGCTGGGCTTAGGCACGCTGGCATAGACAAACCGATACTAGCAACTCTGGGAGATTCGACGTTCTTTCACGCCGGCCTGCCGGCGCTTGTTAACCTTGTTCTGACCAACACGAGATTGGCCGTCGTAGTGTTGGACAATCAGATCACTGCGATGACCGGGCACCAACCCAGCCCATCGACCCCTCGAACAGATGCTGGAGAGCCTCCTATCAGGATCGAGGATGTTGCGAGATCTATTGGAGTAAGCTTCGTCCGCGTGGTAGATCCCTTCGACCTGGAAGCGACTACGGAGGCTATTATCGATGCCGTGAATCTCAACGGTCCATCTGTAGTGGTAAGCCGGAGAATGTGTGCCCTAGATGCCCGACGGGAGGGAATTATTGAACGTCTAGGGTCGGTCGATCCGGAGAAGTGTACAGGGTGCCTCGCCTGCATAAAGCTGCTAGGCTGTCCAGCCCTAGATGTCGGTAGCGACAAGAAGATTGTAATAGACAGGCTGCAATGCCACGGATGCACCCTGTGCGCTGCAGTCTGTCCGTACCATGCTGTCACCCCGGGAGAGTGGAGCTGCTGAAAGAGTTCAACGTCGTGGTACCGGGAGTTGGAGGACAAGGCAGCCTTCTACTATCGCAATTGATCGCCTGCGCGGCTAGAATAGAGGGCTTTGAGGTTCAGACGGGGGAGACGCTTGGCATGGCCCAGAGAGGCGGCTCGGTGATCGGCTTTGTAAGATATGGCAAGAAAGTCTACAGCCCTCTCGTCCCTGACCACGAGGCGCACATTCTGATCTCTCTAGAACCTGTCGAGGCTTTACGGTCAATCCGATACGTCGGCAGATCCACATTAGTCCTTTTGAATACGGAGAAGAAGCGTCCACTCGGTGTCTTATTGGGACAAGAACAATACCCAGAAGTGAAAGAAATAGAGATGACTCTCAGATCCGCTGGAGCCAAGACCTTTGCTTTCAATGCTGTGGAGCTGGCCGAGAGGGCAGGGAACGCCAGGTCGGCCAACGTGTGTATGCTTGGTGGAATGGCAGCTCTAGGAAGCAGTCACATAAAGTCTGAGAGCTTCACAAAAGCCTTGAAGGAAATTCTTTCTGAAGGACTCTTGCAAGTGAACATGCAAGCATTCAACCTTGGCTATGAAACCATATCCTCGCTAATTAGCTGAACGTGACGGGAAATTTCGAACTGAAAAGTAGACAGTGCAGGGACTTGAACCACGTTGTGGAAGACAGTCTCGCATGCACTTGCAAAAGAGCTCTTCAGTGAAGAACGCATGAGAGAAGCGTACCTCGGATTGACATAGTGAAGGGTCTCATGCTGTTGTACGATGTGCCTCATTCCTCCTTGTTTTCTCCGTAGGTGAGGATCGATTCCTCGCGTCTTCTACATGCACTGGATATGATGGCTACAACGACAAAAGTCTTAACGGCCAAAGGGCTAAGGTCGCGATCGTGCCGTTTGCCGCGGAAGTCAGGGCTATGAGCGAAGAAGCCTATCAGCTGATAGAAAAGTGGTCGAAGCTCCATGAGTTCACCGTCGTCGGAAAAGGCCTAACAAGGGTAGATGCTCTCGAGAAAGCTCTTGGCCAAGCGAGATATGTGGAGGACTACTCATTTGACAGGATGGTGTGGATCAAGAGCGTTCGGAGCAAGCATCCTCATGGCCTGATCAAGGGCATTGATGCCAGCGGGGCGTTGGCCGCTCAAGGCGTGGTCGGGGTGTTCACGGCCAGGGATGTTCCGGGGATAAATGAGATCGGTTACGCTCTCCCCGACCAGCCCCTCTTAGCCAACGTTAAGGTCAGGTTCTCAGGTGAAGCGATTGCGCTCGTCGCCGCTGAGAATCCCTCCATTGCTGAAGAAGCGGCAGAGATGGTGTCCGTGGACTACAAGCCCCTTCCAGCAGTCTATGACCCGATCGAGGCGATGACCTCATCAGTACTCGTGCATGAGGAACACGGATCGAACATAGCGTCAACCACCAGACTGAGGAAAGGTGACGTGGCTAAGGGCTTTGATCAATCTGATTTCATACTGGAGAACACGTATGCAACTCAGCCTCAGGAGCACGCGTATCTCGAGCCTGAATGCGCGGTTGCAACTCCAGATCCGAGCGGCATTACCATCATAGGGTCCATCCAGAGCCCTTTCGTTGTGCATGGTACTGTGGCCAGGGCGCTTGGTCTGAGACACAGCCAAGTCAGGATTGTCTCAGCTGTTGTGGGAGGTGCCTTCGGAGGCAAGGATGATGTGGGAGCGGAAGTTTGCGCAAGGGCTGGATTGGTTGCGCTCAAAACGAGGCGGCCGGCCATGCTTGTTCACTCACGTGAAGAATCCATCGTAGAGCACAACAAGAGATACGCGTCGAGAATAGACTACAAGACAGGCGTGAGGTCAGACGGGAAGCTCATGGCGGTCAAGGCGCGAATTGTCCTCGATGGAGGGGCCTATGCAAATCGAGGTCCCTTTGTCCTCTGGAGGATGACTGTGCACATCACCGGCCCGTACGAGGTTCCCAATGTCGAGGTTGGTGGCTCGCTTGTGTACACCAACAAGGTGTACGGCGGCTCATTCCGCGGTTTCGGCAATGCAAAAGTCCACTTCGCAGTTGAGAGCCAGATGGATGAGGTTGCCGAGAAACTGGGAATGGACCCGATAGAGTTCAGATTAAAGAATGTGCTCCGCCCAGGCTCGCTCACAGCGACGAGTCAACTATTGGATCACTCCGTAGGTGCCGAGGATGTCCTTAGAGCGGCGCGAGAGTCTTCGGGCTGGTCGAAGAAACGCCAAGAATATCGAGATCAAGTGGGCAATCGAAGAAGAGGGATCGGGGTAGGGGCAGCTTGGCATGGGATAAGTACAAGCAGGGGCGTTCCCGATTGGTCTGCGGGCTCCATAATCATCTACCGAGATGGGTCCGTCCTCTACAGGACTGGAATCACCGAGATGGGTCAAGGGAGCCATACGGGCCACGTCCAGACGATTGCCGAAATTCTGGGCGCGCCGATCAGCCATATCCGTATCGACATTCCTGACACGAGCTCGGTTCCTGACAGCGGACCCACGCACGGTTCAAGGGGAACGATGATGGGGGGCACCGCTGCCCTCGTGGCTGCAACCCGCATTAGGGAGAGGCTGAACAGATTGGCGGCCGAGCTGTTGGCGTGCGATCTTGAAGACATCGAGATCAAAGATGGAAAGGCCTATTCGAGGAAGGATAGGGGCAAGGTACTTGAATGGAGGGATCTCATCGAGGCAGCCTTTCGAAAGGGAGTTGAACTTTCGAGCTACGGACACTTCTATGGGCCTAAGGGAACGTTTGATCATGAGGTAGGCCAGGGAACAGCCTACATCGTCTACAGTTACGTGGCTAACGTCGTCGAGGTCGAGGTTGACATAGACACTGGTCAAGTAACCGTGCTGAAAGTGTATCCAGTGGCCGACGTGGGCAGAGTGATCAACCCGGCACTTGTAGACGGGCAGATTCACGGAGGTATCGTACAGGGCCTCGGATATGCTCTCATGGAGAACGTGATCATTCATGACGGATGTGTTCTCAATCCTAACTTCACGGACTATGTGATACCAACTTCGATGGATATACCAGTGATAGAGAAGTCAATCCTTCTCGAGCATCCATACAGATATGGTCCACTAGGGGCGAAAGGCGTGGGGGAGATGGCGCTCATACCCGCAGCTGCCGCCATAGCGAATGCTGTCTCCCATGCCACGGGCGTGAGGATCCGCGAGTTACCTATGACCGCTGAAAAGGTGTTTTTCGCACTGAAGAAGCATCAAGAGCGTGGGTGAAGGTACTCCATGGCCATCAACGTCAGACTCTATGGATTCCTTAGAACTGTTGCGGGGAGAGATGAGGTTCAACTCGAAGCTGATAGTGTCCGTGCTGTTGTGGAGCGTCTCGCGACAATGTTCGGCCCCCTTTTTCGGCAAGCCTTGACAGAGGAGGGTGGGAGAGTCATGCCCTACTGCCTCGTCTATGTGAACAAGGTTGGACATAGGTTACAGGGGGCCCTTGAGATAGCCCTGAAGGACGGCGATCTCGTCCACCTAGTCCCTGCGGTAGATGGGGGATAAGGCACCTTTGATTCCTCAGTTTGAATACCACAGACCGGCCAGCCTGCAAGACGCCCTGGAACTGCTTGAGAACTACAACGGGAAAGCCAAACCCCTAGCTGGGGGGACGGATCTGATCGTCCAGATGAGAGATCGAAAGGCAGCTCCTGGACACATAGTGGACTTGGCACATCTGAAGGAGCTAGACTACATAGTTGCTGATCGAGAACTCGTCAGGATTGGAGCGCTCACGCGTATAGCGAGCATTCAGGGATCGGAACTCATCACAAGGATGGCCCCAATCCTCGCTAGAGCTACGGACCAATTCGCGTCTTGGCAGATTCGAAACATCGGAACGATCGGGGGGAACCTTTGCAATGCGTCTCCCGCCGCTGACACCGCCCCTCCGCTTATGGTGCTTGGTGCTCGTGTCAGGACGAAATCCGCCTCTCGGGAGCGAGATATCCCATTGGAGCAATTCTTCGAAGGGCCTGGTCAAACGGCACTTGACCCAGCTGAACTAGTGACCGAGGTAGCCTTCAAGGCTCCCACGCGGGAAGCGCAGTGGTCCTACTTCAAGCTCGGTAGAAGAAGCGGCAATACTCTCTCGATAGTCAGCTTGGCAGCCACATTCGATGTGGACGGAGGCGAGATGTGTAGGGCAAGGATCGCCCTAGGAGCGGTCGCACCTGTTCCTTTGCGTCCCAAGAGGACCGAGGCGATGTTAGAAGGGGCGAAGCTTGACGTGGAGACGGGTATAAGAGCCGGCGAGCTCGTCGCCGCGGAGGTGGCGCCGATCTCCGATGTGAGGGCCTCAGCCGACTATCGCACAGCAATGTCTAGTCTCCTAGTCCGGAAATCGATAGAGGCACTCATGGGAGCGAGCAAGAGTTGATGAGCAACCGAATCTCCGTAAGCTTTATCGCAAATGACAAGCCAGTCAGCGTGGAAGCTGAACCGAACACACTCCTACTTGATCTACTTCGCAGACAGCTGGGCCTCACAAGCGTGAAGAGAGGATGCGAGACAGGAGAGTGCGGAGCCTGCACCGTTCTTCTTGATGGAGCCCCTGTACCATCATGCCTAATCCTAGCCCCAAGAGTGGAAGGTAGACAGATTCTGACACTCGAGGGCCTAGCGAAGGAAGGCACGCCTCATCCGATTCAGGAAGCGTTCGTTGAGGCGAACGCCATACAATGTGGATACTGTACGCCGGCCCTCATCTTGACGGTCAAGAGTCTACTAGACCGAGTGCCGAATCCAACTGAACGGGAAATTAGGAAGGCCATTGAAGGCAACCTTTGCAGATGCACGGGCTACTGGAAGGTGGTTGACGCTGTGCTCCTGGCCGCATCCAAAGTGCAAGCGCTCTCGCCTAAATGAACGCGTCCATGGGAGCTGATGAGTGCGACAGCCTCGGGTGCCTAC
The DNA here is from genome assembly GCA_964394935.1 of uncultured Candidatus Bathyarchaeia archaeon. Taxonomy (GTDB): domain Archaea; phylum Thermoproteota; class Bathyarchaeia; order 40CM-2-53-6; family 40CM-2-53-6; genus CAVPLU01. Next base: position 47,178 of record CAYMZN010000003.1, on the reverse strand, counting down.
TCTTGCCACCTTAAGGCTAAACATGGCATGGTGTCGACTAGAGCTAGACATGCGATAGGCTGCTCTGAAGTAGATCCCTTGGGCACCTCTTTTCACGCGCTATCAATAGAAAGGGGTCTTCGAGTAAGTCAGGTTCCAGTATGGCGAGTGACGGCCAACGCGAGCTGCGCGGCGTAAGAGTCGAGCAAGGCCAACACTAGTAACGAGTCAGACGGCTCGGCGAGGAGAACCGATTTGCAGGCGTCCTTTTCCCATCGCAATTGCCTGGATAGCCAACAGGATCATGTCGGCCACAAAGTGGCCGATCATGACAGCTGTTAGTGAACCGGTTAGATAGAAGACAAGCCCTAGGATCGTACCAAGCGTAAATGGCATCACAGCATTGTAAACACCTTGGTACAAATGCCCGAGGAAGAAGACTAGCGCCTGAGCAACTATTGAAATTGGCGGAGAAAACAGCAACATTAGATTGGTAAGCAAGTATCCCCTGAAGATGAGCTCCTCAAAAAATGCCGCCTTCAACGAGGTAGCAGCCAGCAGCGCGAGCATTAGGCTTTGGGACCTAGGCATAGACCCAAATATGATTCTCTTCAGCTGCTCCTCCCTTCTCGATTCGGATCTTCTGAGAACGCTATGACGGAAAGCTGAAACGGACGCCTCTACGGATAGGAGCAAAGGGATAAGACCGAAGCCTGAAACAAGCCCCCAGAGGATATCATCCCATCGCAGAGCCATATGGTCAATACCAAAAACGGTCACCAGATCATGACCAAAGAAAACGTTGGAAACCACAAGTAAACCAAGCAAAACTGACGTACCAATCATGGACATGAGAAGGAGATGATGGAAAGAGGGCGCCTTCTTGTACTTTAGAGAGAATCGGGGATCGCCCTTCCAGAGGAACAGTAGAGAAAAGGCGTACGCAAGCAAGAAGGCGAATAGCGCGCGCGTTGCTGACAATTCTGTTCCAACGTCTCTTGTGGCCTTGAACTCTACTGGCCACACCTCCTAGGTAAGCCCACCGCTTACGGCGTGTCCTGACGCAAAGGAAGCCGATGCTTCTGATGCTTTGAATTCCAATAAGGGTGCGAAAGGCAAGTCTTCTCCCACGGCTTGCTAGGAGTCCGAGTGCGGTCCCGGTTCGAGCGTGTCAGGCTTTTTCGAGAAGGTAGCATGCAGCGAAGTGTTTCGCCCTAAACTCAAATAGCTCAGGTTCCACCTGCCTGCACTTGTTGAACGCATATGGGCATCGCGGATGGAATCGACACCCGGGAGGGATATTGATTGGGCTGGGGGTCTCTCCCTTGATAGGAATTTCCTTGTCTTCGGCTCGCACTTCAGGGGTCGGAACCGCTACCAGCAGGGCTTGAGTGTACGGATGCCCTGGATTGTCTACTATTTCCTCAGTCGGCCCGTACTCCACGATCTTTCCGAGATACATGACCGCGATCTGATCTGCGACGTACTTTGAGATCGCCAAATCATGTGTGATAAAAAGATAGGTCAACCCCAGGTCGGTCTTTAGGTCTAGCATTAGATTCAAGACCTCTGTTCTGATCGAGACATCAAGCATAGAGACAGGCTCATCCGCGACAATAAACTTCGGCCTCAGAATCAGCGCTCTCGCAATGGCGACTCTCTGCCTCTGTCCACCACTGAGCTCATGTGGGTACCTGAAGAGATAGTCCTGAGGCGGTACTACCTGCACGCTCTCGAGCGCCTTCGAGACAAGGTCAACTTTCTCTGATTCGCTCGCTTCGATTGAGTGAATATTCAGCGGCTCTGATATGACATCGAAAACCGTCATCTTGGGATTGATTGAGTCAAATGGGTCTTGGAATACTATCTGCATCTCGCGTCTGAGAGTTCTCATTTCATCGTCTGGGATTGAACTGATGTCTTTGCCACGGTAGTAGATGCTTCCACTCGTCGGCTCGATGAGCCTCAATGTCAATCTACCCGTGGTTGTCTTTCCGCATCCGCTTTCTCCGACGAGACCATAGACAGTGCCTTCCTCAACCCCGAATGAAATGCCGTCCACTGCTTTCACGTAAGCCTCTTCCCTCGACGTCAGTCTGGTGAGGAAACCCTTGCTAATAGGAAAATACTTCTTCAGTCCAACGGCGTTCAGCAAAAGATCGTTCATGTTAGAGACCTCAATACTTGGGGTGGTTGTTTGCCTTGTGACACGCAGTCCAGTGCCCGGGCCTCGTTTCCTGCGTATCGGGGTCTATCTCCGAGCAGACAGGTCTAGCGTACTGGCAGCGAGGGTGAAACCTGCATGCCTTTGGGGGGTCAATCAGCTGAGGAGGATTGCCGGGAATTGAAACTAGTCTGCCTCTTGATCCCCTGATTCTCGGAAACGCCGACAGTAGTCCCTCCGTGTACGGGTGAAGAGGCTTCTCGAATAGCTCTCGACTGCTGCAATACTCGCAGATGTTTCCGGCGTACATGACGGCTACTTTGTCAGATGTTTCCCCTACGACAGAAAGATCGTGCGAAATCAGGATCATGGATAGGCCCAGACTCTTCTGTAGGTTCTTCAAGACCTTGATCACTTGGGACTGGATTATTACGTCCAAAGCCGTGGTCGGTTCATCTGCAAGTATTAGGTCCGGAGCGCAAGCCAAGGCCATCGCGATCATCGATCTCTGCTTCATTCCACCGCTGAATTCGTGCGGATAATGATCGGCTCGCGAAGGATCTATCCCAACCATCTCTAGAAGCCTCATCGTCCTTGCTCTTGCTTCCTCCTCAGTGACCTCTTCATGAAGCATTATTGCTTCTGCGATTTGATCCCCGACTTTGAATACAGGATCTAGCGCATTCATGGCTGCTTGAGGTACCATTGAGATTCGCTTCCAGCGGATGCTCCTGCGAAACTCTGTTTCGTTCATTGAAAGGATGTCCGTGCCCGCAAGTTCGACTCTGCCTTTGAGTATTCTCGCGTTGTATGGAAGTAGCTTGAGCAAGCTTAAGGCAACACTTGATTTGCCGCAGCCTGACTCTCCAGCAAGTCCGACAGCCTCTCCTTTTTCAACCGTGAACGATACGTCGTCGACCGCTTTGACTTCTCCCTCCATCGTATCGTAGTGCATGGTCAGGTCTTCGACCTTGAGCAGAGCCAATACTCGATCTATCTCCTCCTAAGCTTGGGGTTGAGTATCTCGTCGAGTGCGTATCCTACGAGGACGAATGCAAGTGAGAGGAATGCTATGCAGAGTCCCGGAGGAACCGCCCACCACCATTCGGTTATTGCTCCGTAGTATTCGACGTCATGCAGCATCTTTCCCCAGGTCTGAACATAGGGGTCGCCAAGCCCGAGAAAACTCAGCGCAGCCTCGGTGACGATCGCGTTCGGAACTGTGAGCGCAAGTTGGGTATACGCCATAGTCATGACATTCGGCACCAAATGGCTCCCGATGATGTGTCTAGTTCCGCCACCTAACGCCCTGGCGGCTTCAACGTAGGTCTTCTCTTTCAGGGTGAGTACTTGAGACCGGATTAGCCTAGCTATGCCCATCCAGCCCAGGAAACCTATGAGTATCACTATGCTCCAGATGCTAGGTCCAATGACAGCGACGAGAACCATAAGCAGGGGTAGGCCCGGGATCGTGAGAAGTATGTCATTTACTCGCATTAGTACCTCGTCAGTTCTGCCCCCTACGTAGCCAGAGAAGAGTCCTACAAGCAGACCGAATGCAACCGCTATGACAGCCGAGAGGATCCCAATGATCAGCGAAAGCCTGCTACCATACGTGAGTTGCGTGAAGATGTCTCTTCCATAATTGTCCGTGCCCAAGAGCCCGAATACGTCTCCCCACACCCGCAGGCTAATATCGTCGAGGAAAACCTGCACTGTTGATCCTTGAGCTAGTTGCAAGGATACCCGTACACCTATTGCGTACTGGCCCGGCTTCGAAAAGATTATCCGACCAGGATCAACGGATATGTCCCCAAAGACACGGATCTTCAACGAGGCATCGGTCGAATCGATTGGCGGTTTGGGAATCTTCCAATCCGTATCGCCAGACTGACTCCCGGATTCCCACAGTATGAACTGTTCGCCGTTCATGGGTCCAACTATGACCTGGATGCTGTACGAGGCTACGCCTTCAACATGGCCCTTGTAGGCCACATGGACACCAAACCTTCTCATCGGCGCATACGGATAGCTGAAAGGATAGCTCAATGCGACCGTGTCGTTCTCGGCTCCTGAGGATTTTACCTCAACTAGTATTGCTCCCGGACCGCTGCCGCGGTCTCCCCCTAGGATTCCGGGATACCCTTCAGCTTCGCTCCACAGAATTCGCGCAGAAGATGAGCTTTGAGTTACTGTCCAACTTTGGATCGAAGAAGGCTGACTGAATCCTGAATCTGTCACCGGAGACATATTTCGAGCTAACTCCAGGTTTCCGGCATTAGCAAGCCACTCGGGCTTTGCTCTGTACTCAGCTAGGCCCATCGAGTAGATCGGATCGTAGGGCGTAATGTATGGCGCAAGCGCTGCCATCAGCACGAAGAAGAGGATGATTGCAGCTCCTGAAATTCCCATGGGGCTTCTAGCGTAGCGTCTAAGGAACTTTTTCGCATTCCTGATATAGACGGCCCTCTTACTCTCCAATTCATTGGGCCTCTATCCGAATCTGACTCTGGGATCCAGAATTCCGTACGCTATGTCGGCAACGAAGTTGCAGATAACGACCATGACGGATACTATGAAGAAGATCCCTTGCAGGGCGGGGTAGTCGTTGCCTTGAATCGAGCTCCAAATGTATGTTCCCAAGCCATGCCAAGAGTAGACTGTCTCCGTCAGTATGGCCCCGGTTAGAATGAAGCCGAACGACAGGGCAATCACTGTAACCATGGGGAGCATGGCATTCTTCAAGGCATGCTTGTATAGGACTGTGCGCTCCTCAAGGCCTTTTGCTCTCGCCATCATGATGTAGTCTTCGGTCAAAGTATCCATCATCGCGGCTCTCATGACGAGCGCAAAGCCCCCGAACTGAATGATAACCAGAGTCAGAGCGGGAAGTGTCAGGTGCCAGAGGGTATCGAATACGAGTAGAAGCGGATCGGTGGGAGGAGGAACACTCACGGTTCCTCGGAGGGGAAAGGCTCTCAAGTAGTATCCGAAGATCAAGAGAAAGATTATTCCAAGCCAGAAGGTCGGCACAGAGTATCCGATGAATCCGAATGTTATCGCGGAGACGTCGACCAAGCTGCCTCGCTTTGCAGCGGCAACGATTCCCACCGCCATGCCAACTAGGACTGCAAGGATTGTTGAAGTACCCATCAACAATAGAGTATTGGGTAGTCTTTCCATGATGTCCACGCCAACGGGTCTTTGAGTATAGTAGGAGTAGCCGAAGAATCCCTGGAATGATTCGACTACGTATTTCACATACTGCTCCCACAGCGGCCGATCGAAACCATAGAGCTGCATGAGCCTTTGGTACTGCTCTGGGCGAAGACGAACGGCGTCCGCGACTAACAAGACCGGATTTGCTGGCATGAGCCTGAAGATGACGAAATTGAGGGTCATTATGGCGAATATTGTTATCAGCATGTAGGCGGTTCTCTTCAGAATGAAGAGCCTTAAACCCATAGGTCCACCGAGCCCGCTACTGAACAAGAGACGGAAAAAAAGGAGGGAGATTGGCGTCTATTTAGGCGTTTTCTTGGGTCTTCTTCTGATTACGACGTAGCCTGCGGCGATGATGATTACGATGACGGCAACGATAGACGCAATCACTGTTGGAGTCAAGAAAGGCTTCGCCTCAACTACAAGTTGGTAGGTCTCAGTAGATCCTAAAGGTTTGCCGCCCGCGGTCCCAGCGAGTTCAGCGAGGACCGTGTACGCTCCTGGCGAAATGTCGGCCGTATCAAGTGTAGTAGAGTAAGTGCCGTCTGATCCTGCGGTGCCAGCGAAGGTCTTCACCACGGATCCTGTGCTGTCAATGACTGTGAGAGTATAGGTTCCATTCGTGATGGGAGTAACTGTCGTGTCCACCTTGACAGTGAGTGGAGTAGATGTTAGCGCCTTTGTGTCTCCTTGTGTTAGGGTCAGCTTCGGGAAGCCGATTGTGCTTCCAGCGGGCTTCAGGAAGTAGTTGGGGTTGGCGGTAGCGATGAAGTATTCGCCGGGCTTGTACTCCTTAAACATGAAGGGGCCTGTCCCTATCAGCTTGCCTTCCGAGACCGGCTGATACGTGATCGGATCGGCGACGTCCTGCCATATGTGTTTAGGTATGGCTGGAATATTCCAGCCGAGCCAGTGAAGCGCCCAGTAACTTGTCGTGTTCGTATAGCCTACAGCTGTGTACTTGTCAGGTGCCTCTGTGCTGACAAGGTTCGTCACGTATGAGATGTACACTGGGTTTTGCTTGTCCCTTGCATATTCCCATGTGAAGGTTAAGTCTTCAGCCGTGAAAGGCGTGCCGTCGTGCCATTTTATGTCATCGCGTAGATTGAATGTAATTTTCAGCCCGGGCACATTGCCTGGTGCGGTCCAAGGTTCCACTTTCCAAGATTTTGCCATCCACGGCATCTCCCCAAAGGTATTGGGGTCGGGATTTATCGGCGTATCGTAGATCACTGAGTCTACCATCGTGTCCCACCACCAGTTGATCTCAAACATGGGGCTTGGCTGAGTGAGGTCCGAAGACCAGGCAACCCTCAGAGGACCGGTGTACTCGTTTCCTTCAAGGTACGCTGTTAGAAAAGTCTCGAAATTGACTACGCCTGTCCACCAGGGTAGGTCTATCACGTTCTTTATGTTACTTCTGTAAGCGCTTATGTAGTATTGCGCGTATAGCGAAATGAACCCTGCCTCGTCCTCTATGATCTCCACGGCCTTCCATGCGGCCTCCTTGACTTTCTCCGGGTCGGAGCCAAATTTAAGGAGCTTAAGTTGCTCGTCTGCCCTCGCGCTTTTATAGAGCTCAAAGTTCATCGTCGGCGGACTCTCTGAGTAGAAATTGTCATACAACCAGTCCACATCCGGCCCGCCACCCCAGCCTGCTGTGTAGATGTCATACTCCTGTTTCTCGAACACTTCCACCGAGGTTACACGTCTCGGCACGATCTTCAGGTCGTAGGGTATGCCTACTTGATCGAATGCTTTTGCGAGCGTTTGAACGGAGAAGACTCGGTGGGCGTGTTCTTCGCGTGCATAGATCAGCAGCGGCCTCATCGTCTTGCCTGTCTTCGGGTCAATCCTCTTACCGTCTGGTCCTAAGGTGAAACCCAGCTTGTCAAGAATCTGAGCTGCCTTTTCTGGATTGAATTCTGACTTGGGCAGGTTCGGGTTGTACCATTTGCCGTAGCCCGGTCCGAGGTAGCCGTCCAGCGCGACTCCCTGCCCATGTAATCCTTCACTTACCATCGTATCCTTGTCGCTCAGCAATCGTATAGCCCGTCTGAAGTCCACTATATCCAACGGGTATCGCTGGCACTGAAGCGAGAATCCCCACACTCCCTGCTCTACGCCTTGAATCATCTTGATGTTGGGATCGTTCTGGACATCTGGCAGTCGCTCAACCGGAAGTCCCAGCTCAGGTCCAAAGTCTACGTCTCCTGCTTTGAGAGCCGGGATCTCAGCTTCAGTGCTGCCGAAGATGACGAATCGAATTTCGTTAGCGTGGGGGCCATCTAGTGTCCAAGTGACGGGCTTCTGCGCCATGACTTGACTTGGGCTGTAAGAGACTGCTAGCATCAGGGCGATCAGAAGAAGAGCCGCAGCCAAAGTTTGTATTTGCTTCAAGGTTATCACCTGATTTGCGCTTGGCTATCTTCTGTCGAAGGCTGGAGGCGCATCATATTTAATTCTTTCCACAAAATCCAGTGTGCCTGAACATCATGAATAGCGATCAAGAGCAGCCCCGGGCGATTAGGCGAGACGAGGAAAAAGGCTTGGTTGAGGCAAGAAGGATCATCATGTCGGGAGGCCTCCTCTCACTTTCGATTCTTGCCTTTGTTCTTTACACAGCCGGTGCCTTGTCACCTGGAATCGCAGCTGAATTCTGCGTCGTCTTCGCGCTGGTCCTCATGTTGACGTTTCTTCCCCGTCTAATCTCATTTCGCCGACAGGTGCAGGAACTGCTTATGCTCGGCACTTGCAGAAAACCGGCTGGCTCTCGCGGGCAAGAGCTTAGAAAGGCTGTGGCAACGGCTCTTTCCTTCATACTTGTCTTGACCGCACCTCTCCTGCTGACACGCTTTCTGGATCCCACTACCTGGATTGTGGTGGTGACAGGATTCATCTCAGGTTATGCAGCCTGCGACATATTTTTCACCGGCTATGCGTCGTTGTGGCAAGAACGGAGGGGAATCTTGTTGAGATGCTACAGATTATGGGCAGTCGGCTCAGATGAAAAGAAGATCTTGCTTGAATCGGGAATAAGGAGAGCGAACAGATGACAACGACAGCATCATTGGCCAGAGAGTATTTTCTGCTGGCCTTCTCTTCCATGGCGATTTCTCTCGGCTTCGCTCACATTTTCTTGATTTCGGGGATGCCGTCTTTCACGACGAGTTCAACATTCCGCGGCCTGGAAGAGGTTGGAATGGCTGTCACTCTGGCGTTGCTCGGACTGGCCGGAACCACCGTCTTCTACACCCTACTAATCAAGAAAAGAGAGTTCGAAGCGAGGCTTCTTCTCGGAGCTGTATTCGGTCCCGCTGTTGGAGTACTCGTCCTGATAGCAAGTCAAGCAATACTCCTAAGCGTCGTCAAGGAGACAAATGCGCTTGCCGTCGCCCTAATAATTCTCCTCTCAGTATATGTTTCTGTTTTCTCTGCAATTTTCCTTATCACAGGCTCTCTCAGTCCTATTGCGAGGAACATCATATATGTTGTCTACGGATCGATAGTAGGTGGTTTTGTTGGAATTGGACTCTCATCGATCACGTTCATAGTTGTTCTGACGACGGTCGGGGCATACGATCTCTTTGTAACCTCCTCAGGATTGGTAACAAGCATCGTCAGAGAGCTTTCAAAGGAATCTGCGATGCAAAAAATTGCCTACAGGTCAGCACAATTGGAAACAGGTGTAGGCGACTTCATATTCAACTCCTCGCTTCCTGCCCATGTATACGTCCACTTCACAATTGATGTCTTGCTATGGACTGTGCTTCTTGTGCTGGCTGGATATCTGATTAACTTCGCGGTTGCTCTCAGGAAAGGATACGCGGGGGGCATATCTGCTCCCACATTCCTTGGCCTCATTCCGATTGTTGTGAGTTTGATGTGAAATGTCGCTTGACACCTCATGACATATAGCGGAGAGCACCTTGGTTTCGCAATGAAGCTTCAAGTGATAGTTCGCTAGCTGTTGACTTAGCCTGAGACGTCGTGCAACCTCGGCCTCAGCAATACCGGGCTTGTCCCGCACAAAGTGTATGATAGATTAGCGTAAGTCGTCGAGGTATGATTTGCCCCGACCGGCAGACCTCAGGTAGTAGAATCTGTGCTTTGTTCCTCATCTGATCGAGTGGATAATTCTGGACGCTTCGAGGATCCAAAGGTTTGAAGCCAGATCGAAGGTGCTGGGAATGACGGACTCCAGCTCAGAGAGAGTTACTCCAGGATGGGCCCCCTTTATGCGGTCGACGCGATGTCTATCGAACTGAGTCTAGGAGCCTCAGTCCATGCGAGGTACAATGTTGAATCGTATGCCAAAGTGATTGATGCCCACACAGAGTCAGCTTGTGAGTCGAGAACCAACTTTGGAGAACCCCAAAATAGTCCAGTCGAGTACGCACGAAGATAGCAAACCACGCTAATTGGGTGCCGCGTTTCGAGACGCTCGGTTTGGCTCCGGGTCTCGGTGGCGCCGGAAGATCTGCTTACCCAGACAATGTGAGCATCATCTAGCTCGTATATCGTCATGTCGAGCGAATAGATTGAGGCGGAGCTCTCAACAAGGTATGCCTCCTTCGCTCTATCATTTCTAGGTCGCACGGCCAGTGCCATAGGCGAGTTTCCTGGGCCGGCAGACCCACCGCTCTGATCAACCCAAGCAGTGTTAATCCGTCCCTTCGAGTCCTCTGCAGCCACGACCTCTGCGGCGAAAGAGTTCGAAGTGGGGAAGACAGAGATCGATTGCATGTGCAGCGCGGCCGTGGCTCCAGCGATCCTCATGCATGGAACTAGCAGAATGAGTAAGGTAGAAGACAGGGGTGGATTGACCAAGCCTCTGGGTTGACAGCTGAAATGCGTGAGCGATCGGTGTATCAGCCTTTTGCACGCGGGATTCCGACACACTTTTCTCCGTAGGAACATATGATTCGACCGGGCGATGATGAGAGCTGGTATTGGAGAAACACGTGATCGTTGAAACCAGAGCCGAGCCCCACCTTCTCAATTCGCCGTGACTGACCGCAACGTTTATTTCGATTCCGGGTGTGACCGAGTCGAAAGACTCGGCTGACCGGCCTCTTGAGCAAGTCATGGTTCGCAGCCGAGAAGGTACAGGTCGTCTTGAGGAAGCAGAGATGGGCAAGCGAATACGCGTTCAGAGGAGAGGGAGAGGCGGCTCTGTATTCAGGGCGCACGTCTACCGAAGAATCGCGCCTGCTTCCTATCCGCCCTTGATGGTAACGGATGCCGCAGGGCGCGTAGACGGGACGGTTGTCGACATCATGCATGATCCCGGTCGCGGGTCACCGCTTGCACTCGTCCAGTTCTCTGACGGAAAGTCATGCTCCCTGAGCGCTCCCGAAGGAATCCTCGTCAGCCAGACAATCTCTCGCGGCGCTGAATCTCCCCCAGAGATCGGCAACATACTCCCAGTGGGGAAGATCCCTGAGGGCACGATGATCTGCAATGTTGAAAGAGAACCTGGAGATGGAGGCAAGATCGCAAAGGCGTCGGGGAGTTACGCTATGGTTGTTGCGCATAGGCCTGGCGAAACAGAACTTCGGCTACCTTCCGGAGCTTCCGTCTATATGGCGGACAACTGCAGGGCCACGATTGGTGTTGTAGGCGGGGCGGGCCGAGCGGAGAAGCCGTTCTTGAAGGCTGGAACAAGGAAGCACTGGCTGAGGTCAAAGGGAAGGTTGTGGCCGATAACAAAGGGACAAGCCATGGTTGCGGCCTCACACCCGCACGGCGGAGGACGCCACAAACACGCAGGGAAGCCCACAACGGTTTCAAGACATGCTCCACCCGGCCGAAAGGTAGGCCTGATAGCGGCCAGACAGAGTGGCCGTTCGAAGAGAAGGATGCGATCGGAGTAGACTGCAGTTGACCTTGCTGGATCCTCTAGCTAACGCCCTCTCCACGCTGAACAACAACGAGCGAAGACACAAGCATGAATGCCTCGTTTGGCCGGCCTCGAAGCTGATGGGGCAGGTCCTGCGAGTGATGCAAAAGAACGGGTACATCGGAGAGTTCGAGTACATCGACGACGGACGATCCGGCAAGTTCAGAGTCCAACTCCTCGGTCGGATCAACAGTTGTGCCGTCATCAAACCCCGTTACTCTGTAAAGTCGGACAGGATAGAGGCGTGGGAAAAAAGGTTCCTACCTTCTAGGGATGTCGGGCTGTTGATCATGAGCACGCCGGGCGAAGTGTTCTCCCAACGAGACGCTAAGGAAAGCAAGGTCGGCGGCAGACTACTTGCGTACATATACTAGATGATTGACTAGAGCAGATTCAAAATGGCCAAAGGGTCGCAATACAATCTTCCCTACCGAAGGAGAAGAAACTCAACAACCAATTACGCGAGGAGAAAGCAACTCGTCCTATCAGGCCTGCCTAGGTTGGTCGTTCGACCTGCTAACAAGCATATCAGGGTCCAAATCATCGAAGCTCAAGCGACAGGTGACAAAGTCCTCGCCTCCGCACACTCCTCAGAGCTGAAAGAGTACTCCTGGAAAGGCCCTGGAGGGAACGTCCCTGCAGCGTACCTCACGGGCAGCTTGGCTGGGTATAGAGCAAAGAGCAAGGGAGTCGAGACGGCCATACTGGACATCGGAACAAGGTCCGTTAGTAAGGGTTCGCGACTATTTGCTGCGGTAAACGGAGCCGTAGACTCCGGAATGAAGATCGCTCACAGCAGCGACATACTTCCAGCCAAAGAAAGACTGCGAGGAGAACACATAGCCGGCTACGCAAAGATGCTTTCTCAGAACGCCGACGCATACCAAAAACGCTTCTCTGCTTACTTGAGACGCAACCTTAAGCCTGAGGAGATCCCCGCGCACTTCGAAGAAGTGCGTGAGAAGATCTCGCATTCCTTTGAAAGGACAACGTGAGCATAGTTGAGCAAGAAGCCGAAGGCCGCACGTCCCCGGCGGGAGAAGAAGAAAGCGGAGAAGCCTCCAAAGAAACCAGCAAAGCCACGGCGCGCCCCCTCTAGAGTGGGGGCGCCGGCTCCCAAGCCTGTCGAGAAAGTCGTCGAGAAAGAGCCCGAGCCTGTTGAGCGCTATCTGATTGCAGTTCGACTTGACGGCGCCCCGAACGTCAAGCACCCGGAAGAACTAACACTGAACCAACTTAGGATGAGAACTCGCTTCAGCGCGGTCCTGCTTCGGGACAATCCGTCCGTCAGGGGCATGCTTCAGAGAATCAAGGACCACATCACATGGGGTGAGGCCAGGAAGGAGGACCTTGAATTGCTACTGTCAAATCGGGCTAGGACAACGCATGGGCTAGGCATCACTGACAGGTTTGTGAAGGAAAAGGCAAAACTTGTTGGACTTCGCGAGCTTCTCTCAGCCCTCTACTCGGGAAAGTTCACACTCACCAAATTGTGGGAAATGGGTGTCAAGCCGGTTTTCCACCTTCATCCCCCTAGGGGTGGTTTCCGGAGGAGTTCAAAGCGACCCGTGGCCGACGGAGGCGAGCTCGGCTATCGCAAGGGCGGACTCGGCGACTTGTTGAGTAGGATGTGCTGATGGCCGATAGAAGGATTGAAGGTTCCTGAGACAGGCTACTCCTTGAATAGAGATCTAATCGGACAAAGCGTCTCAGTCTCTAGGATGTTGTCGATCTTCGCAATCTGCTCTGTGACCATCTTGGCAACTCTCTCCGGAACCGGAGGAACAATGCCTTTCTCGAACTCGAGGACGACTAGCACGTCAGCTTTTCCGAGAAGGAGGTGTGATTCGGCAACTTCATTGTACTTCATGACCTGGTTCATGACCTCCTGTTCCTTCCCGAGCTTGGTTGCTATGAATACGAACGCGTATGCGCGTCGTTCTGGATGCGCCAGGTGCGTCTCTCGCATCCGCGACATCGCGGGCACAATCGTGTTGGTGTCTCTTACGAGTGGTATCTTGCGTATCTTTCCGGTTACCAGATCAAGCAGGCGTTCTCTTGGGTCGACTGGTTCTTCCTCGAAAGCGAGCGTAGCCATGATGTCCCATTCGCCCGCGAGCAGATGAGTTTCCCTCACCTGCGGAAGCTTCATGAGACGGGCCATGAGCACATCTTCCTTACCAGTCTTCGATCGAATCAACTCGAACGATTTGAGCATTCGCACCAATGTCGTCACAACAGATTGGGCTATGAGATCCCCCAAGATATATGACGTTTCGCCGTGCTCACTCTACTGGTACTTCTTGCAATTGTAGCAGTACCATCGACCATATTCTGGAATCCACGTCAGCTGCTTTCCACACGTCAAGCAGAAGGTGACATGCGGAACTCTCATCTCGATCCTTTGGACCATGGGCCTTCCCCGCCTTCGGAACGCGAGATACGAGACCAGTACGCCTAGGGCGAAAACTCCAACGACTCCCAGAGGCCTCAGAACCGCAGCGGGCAGGAATCCGCTCCCTATCGCGAGAGCTTTCGCCGCGGAGAACATTGCATCGGCGGCATCTTTGATCGCATCTTCGTAGTTCATAGTCGAATAGGCCTTCTCAGCACTTTCGGTTTTTGCTTTGGCGGCAGACAGATCTCCTTGGTTGACTAAAACGTAGGGAGTTTCGGCGAGGAGCCGTGCTGTTTCGCGGAGCAGTTGATCGGCCTGGCCACGAAGGAGTGCGTCCTGATCGAAGATGCTGAAACTCTGCTCGTACGGGTAGTATGCCATAACAGACGCAACGAAGTTCTCAGTTGGATCATAGGAAGTGGCGAATGGATGCATCAGGCCAAGCATGTGGCCGACCTCATGAATTACAGTGTCGGTGAACCCGAACCCTTTCCCAGGTTGCGTCGGCTCCGCGAAATCGCCTCTCTTGAAATCGTGTGTCGAATGACTGATCAAGACGAGATCATAGAGCGCGACGCCCCAGATCGTCCTATCAAAATCTAACTCCTTCGCCACCATCTCCTTGTAGGTGAAACCGAACTGGTACTCACCGCTAAAGGCAAACGCAAAAACGGGAATGTCGTATTCCTCTATGTCCTGCTTTACTTCCATGAAATCTTTGATGTGTCCCTGACGATTCCTGGTGAGCCATTCGTATACCGGACGAGCATCCACAGCGAACGAGTCTGGTGGTGCACCGTACTTGGCGGGGCTCCTTGAATCGACTATGACTCGCCGAAGGTCTGGGTATTCGCTGGTACGCACGTACTTTGTTTCCGCGGTGACTTTAGCCCAAGGTACCACTGCCTGCAACTCTTCGACAGCGATCTCTTCGTCGAAAGTCTTGGTTATCGGAGGATCCGTGATATCCGTTCGGTTGTCAATAACCACGAGCTTGACCTTGTAAGACCTTGCATAGTTGATGGGATAAACAAAATCTGGTGTGAATAGGTTGTAGACGGCACCCCACACGTAGTCGGCAAGGAACTGATTCAGCCACAGTTTCCCGTACACAGTCGACAGGTCGATAGAGTTCAATGCAAACGCAAGTTGTATTGGCAATTGTTCAGCTGCCTCTTCAGGCCCAGCTGAGAGGTCTGCGAAGAAGAACCGTGAGTGGCCGCCCCAGGCGGTCATGTATCTTCGGTTCAGCTTGATTCCGAGGTCACTATCCTCGTAGGTCTTGTTGTAGAAGTGAGATGTGAACTCGACATCCTTACCCTGTAGCGCAAGCTCGAATTCGCCGGGCGTTGTAGACGGCAGGCGAGTTGATAGATCTGCCAATGCCAGTACGTAGCCGTTCTTCGGAAAGCCGCCATAATCAGACTGGTGTTGGACTAGCCACGCTTCGACATCATCGGCTGGGTAGTAGGTATTCTTGCTCTGCACAGCAAAATGCGTGTAATTCCAATAGTAGGCAGTTCTGATCTTGGAATACGAAATGTTCCAAATGACGTTCTGACGGACTTCCGTCTTTCCGGCAGACTGAAGGAATTGCACGAACTCGTTTGTGAAGGATTCACTTGGAAAGGCGTATTCGTACTTTAGCGAGTACTGCGTGTTCGTGCTTATGCCGGGTATCTGAAACAGCTGGTACCGCATTTCCGGAGAATTGCTTTTCAGGTAGTCTTTGTCGATGAGTTTCTGATCGAATCCGATCAAGACAACCTTTATGTCAAATGAAGCGGTTCGTGTCGGAGCGGTGCTTGTCGAGGTCTGCTGTTCGGCTGATACATTCGAGGAGGAGCGAGAGATCAACAGAAGCGCGAGAAGAACCAAGAACAAGCTTCTGGCTTTCAACGGTGGATCGGCTAGGCAAGACGCACTTCGTGCTAATAAGTCACGAGAGTCTCGTGGATTATTCCTAGCCGATGAGTGGTACGGTGAGACAACCGTGAGAAATGAGTACGACAGACGCATCCTTCCCACCATGCCGGGTCGCTCGTTGATACGCACTTCCTACACTTCTTGCAGCGAGAAGACCGTATGACGAGGCATTGTGTTCAGGCAAAGTCGAAACCAGGTACACCCGATGGTCTGCACAGAGTCTCTGGAACGAATACTCGACCACTCTCTCAAGGCTGAACCCCTTTCGACTGTGTGTCGTCTGCCCTTTTGCGTCGCGAAATCCAAGTCTTGCGGAGCCGAATCCGCCCAGTCCGTCCGCACATTCTGCCACAAGAACCAAGATACCGTGGTCCTTGCAAGCCGCTGATGCCATCAAGGCACCAGGAGACGCGTCAAACAGCGTGCGGTCCCAAGGCGAACCTCCCGCACTCGATATAACGATGTCTGCTCTTGCTCGAAGAGGGGGTCTAAACATCTTCTCGGCTAGCCCGCACGCGTGCTGAAATGTTTCCATCAAGTCTCCAGCGAAGACTCCAGCTACCTTTCCATCAGGCCCTTCTACCACATGAACCGCGAAATCAACGCTCAGCATCTTCGAGAACAGAAGAAGTGCCTCATAGGTGGGATTCTCTGACAAGAATGCCGGCAGCCTTGCTCTTTTCACCGTGGAACCGAGGCACGTTCTAATTGTGCTTTCCGCGGCCAGCCTGGAAAGCAGGAAACTTGGTCCTCCGCTGTAGCCCCAGAGCGGGTTAACCGAGACGTTGGTAACTATGCACCTTATATCAGCCGCCGCGAAGGCTTCGTTAACGAGCGCCTCGGCGCCGCCCTCAAGCTCACCGACTTTGACAACTCGGGAAGTCTTCCGATCATGCCTCTCTAAAGGAGCTGGCCGATCCAAGATGTTCTCAGGAAGCACTGGGCTTGACGGCGGCTGAGTCGGGTCATGGGCCCCCTCGAGCATGAGAACACCTGCGGCGCCGGCTTGCGAGAGCCCCTCTGCCAGGAGATTCGATAGCGCTGTGGATGCCGGGGAGTCCGCATTGAATGCGATGACCGTTCTGTTGACCTGCTTCGCTGCTTCGAAGAGGCCATGCTCGCCGACGCGGTACTGCGAGGCGGCATTGATCGCGTCGCCGAGGTTCTGGCTGGGAAAGCCATCGGCCGGCGACAGGAACGCAAGCAGGTTCTCGTCCGGTACAGCTACTGGCACCTCGGTCTTACCGTAGGACAGCCAGAACTCCAATTCTGTTTCTCCCGATCAGGCTTGCAAGTCGTCGTCCGAGGTTGCCACGTTTAGAAAGCAGGAGAACTAATTAAAACAGCGCGATGATGGGTGTCATGGTGACAAGTCCTGGCAGGCCGTCCTCGCAAGAAGAGAGCCGCTGGAGCTGACTCGCAGGACCTCGAAGACAAGCTCTTCTCTATCTTGATGAAGACGGGAGCCATAAAGTTCGGTCTCTTCAAGCTCAAGAATGGGAAGCTGACCCCCTACTACATCGATCTCAGGCTGGTGCCGGGCGACCCGAAAGCACTCCGGACGGTGATTAAGATCTACGAGGAGCTGATCAGGTCAGACGCCGGCATTTCTTCATTTGACCGAGTTGCAGGCGTTCCCACCGCAGGAGTTCCATACGCATCTATACTCGCCTATCGACTCGCAAAGCCCTTCCTCTATGTCAGGAGAGAGTGGAAGGCACACATGCAGGAGAGAAGAGTTCAAGGACCGCTGCTACCAGGCGATCGTGTGGCAGTGATCGACGATCTCATAACAACGGGAAAGAACAGTCTGCAGGCTGCTGAAGCGATCCGTGCCGAAGGTGGACGGGTTGAACATGCCATAGTCTTAGTAGACCGCCAGGAGGGAGGACGACCTGCGCTCGCGGCCGCCGGAATAAAGTTGCATGCCTTCACGACAATCTCCAACATCGCTCGTCGGCTGCTGCAAGCCGGAGTAATCGAGGACGAACAGTACGAAGCAATACTTGCCCAGGTCTCGGCATAGCTGAATGCTTCGTGCATCACTGCACCTGAAGAAAGGCAGACATCGTCTTGTGTACTGGTGTCTACTTTCGTCTAAGCGCGCTGATGAGGGATGCTGCCGCCGTGTATGGATCCATCGCGTGCTCCGTGATCTTCTCCCCGTATTCCGCGAACGTCGGGTTTCGACGCAGTTCTGGGATGAATTCGAACTCTAGCTCCTCTCGGATTGCTGCCAGAAGCTGTGCTTCACCATCCATTAGCTGCCCTTTGGCCAGGCCGGATTTCGCGATGTATTCCTGATGTTCTTGAATAGCGGTGGCTAGTTCGACGATCCCAGTCGACTTGAGGGAGTTTGTCAGAACCACCTTGGGCTGCCATGTTCGCTCGGACCCATAAGTGCGCAGCATGCCCCGTATATCGAGCAGAATCCTGTTCGCGCCTTCCAGGTCCGACTTGTTGACGACGAATATATCACCTATCTCCATGAGCCCTGCCTTGAAGGCTTGAATCTCATCTCCCCATCCTGGAGAAACAACGACTATCACTGTTTGGGCCAGTTCGACTATGTCGAGATCTGTTTGACCTGCGCCCACGGTCTCCACTATGACGTAGTTCCAAGATGCGGCATCAAGCACCCTAACTACGTCTGCCGTGGCGCGTGAAAGCCCACCTCCGGACCCCCGGGTGGCCATGCTTCTGATGAAGACATTCGGATCCTCAGTAAGCTCGTTCATTCTTATCCTATCACCTAAGAGGGCGCCTCCTGAGAACATGCTGCTAGGGTCGATGGCAACAATCGCGACCTTCTTCCCTGCCGAGCTGAGCTCCTTTGTGAGCGCAGCAATGAGTGTACTCTTGCCCGAGCCTGGAGGACCAGTGACCCCGACGACGAAGGCGCGTCCGGTTCGGGAGTAGAGTATCTTGATAGTCTCCTTGGCCACATCCCGATCATTCTCAACCTTCGAGATCAGGCGGGGGAGCGACCTTCTATCGCCCTTTACCGCATCTTCTATGAGTTCGTTGAGACTTCGCTCTCGCGTGACATTCAATCGCTATCACAACATTCAGCGAATTCCGCGTTCGCGTTTGGTCACTAGCTAGACCTGGAACGATATCTTTGGTTTGTATTTGCCGTATACTTCAAGAGCTCGGGCGAAACTTCTCTTTCTTTCGCGACAACCACATGCATGGCCAAGAGGGAAGAAGCTGGCCGATTCGATAGGTAGAAGACGTCCACGGGGATTTGGGAGTCCGTCCGCATCTCTTCTTTTGATTTCATTTCTCGTCCTCTGGTACTATGACGCATCTTCTCGTAGAAGGGTCTTGATGAAGTGCTTATAGCTTGTGTCGATGGAGTGTGAACGAGTGAGGAGCCAACGTATGCCGATGCCTCCGACCAATAGTAAGGGCTTCTGGAAGAAGACTCTGAAAGCTTTGAACTCGAAATCTAAGAGAAGATCCACTCAGGTTCAAGGAATTCAAATGCGGGCCTTGGCTGTTGCGCAGAAGAACTGGGAGAGACAGACTCTTGGCAGTTGGCTGAAAGAAAACACGGAGCGCAAGACAGCTTTCGAGAATCCGTCCGATATCCTCTTGAAACCAATATACACTCCAGCGGATATCGTATCGGAAGACTACATGGAAGATCTCGGATTTCCCGGCAGCTATCCGTACACCCGTGGTATCTATCCGACGATGTACCGTGGGCGAATCTGGACTATGCGACTGTTCTCAGGATTCGGAACACCTGAGGATACCAACCGCAGGCTCCGGTACCTCCTCGACCATGGCGAAACAGGACTTAGCATAGCGTTCGATATGCCCACTCTGTACGGATACGATGCAGATAATCCTCGATCAGTCGGCGAAGTCGGCAAGTGCGGTGTTTCTGTTTCTTCGCTGGAGGACATGGAACGGATCTTTGCGGGCATCCCCGTAGGGAAGGTCAGCACTTCTATGACTATCAATGCTCCGGCCGCTGTGCTAACTTGTATGTACCTGGCCGTTGCGGAGAAACAGGGCGTGCCACCTGATCAGCTGAGAGGCACGGTTCAGACTGATATCCTCAAGGAGTACATAGCTCAAAAGGAATGGAATTACCCACCCGAGGCTCACCTTCGAATCATACGAGACATGATCGTATATTCGACAAAGAATCTCCCACACTGGAACTACATCAGCATCAGCGGATACCACATCAGGGAAGCAGGATCCAGCGCCCTTCAAGAACTCGCCTTCACTCTCGCTGACGGCTTTGAATATGTAGAACTCGGCATAAAGGCCGGTCTTAGTGTCGACGACTTCGCACCACGACTGTCATTTTTCTTCAACTGTGGAATGGACTTCTTCGAGGAGATCGCGAAGTTTAGGGCTGCGCGGCGAATCTGGGCACGCGTGATGAGGGAAAAGTACAGAGCAAGAGATCCACGATCGATGCTGCTGAGATTTCACACACAGACTTCTGGTGCCTCGCTCACGTGGCAGCAACCGATGAACAACATCGTCCGAACCGCGATCGAGGCACTTGCCGCAGTTCTAGGCGGCACGCAGTCGCTTCACACGAACTCATACGATGAGGCTTGGGCATTGCCCACCGAAGAGGCTGCAACGATCGCGCTCAGAACCCAACAAATCATAGCCGAAGAGACAGGGATTGCAGACGTGATCGACCCACTCGGAGGCTCATACTACGTAGAATCACTAACGAACGAGATGGAAAGGCGGGCATGCGAATACTTCGACAAGATTGAATCTCTCGGAGGAGTCCTTCCTGCGATCAAGCAAGGATTCCTCCAGAAAGAGATCGCGGATACTGCGTACAAGTATCAGAAGCAGGCCGAGCGCGGTGAGAGAATAATCGTCGGTGTGAACAAGTACGCGATAAAGGAGCAACCACCTATCAACACACTAAAAGTGGACGTGGTCGCCCAAGAGAAACAGATTCGCAGACTCAAGGAATTGAGGGCGCGCAGAAACGGCGCCCCCGTCAGGACAGCTCTGGAGAACCTGCGCCATGCGTTTGAAGACGAGAAGGCCAACTGCGTCAAGCCAATCCTTGACTCTGTGAGAGAGTACGCAACGCTCGGCGAAATTGTAGACGTGGGTCGAGAAGTTTTCGGAGAATGGAGAGAACCCGGCATCCTGTAGGATCTGACCAGCTCAGACGTTAATATTATGAGAGTCGCCCCGGACATACAGGCCAAGGTGAGCGAGCACGCAGACCGCAGCAATGAAAGCGCCTGAGGCCAAACCGGGCGCAGGGATCAGGATCCTCGTCGCGAAACCTGGGCTAGAGCAAAGCTGAACAGCCAAACGGGCACGACCGGGGCGCACTGATTCTGTGCCGGGCATTTCGGGACGCTGGCATGGAAGTCATCTATGCGGGGTTGCTGGCTACCCCCGAACAAGTAGCGCAGATGGCCATCGACGAAGACGTTGATGTCGTGGCCATGAGCCTCCTGAACGGTGCGCATCTAACCGCTTTCCCAAGCGTCGCGAAATTGTTGCGGGAGAAAGACGCCGGGGACATAATCCTGGTCGGCGGCGGCATAATCCCCGAGGAAGACAAGCCGATACTCGAGAAAGAAGGCGTGACAGGGAACTTCGGCCCCGGAACCCCTCTTGGCGAAATCATCGATCACATCGTCGGAAGAGTAAGGAGGGAAGGACCGCGTAGGTAGACTACTCGATCGAGACCTTGTTCTTAGTCGTGCCCACATTTCTTCCTAGCGGGCGCTCGTAGCGCTTGGTCAAGTGGCTATCTTTTATCATAGAAGCGGTTCTCCAGTCTGGTTTCGAGGCGGAATCCGTGAGGAAAGTTGCGGTTGTTGCTGGTGGAATCTCGAGGTACCAGAGACCAAGACATGAGACGCAGGAGGAGATGGTTGCTCAGGCAATGACAGAGGCCCTTGAGGATACTCCCGATCTGTCGATCAGTGACATAGACAACCATGTTTGCTCGTACTTTAGTGACCACTTCGAACAGCAACTTGCATTTTCGTGGATACCGAACGACTATCTCGGGTTGGCCCCCAAACCCGTATTTCGAGTTGAGAACGGGGGAGCCGGACCTGGCAGCGCAATCAGAACCGCCTGGGCACTTGTAGCGTCCGGTCTTTCTGACATCTGCCTTGTGAGTGGTTTCGAGAAGCAGGGAGAAGTCTCTTCGGCAAAGGCGAATGAGTTCATTGCCTTGGCAAGTGACACTGATTTCGATTTTCCAGTTGGCGGCTATTATACTGGGTACTATGCCGCCATGGCAGCACGTCACATGTACCTTTACGGGGAGACCGAGGAGGATCTCGCATTGATCGCCGTGAAAAATCGAAACTACAGTCTCGACAACCCTTACGCACAGTGGCCCACTGAATGTGGAGGGAAGAGGATCACTGTTGATGACGTTCTGTCGTCTCGTTTGATCGCCTGGCCATTGAAGGTGCTCGACTGCTGCCTGCTCAGCGAAGGAGCAAGTGTCATCGTGCTGGCGTCTCAGAAATACGCAAAGAAGATCACCGATACGCCTGTTTGGATAACAGGGCTCGGACTCGGAAGCGACATGATGAGGCCTGGAGACCGCCCCGACAACCCAGGCTTCCATGGCATGTTTCCGAGTGAAGCGAGGTCTTACCCGAAACACGCGTTGAAGCCCCGGGAACCGTACCCCGAGATGGCAAATTTTGGGGCCTGCAAGTTCGCGGCTAGAACCGCATACAAGATGGCAGGAATCAAGAACCCGCTCAAAGAGATCGATGTTGTAGAGATACACGATGCGTACGATTCGAGCGAGCTGCAGACATACGAGGACCTAGACTTCTGCAAGAGAGGAGAAGGTAAGAAGCTCATTAGAGAAGGAGAGACCTATCTCGACGGTGAAATTCCAGTAAACGTAAGTGGCGGACTGGAAGGGTTCGGGCACCCCGTTGGTTCAACTGCAATCGGTCAAACTGTCGAGCTCTTTTGGCAACTGAGGCAGGAGATCGGAAAGAAGCACAAGAGCGACGCTACTCAAGTCAAGGGCGCGGAAGTGGGACTCAACCACAGCCACGCGGGCACCGGAACGGCAATTGCGGTCATGATCATGGAGAGGTGAGACCCATGCAACCTGACAAAGTCACCAAAGAGAAGAAGCCAGATGAGAGATGGGCTGACTGGGGCCGGCTCGGAAGATGGAGCGTTGTCGGCTACAAGATCATAGAAGGAAACAAAGGCCATAGACCTGACAAGCTTGAACGGGCGCGGTACATGCTCGTCAACCGTCCATGGGACGTGATGTATGAGCACAGTTACGGGCTGGTCTCCAGATTCTTCGAAGGTCTCATCGAGAAGAAACTGCTTGGTACCAAGTGTCCAAAATGTGGAGATGTCTTCTGCCCGCCAAGAGCGCATTGCTGGAGAAACAAGTGCAAACTAGCCGAGACGCAATGGATAGAGATGCCGATGCACGGCGTTCTCCACTGCTTCACAGTCCTCGGTTTCGCAGGCGAGGCGTTTCTATCAGACCTGCCCTTCACACTAGCCTATGTCAGGGTTGAAGGCGCGAACACTCTGATCGCAGGCCGTCTAGTGGGCATGGAGCCAGAGGATGTGGAGTGTGACATGAAGGTCGGCATCAAGTTCGTTGATCATCCCGCTGGCACCCCCATGGACATCTACTTCACCCCGGCGGAGCCACCCCTTGGCAGACGATCGGCGGAAGAGAAGGCGCGAATGAGGAAACAGCTCCGGCCTATACGAGCCTGGGTAAAAGAACGGTTCGGACGAGAGCCCGTGAAACAATAGGCTCGTCCGACACGTTATTAAACGAAACAGCAACATCACGTCCGCCTCTCGCGGCAAGTGTCAATTAGGTGAAGATTATGGTGAAACCGCTCGCAAGCATCGTTTCTGCGGGCCTCTCGAAATTCGGTGCAAGAGAGGGACTGTATACTCGCGAACTCTTCGTGGAGGCGGCACAAGAGGCATTTGAAAAATGTCCTGAACTTTCGCCCAAAAGGGACATTGACGGCATATTTGTTGGCCAGATGAGCGAGTCGTATGAACATCAAGCGCACATAGCCCCGATGATCGCCGACTGGCTTCATCTCCTGCCTGTTCCCGCATTCCGGAGCGAAGCTGCCTGCACATCTTCCAGCGTCGCGATGAGATGCGCAATCTTCGCAATCCAGTCAGGAATGCACGACATAGTGCTAGTGGGAGGTGTTGAGAAGATGACGAACCTCCCGACCGCAGCTGTGACCGAGATCCTCGGCATGGCATCAGATTTTCCGTTTGAGCAGTGGCACGGCATCACCTTCCCCGGAATATTCGCAATGATGGCAACTGCACACATGGCGAAGTACGGAACCACTGAGGAACAACTTGCCAAAGTTGCAGTCAAGAATCACGAAAACGGAACGCTCAATCCCAAGGCACACTTCCAAAAGAACATAACAGTCACCGATGTTCTCGCCTCTCGGCCTGTCGCCTGGCCCCTGAAGCTGTATGACTGTTCTCCAATATCAGACGGCGCCAGCTGTCTCGTGCTGACTTCGCCAAAACTGGCGAGAAAGTTCACCGACACTCCCGTTCACGTCATCGGCTCAGCGCAAGCTCAAGACACTCTAGGTCTCTACGAGAGAGATGATGTGGCATCAATGAACGTTACGAAGCTGGCCGCGAAGGAAGCCTACGAAATGGCCGGGGTTCAGGCGAAACTGATCGATGTGGCTGAAGTGCACGACTGTTTCACGATCGCCGAAATCATGGCCTACGAGGCACTAGGCTTCTGCAAGCCCGGGCAGGGAGGAAAACTGCTTGACGAAGGCGTCACGACCTTGGGCGGAAAGATCCCGGTGAACACCAGCGGAGGACTGAAAGCCAAAGGCCACCCTGTAGGGGCCACTGGGACCGCTCAAGCCTGCGAGATCTATCTGCAGCTTACTGGGCAAGCTGGAAAGCGCCAGATCAAGGGCGCGAAGATCGGGCTTACCCAGAACGTTGGAGGGTCAGCGTCCACTGGTGTAGTGCAAATCTATCGAAGAGGTGACTAGAATGGCGCTCACTTCGCCTCCGACGATAGAGAGTTTCTACATGTTCTGCGTAGAGAAGAGACTCATGGGATTAAGATGCAGCCGATGCAAGAAAATCACTATTCCTCCCCGAGCTCTGTGCTCCCACTGCGGAAACTCAGGTCTCGAATGGATGGAACTGTCAGGGAAAGGCAGACTGGTGACCTACACCGTAATACACATCTCACCTGCCCAGTTCCAAGCGTTTGCTCCCTACGCGGTCGGTATCGTCGAACTTGCCGATGGAGTCCGGCTGCCGGGGATGATAAGGAACGTCAGGTTTGAGAGCCTCAAGGTTGGCATGGAGCTGGCAGTGGACTTCGACACAACCGTCCCCACGCAGTGGCCGCAGTGGCCGCGCTACTTCTTCAGAGAACTCTGAATCGCCCATATGTGATGCGATCGAGGAAGACTTCGTAGGATCTGTGCGCCTACATGATTCGTTGGAAGAGCCAAGCCCAGATCCTGTCGACAGCTTGATGTCAAGGCAGCGGATGAGCCTATCTTTCCCATGCGCTGTGGGTTACTCTTGGCAAAGCTCCACAATTGTTCCTCGGGTTGACTTGGG
>CAYMZN010000003.1:0-21869 GCA_964394935.1 uncultured Candidatus Bathyarchaeia archaeon | reverse complement strand
GATGACTGCCGCGACTGCAAGAGCTATTCCGGCAAGCTCTCGGGCGGAAAACGTCTCCTTGAACGCGAGGACGCTCGCTACGGCGGTAGTTATCACTCCGAGTGCTGTAAGCAATCCGGTCAGTCGTCCCAGCCCTGTTACAGACAGCGGCACCCCTATCAGAAAACGAGAGAAGGCCATCATGATCAGGGCCAAGAAGATTATCGGAGAAAACAAGTACTTGGCCGCAAAAGTGTGATCACCGAGACTGTAACCAGTGAAGAAGAACAGGAAGACGCTGAACAATAGTAGGCCAGCAAGTACGACCGTGGTCGTTGACATCTTAATCTCAAGAAGTCGTCGATAATCGATGGTCCCCAGCGTGTTTGTTCCGTATTTGAACAGGACGCTTCCGACCGTCCCGAGACCTACTATGAGAAGTACGGTGATCCAGAATGTGGCATCCAACTTTCTGACCATCCTCTTCGTCATCCTGCCTTCCAGAATGGTTCATAGAAGGTAGTTAGGTCTATCGTGAGTTGTACATTTCTGAGCAGGGCCCGCGGAGCTGACAGTTCAGCTCTTCTGTTCAGTCTTGGTTTCTGTTGGCGTCGGAGTTTCTATCGGCGCCGGTTCGGGTTCCAACGGTGCCGGAGGAGGAGTCGTCATCATCGTCCAGCCTATCCACATGGAGATAACGAGGACGGCGAGCACGAAGAGAAGCACAGGCAGGCCCACTGCCCACTCGTGCCACCATACAGGCAGAGAAAGTTGCGGCGCGAAGAAAGCAACGACGTACCCCACAATGATGACCAGCGAAATGGCGAAGATGGCTCCACCGTACAACTGATCGCGATTCATCCGATACACACCAGGTTGACTTCATTGCTGGCTGAACATATAAAATCTTGTCACGCTTGCGCCGTATATGCCGGTCTTGTGCTGACATGGAGGGGCATTGTAAGGGGTCTAAACGGATAGCCTCCAGTCTTCTTTCCTATTTCAGATGTCAATTCTTCAACAGTCATTTTGCGTTGGTCGCCAGTCTCTCTAACGCGAACCGGCAACTTTCTTGCGGCCTTTTCCCGAGACCCGACAACTATGATATACGGTATCCACAGGATCTCCGCATCTCTCACTCTCCTGTCTACGGTCTCGTCAGAATCATCAATGTCAGCTCTAACTCTTCCCTGACTCAGTTTCCTAGCGAGTTCATCAGCGAGAGGCAAGAAGTCTCTCGTGACGGGAATGATCCTCACCTGACTTGGAGCCAACCAGAGGGGCAACCGTGGCTTCTTCGACTGTTGCTCCATCTTCGCGCAGCTGTCAAGGATTGTGAAGATGTACCGCTCCACCGTCCCGATCAATGCGGTATGAATTATTGGCGGATATTGTTTCGCGCCGTTCCGGTCAACATATGATATGTCGAATCTCTTGGCATTGCCCACGTCGATTTGGAATGTAGCTATTTCTCTCGGCCGGTCCAATTCGTCTATGATGTGATACTCGACGTTGAGCACCCAGTAGTATATCCCGTCTGGAACGAAGTTCAGAAGTATGGGCTTTCGCTCCAGCTTTGCAAGTTCCATGAAGTACTGTCTGTGTCCTTCGAAGAAGCTCCTTGTTGTATTGTAGACGGAGACATAGTCCCTGCCCAGTTTCGCGATTTCTTCATAGATGACCTCGTGTGTGCGGACTGACACTTCTTTGGCGTTCTCCAGATTAAGACAGTAGATGTGCAAGTCTGGCATGTGCAGTTTTCTCACTCTGAAGCACAACAGCAGCTCGCCGCTCTGCTCCAGGCGATAGCTGTCGGCCACTTCGAAAGTTCCGAATGGGACGTTTCGATAGCTGATGGTCCAGTCCTTGACCATTGCGAACTGCTGATGGCATGCGGCGTAGCGCATGACGAAGCTCTTCTGGTCAAGGTCAATCTTGTACAATCTCGACCCGAAAAGGTCCGCGTGTTCTTTGACGGCTCTCACTGAGAGATCAAACATGTTGGTCCCGCGGACCTGGAGCACCGGAATCCCGATACGGCTGGCTAGATTCCATGAATAGTCAGCGATTAGATCAAAGATGAGCGTAGCCTCCGGGCCGTATCTCATGTGTCCGACGTCCGAATATTCTTCCCACTCGATTCCGAATTTCTTGCAATAGTCAAGAAAACGCGGCTCGCCGCCGCCCGTGAGTCCCCTCTTGAGCGCCTCCTTCTCCACGAGAGATCTGAACTCTTCTTCTCCTTTCCCATACTGGTATTCGCTTGGGGCATACAGATTCCCCTTGAGGTCCATAATCATGTAATCTGTCGGAACAGGTGCCCGCTCCTCAACTTTCTTTTCTGCGGTGATAGTTCGGGAGAGCTCCGCGAGCGGGTGGCCTAGGCAATGAATTCGGAAGCTCTTGTAGTATCCGAACAGGCTTCTCTGAACTAGGAAGCCCTGATCCTTGAGAATCTTTTCCATCGTAGCGACAACTTTGATCGCGGGATCCCTTGACGCTAGGCTGCTCGAGAGGTGCGCGTAGGGATAGATCATTATGTTCTTTGTCTTGACCTGGTTTGCGACTTCCTTGACCGCTTCGGCTCCGTTTTCCGCGACCTGTGCAGGATCTTTCTCATCCTCCTTCTCAATTGTGCAAAAGGCGACCAAGACCTGCTGCATCTGACCGTGGGAACGAGAAGGCTCGAACTCTTCCGGCTCCTCGACTGCTTTCTCTCGTAGCTGATACTCAAATGATTCAGCGTGGATGAGCAGAACTCGCAGTGTCTTTCACTCCTTGCTACCCATGAAACGCCATCTCTCGATCTGGCGGTCCTTCTTCAAGCGTTTCTTCATCTCTCTATAGTGGGCTCGGCAAAGGTAGGCCCGCCTGGCGCCTCCAACATCCATCTTTGCCCGTACGGCTGCGTCGGGAGAGATCGAGCGGACTGCGCTGCGCGTACATCCTGCGACATTGCATCTTACACCTTTCGAGACCTTGCCCAATCTTGAGGTCACAGCCCCTGTTCCGCACAGCTTCCTGCCTAGGACATATTCAAGAGTTGTCAATTATTCCGACAACCAATTAAGTGCCTTGGCCCCGAAGCGTCGTGTTCATCGCGGGAAGTGAGGTCGCATTTGCTCGGTAGGTTCCGCGAAAAGTACGAGAACACGATGATGCCGCTGGGGAAGGCTGTGGGGAGACTAGGCGTCAGCCCGAATGCTCTCTCGATCCTGGCAGCGCTCGTAAGCGTAGTAGCCGCTCTCTTGTATCTACGTGGAAATGCACTCTTGGGCGCAGTAGTTCTAGTCATCTCAGCATTCCTTGACATGCTTGACGGCGCAGTCGCACGAGCAACCGGGGCTGCGTCGAGATTTGGGGCCGTCTTGGATCATGTTCTCGATCGGTACGTCGAGTATCTCCTAGTCATTGGAATTGTCGTGGGAGGACTTGCAACCTGGTTCTGGGGCCTTTTTGCCTTGATTGGCATGCTCTTGGCGAGTTACTCTCGGGCAGCCGCAGAATCTGTGGGTGGCCTGAAGAATTGCACCGTTGGAATAGCCGAAAGGCAAGAGAAACTTCTGCTTATACTTGCCGGATCCGCTCTCGCAGGAGTATGGTCCAATGCTCTTGAGTATGCGATGATCCTCGTTGGCTTGCTATCCCATGTCACTGTGGCCCAAAGGCTTCTCTACACATGGCATAACGCAAAGGTTTCTTGAAATGAAATATGACCTCGTAGCCATAGGGAACCCTGTCTACGACCTCATAAGCACTCCGAGAATAACGACGAGCCAGCGGATACTTTCCGGATGTAGTACCAATGCATGCCTCGCAGCCAGAAGGCTTGGAATGAAACAGGTAATGCTGGTGGGTAATGTAGGGTCCGATTTCGATCGACGTTTTCAAACAGAAATGAAGCGCTACGGGATCAAGTCGATCAACACAGGAACTGGCGATCGAACGACCGGGTTCAGTCTAAGATATGACGAACGAGGAGACCGGGCACTCAAAGTTATTGCGGACGCGGGGAAGATACCAATCCGACGCGTTTGGTCCGAGTGCTGCCAGACGCGCTATCTTCTGCTTGCCCCCGTACTCTACGAGCTAGATGTGAGTGAGGTTCTGGATCTTGTTGGGTCGTCACTTGGAGAGGTCTTCCTAGATCCGCAGGGCCTAGTTCGTCGACTTGGAGAGGGCGGGAAGGTCGAGCATTTCTGTGAGAGAAAGACGTTCAGCAAACTGGTCGGTTCAGTTCATTTCGTCAAGCCAAACGAGCTGGAAGCCGAGGTTATCACGGGTTTGCAAGACCAGGCTGAGTCCGCAAGGAAGCTTGTGGAATGGGGTGCGCGGATCGCAATCGTGACCCTCGGCGAGAAGGGTTCCGTAGCCTGTGATCGAGAAACCTGCCTCAGCATCCCTGCATACAAGACCATAGCGGTGGATCCCACCGGCGCAGGAGACGTCTACGCTGGTGCTTTCCTGGCAGAATACAGTCGAACAAAAGACCTCGATTCCTCGTGTCTCTATGCTTCCGCTGCTGCCTCGGTGATGGTTGAGAATGTGGGGCCAGACTTTCCTCTCACTGATGATGAGGTTAGAAGAAGAGCTGCCCTGATCAGCAGCGCACTCAGAAGACTATAGGTTCTTGCGTCCAGGTTCTAGTAAGCGACACGTCTATCTTCCCGTGCTCTGACTTTGGCAACCCCAAAGTGCACGGCGCAAGAGACGCAATAGTACTTGAAGACTCTCTGTCTCGCAATGTAGGCACCGTGGGCACGCAGCTCACGCGCCAGAGTCGGCTCCACCAACGAGACAAAGCTGGTCACGCGTTTTGCCTTGTCACGCGGCACCTGCATCCCGCAGTTTGTGCACTGCACGAGCCCGCTGCGGCCCTTTCCTCCCTTGCTGCGTCCTCTGGACTTCCTTTTCTTTCCCATCTACCAGCACAACTGCTGCCTAGATCTAGCAGAGTTCGCTTAAACGTTGTGTCTTTGATAACAGCTCCCGCGTGTTTCGCACTTAATATGCTCTGGCGAAGTAGACGACCTTGCTTGCTTTCTTCCCGCATCGGACACAGTCGGCGAAGATTTTTTCATCACGCAAGGGAACCAGCCGAATCGTCGCGCCGGTCTCATCCTTGATCTTATCTTCGCATGCGCTATCTGAGCACCAACAGGCCCTGACGAATCCACCTTCCTTCTCCAGTATTCGTTTCAGCTCTTCGTAGGTGCGTGCATCACGGATAGCCTGTTTCAGGACGCGGCTCGCTCTTTCGAACAGAGAAGATTGAATGGATTCAAGAACTTCCCTTGCCTCGGCGAGCACCTTGGCTTCGGGAACCGTTGACCGTTCAGATGTGTCCCTGCGAACCATGGTCACGTGGTGACGACTGATATCTCGAGGACCAATCTCAATCCTAAGAGGAATACCCTTCATCTCCCACTCGTTGAACTTCCATCCTGGTGTGTACTGTTCGCGATCATCGAGAATCGCACTGACTCCCGCCTTCTGCAGCTTCTCTGCAGTCAGCTTGGCTTGAGCAGTGACGCCTCGTCCCTCTTCCTTGTACGGAATCGGGATCACAACGACCTGAATGGGAGCGATTCGCGGCGGGATCACCAATCCGTGGTCATCCCCGTGCACCATGACCATAGCCCCGATCAGCCGCCAAGAGACGCCCCAAGAAGTGTTCCAGGCGTAGTGGGTCTGCTCATCCTTGCCAATGTACTTGATCTCGAAGGCTTTCGAGAAGTTCTGCCCAAGATTGTGTGACGTGCCCATCTGGAGCGCTCTTCCGTCAGGCATCAGGGACTCGAGTGTGGTCGTGTACAGCGCCCCTACAAACTTCTCGCGATCGGTCTTGAATCCGACAAGCGTTGGAATCGCAAGCTCATCCTCGACGAGTTGCCGGTATATTTCGAGTATTCTCATAACCTCAGAATCCGCATCCTCTTTGTCGGCGTGGACTGTATGGCCTTCCTGCCACAGGAACTCTGATGTTCGCATGAAAGGTTTCGTGGCTTTGATCTCGGCCCTGAGGACTGAGTTCCATACGTTGATCAGAAGCGGAAGGTCTCTCCAACTTCTGATCCATTTCGCATAGGAATCATAAATGACAGTCTCAGAAGTGGGTCTCACAGCCAGTCGCTCCCCAAGCTTATCGTTTCCTGCGAGAGTTACCCAGAAGACCTCGGGTGTGAAGCCTGCGAAGTGCTCAGCCTCCTTCTTGAGGAAACTCTCCGGGATCAAAGCTGGGAAGTAGGCATTGCTATGACCTATGGCCTTGAGCCGCTTGTCAAGGTATTCTTTGATCTTCTCCCAGATCGAGTACCCATGTGGCATGAGGACCATGAACCCCTTGACGTTGGCATAGTCAGCTAGGCCCGATTTCGTGACAACTTGAGTGTACCACTCGGATAGGTCCTCTTTCTTGGCAACAGTGATTCCAATCTCTTTGCTCAAGCACACAACACCAGGTGCGGTATGACGTTCGAGGCGAGAGAGAAAATGACACTATGGCTCTGGAACAGAGCCACCCGCGGTCGCAGACATGCTCGTATGTGTCCCCTCAAACGCCACAGCTTGTGTCTGCACGTACGGTTCTGATGGTCTATTTAGTGTTTCTTGCAGCCTGCCGTGCGTTTGATTCACTAGTTAATGTAGTCAGCACCATGCACTTGCTTTCACGGATCACGGCCTCGCTCACGCTGCGATGAAATAGCCCTCTAAGGCCTTTCTTGGGACGGCGCTTCGTCATGATCACGAACATGTAGTCTTCGGAGTTCGCTTCAGTGACGATCGCCTCGGCAACGTCGCGAGCTACGACGATCTTCTTGCGTGTCCTGTATCCTTCTTTCTCTAGCCACTCTGCCGTTGGGGAAAGAACCTCGTCGGCAAGAGCGATTTCCTCCCTGTGCGAGATCACCTCGATCGGCACAGTACGGCTCGGCATCTCCACGACGTGGAAAAGCACAACCTCGGGATCCCTGAAAGCAGATAGCGCGTAGAGGGCCGTCGTCATCAGCTGCCTATCAGCACGGGTGGCGATTGGAACTAGGATCTTCACAGAGGGCTTTCGGGAAGTTCTCCTCTGCATCAGGCTACAGGCTTCCCGTCCTTCTTGTGCGTGTACAGAATCACCGCTGACACAGTACTCCGGATGCCCTCAATTGCTAGAATCTTATCCTTGATGAACGCCCTGAATGTGGCAATGTCTTTGGTCTCGATAGTAGCAACTATGTCATACTCTCCTGTGACCTCGTGGAGGTCTTTCACCTCGGGCAAGGCCAAGAGCCTCTTTGTGACCCTGTCCAACTCCTTTGACTGCACAAAGATATTCAATATGACCACCACGCCTGCTGGCAAACTAATCATACCTTCTGACAACCATGAGCTTCCCGGGATATCTTGACGCGACAGCGTAGGCGGTATCCTCTCTCTTTTCGAGGTGCCATTTTAACGTCTTTCTCTTGATGAGCACCACCACATCATTATCGCGTGACTCGATCTCTCTTTCCACAATGGATCTGGTAGAGCCAATTTCCACGTGCGCCAGAACCTCAAACCCTTCCGAGCCGAGCCTCCTGGCCACACGCCGCAATTCTTCTGACGAAAGCGCTTGGCATTGCTTCAGTTGAGAGTAGTCACGTATCCTATGGGTGCTTAACCCAAGGTCCCTCGGGTCAACGATGCTCAACAGTTTGACCCGAAAGCGTCTATCAAGCTCGTACTTGAGAGCCTGAACGACCGTGTCCTCATCTTCAGGCGTTCTGACGAGTACAGTCGCATTCATCATGTATGCCCCAGGCGCAATGGTCTTTCCGACCTCGGTTCCAAGGATGCTCATCTTGCGGGATCTTCTGAATGCAACAAACCCGAGGAGTCCGATCGCAAGCCAGATCGCCCCCACGATTCGTCCTTCCGCATGGAATCCGACGACCAATGCCCACATTGTTGCAGTTGCGATCGCGCCAACGACACTTATGACAGGAATAAGGATTGTCTTTTTGCGCCTCTGAATCTTCAATGTACCGGGAAGCTTCCAGGCTCGATATGCGTCAGGCTCCTTGTTTCTAAGAACGATCAGCGAAATGTTCACAATAATATATGACAAGAGAGCTCCAAAGTTGTACAGGTCAGCGACGAAGTGTAATTCGCCCAAGAGCGCCATCGCAGCGCCAATGAGACCGAAAACGGCGATTGTCCGAATCGGCGTCCTGAAGCTCTTGTGAACTTTGTAGAACCAAGCGGGCATTAGGCTGAAGCGTCCCATTGAGAAGACTACACGAGAAGCGCCGATCACTCCTGTGTTGGTCGACACATAGCAGATGGTGAAACCCGTCAGTGCGACGACGGGCGCTAGGAAATGTCCTATGAAAGGAATTCTCGACGCTATCGTGGCCATGGGGTCTGTCTGCGAAGCAGCCAAGTCTTGCCATGGCATCAGTCCCATGCTCAGCGTTGACAGCCCCACTGCGAAAACCACCACAGCCACTATGGAGAGCTTGTTGGCGCGTGGAATCCATCGTTGGGGTCTCCTTGTCTCTTCCGCAGCTTGGGCTATTGATTCGATGCCGATGAATGATGTCATAGCGAGAGTGACTCCGTAGACGAAGTTCTGGGTCTGGGTCCCAAGGCTCGGCATGACATAGACAATGTTCGAGAATACCGAGGGGGCACCGAAGTCAGTGATCTGTGTCACGAAAAGCATCAAGCCGAAAGCTAGGAAGACACCTGTGATAAGAATCGCAAACTCAACGACAAGGTCAAGAGAAACGAGCAACTCATTGAAGGCTGAAGACTCTCTTATCCCGACTGAGTTGAGAAACAGTAGTGCGATCACCAACAGAAAGGCGCTGAATCCGATGCATGAAATCTTCAACTGGAGACCCAGGATCGAGACTAGGAAGACAGAACCCTTCAACCATGGAAGAAAGAAGCTCAAGTACCCAGCGCTCGCCAGCGAGAATAGAGCGATGTCGACTGTATAGTCGAGCATGACCGCCCAACCGGCCACAAACCCGACTATGTCATTGAAGGCCTTCATCGAATATACTTGGGCACCACCGGCGTACGGATATGCCGTGGCTAACTCCGCGTACGCAAGCCCGGTACAGATGTAGGTTACAGACGCGATCGCAAATGCGATCGGTGAGGCCCCTGCGGCATAGAACGCGACCAACCCGATCGCCACATACAGATCCGCTCCGACATCCGCGTACCCCATTGCAAAGGAGCCGTACCATCCAACCTCGCGTTTGAGTGCATGCTCCTCGCCTTCCTTCGACAACTCCGTCACGCTTCATCCGCAAGAGTCCAAATACCCGTGCCACTGAACAGACTCGCGAGTGAAGCCAGAGGTCCCTTTAAGGCATACGCAAACATGTCTTCCTGTGTTTTCCTCCTGAACCGTCGAAAGAAGCTTAGGCAGGGCTAGACGGCAGAA
Source organism: uncultured Candidatus Bathyarchaeia archaeon (assembly GCA_964394935.1). GTDB lineage: Archaea > Thermoproteota > Bathyarchaeia > 40CM-2-53-6 > 40CM-2-53-6 > CAVPLU01. Next base: position 12,460 of record CAYMZN010000003.1, on the reverse strand, counting down.
GCTCTAGACGAACTATTCCGACGCTGGTGGTGTTGAGACCTACATGCTCCATTAGGTGGCGAGACCATCGACCTTGCATGCCCGGTCTTTAAGACCGGGAACGGTTTAGGCAATCAGGACAAGAATCATTCTCAGCCCGATGACGATAAGAAAGAAGGCGAACATCCTCCTGAGAGTGCGTGCACCGGTTCGTCTCTGAACCTGGACCCCAATCTGCGCCCCGATTATCACTGAAATGATGATGAAGGGAATGAATTCGTAGGCCACATTTGCCAGCTGAATATGCGTTATCCCGCCCGCAAGCGCCGATATCAGAATCATCAAACTCGATGTGGCCATCGCGATTTCGACAGGAACGCCGAGCAGCAGAATCATTGCTGGAACCTGAAGTGCTCCGCCGCCGATCCCGAACAATCCGGCCAGGAAGCCTGCAAGGAAGATCAGTGGATAAGCGAGCGCCATGTGTTTCGCTCGATATTCAAACTCGTTTCCGTCCCTGTCAACCAAGTGACGGGACCAACCAGCACCTGCTCCCGGCGACGACTTAGCGGGACTTCCCATGGTGATGTATGACGCGACGAGTATCATGAAGCAGCCGAACAGTGCCGTCAAGACGGACGACTTCACGTAGGCACTTGCCAGGGACCCAACGACCGCTCCTGGAGCGCTTGCCACCGCGAGCGAGATTCCAAGCTTGTAGTCAATCCTGCGTTGCCATGTATAGCCGACAGCTCCGGAAAGCGCCGTGAAAACGAGCGAGACTAGGCTTGTTCCTGCGGACACTTGGGCTGTCAAACCGAAAATGAAAATGAGCATTGGTACTATTATGAAACCCCCTCCGAGACCAAGTATTGCTCCAATCATTCCAGCGGCGAGTGATGTTCCCACTATCACCAACTGGTCTAATGGAGTCATATCCTCTCACTGGCGAGGGCGAGCCTTCTGTGGCAGTCCCTGTCTCTATTCGCCGACTATGAGCACGCTCACGACGCGCCTTGTGCGTGGACCATCAAGTTCCAGCAGAAAGATGTTCTGCCAGGTACCGCGGACAAGTCGGCCAGATTGTACCGGAAAGGTGCGCGATGCACCTATCAAGGCGGAAGCTATGTGGCTGGAGGCGTTGTCGTCAATCCGGTCATGAAGATAGCCGGCACCTGGTGGAAAGATCTCCTTGACTTTTCGAAGGATGTCATGAACGAGTCCTCTCTCGTTCTCATTGCAGATTATTGCAGCGGTAGCGTGAGAAGCATGCACCAAGCATAGGCCTTCTCTGACCTTGGACTCCAGGACCGCTTCCTCAATGCTGCTTGTCAGGTCGATGAGCTGATACTTCTCTCTTGTTGAGAGGGTGAGTGTCTTGGTGAAAGTTCTCATCTGGCGCCACGAAATGGGCGACCGCGACTAGAGAGGCTATATGCCTTTCGAAAACGGGAGAAAAGGAGGCGTGAGTCCAGAACGTATAGGAGGTCACTGGACTCTTGCTTCTTGCGTCGGGACCGGAGGGAGATCCGGGAAACGTTCTCGCATCTTCTGCTCCGCCACGACGTTCGCCTCGTTCAGGATCCTCTGGGCATCGTCGCCGGAAACTGATATGTCAAAGGACTGCTCAGTGGCCTCACCGACTTCCATAACGACGTATTCAAGTGACTCATTCACCGATGCGAGTTCCATCGACACGTCTGGGAGTACACCTTCCAGTTGCGCCCTAATGGCGCGAACTACACTCGCAACAGGTCTCATAGCCTGCGCGACGTCGCCATAGTGGAGTACCGTTTCCAACCTTAGAGCCACTTGTTCTAGGGCTAGTTGGCTTTGTAGAACCACCTTTGCCATCTTCCGTATTTCTGCGCACTCGCCAGCGTACATGGAGGCGAGCTGCGCGTTCTTCTGCTGTACTGCCGTGACACACTTGCCATAGAGACCAGCGTCACGTTGCTGCATCCGCTGGGCTGTCCTGTCGAGGCGGGAGAGCTGCATCTTGAGTTTGAAGAGCGCTTCCATGATGCGCTTGCGAATCGGTGTTGGGTGAAATGCTTCCTTGACTCTGCCGACGATCGATCTGTTTTCCTTAAACACCTTCTTTCCCTCCTACAAGTTGTTGAGCAATAACCGGCTGTCTGCCGGGAGTCTTGGATTCCTCGTGCTCCTTTGCAAGGAGCTTGAGGAAGTTGCAGAGACCTCCTTCATCATAGGTTCGTACGATTGAGCCGGTGTATTCGATCTTCACATTCATGTTTCTGAGCTTCCACATTGTCCTGTCAATGTCCGCCTTGTTCTTCCCTACTAGGAACAAGATGCTCTCGGGTTCTCCAAGGGAACTTACGACCTGGATCGTCTGTGGCATTGAAGCAATCTCTTCGAGGACACGTTCGCGTTCGGAGTTACCTGGCAGGCTGGCAGCGACGAAAATTTGTTCGGAAAGTCCAAGCTTCTCAAGGTCCAGCCTAGCCGTGTACTCCTTTATGATGCCTAGGCGCTCCAGCTTGTTCACGCGGTATGCGACCACGTTCGGGTGAAGATCCAGCTTCCTCCCGATATCCACGAAAGATGACTTCGCATTCTCAACTAGTTCGGCAAGAATCTTAAGATCCGTTGAATCAGTCAAGACTTGCATTTTCTCACAACGCCTTGTATGTTTCATACCACTTGTCGTAGTACCGAAGTATCTCAGGCGAGACGCTCGGGCGACGCTTTCGGAGGACATCACGGATGTCCTGCATGCAGATTGGTCTAGGCCTTGAACGTTCACTGATGTTCTGCGATTCGAAAAGCTCTCGAACCACCTTGATCTGTGCCGACTGCAGGATGTCGCGTATATCGCTTCCGGAGAAGCCGTCCGTCATTCGGACAAGTTCTTCACTGCTCACGTCCTCGTTGGTGCTCAAGTTCTTCGAATAGATTGAGATGAGTTCGGCTCGCGCTTCGGTGTTAGGTAGAGGAACGAATATGCGTTTCTGGAAACGTCGAATGAACGGTTCGTCGAGAACCCAGGGCTTGTTCGTCGCGCCAACCACGTATACATGGATCGGGTTAGCTTTGTCGAGTATGCTGTCCATTTCTTTCAGAAACTGGTTCCTCGTACGAACTTCACCGCCGACCTCCTCAGCCCTGATCCCAACCAGCGAGTCCACTTCGTCAATGAAGATTATAGAAGGTCGCCCCGATGCGGCATCCCGTCTTGCTCCCTGGAACAGATTTGAGACGTTCTTCTCGGACTCCCCCAGCCACTTCGACATTATCGTCGCCGCATCTACGCAAAAGAATTCGGCGTTGATCTCGGTCGCTATCGCCGCGGCTAGGAGCGTCTTGCCGCAGCCTGGAGGCCCGAAGAATAGTACACCTCTAGGCCAGCCCAACGGGAATAGGTCGGGGCGTTTGACTGGATAGATCACAGACTCCTCGATGGCCTTCTTTGCATCCTGGAGGCCCGCGATGTCGCTCCAGCGGACATTTGGCTTCTCGATCGGTGCAAGAGGCTCGACCCGCTCAGTCGAGAGCTGAGGTGGATGAGTCAGACTGAAGCGGCCGTTTTGATCGTTGAGTTCCTTTATCCTTCGCCGGTAGTTTTCGACATGTTCCATGTACACTTTGTTGAGGGTGGCTTCAGGGTACAAGGAGCATAGTTTCAGCAGAACCTCGCAGGCTCTCTGATAACGTGATACTGCCATGCCTTTCGAGCCCTGCCGATCAAACTGAATCGCCTCGTTTGCGTAGCGCAGAGCCAGATTCTCTAGTTCTTCCGAAGCAGACGCCGAGCCCGTCGCTGACGGAGCGAGCGAAGGGTTGACGAACGCTTGAACGCTGTTCTGACTTCGATGGGGAGGACTACTGGACGACAATTCTCCCCTCACTCGCTAGACGATCGACTGCTTCCTTCACTCGGGCGGGAGACTCCCCGAGCGCGAATGCAGCCTCGGAGATTCGGAGATTGCCCTGATGAGCCTTGATGAAATCATAAAGCCGCCGCTCGACCCCTATCTCGTTACTCGTCGCAAGCAGGGGTACGGGTTCGGCGCTCTTCTGTTCTATCACTACTTCCGGGAGTTTCGGAAAAATCTGAGAAACCCTCTCCTCTGCGATTACTGAGGACTCTTCGAGAACCTTCTTTGCTTCTTCGCTTGAGGTCTCAACTCCTGCCGGACTCTCGATGACGGGCCCTGTCTCGATGCTGAGGTCCCCTAGCATGGAGTTTATCTGCTCTAGCTCACTTGCAACGTGCGGAACGATTCCAGCGATCCTTCCCTTAGTCTCTGCGACAATTCCGACAATGGGTTTCATGTCGGTCATGAGTTCGCCGAATTCCAATACTGTGTCGAGTCTGAGGATCACTCTCTCAAGCGCGAGTTCGCTACTCATGACTACCTGCGCGATCTTTCTCACTTCGGCGCATTCGTTAGCATATAGCCGGGCATGAGCCAGATCCTTCGACATCTCTGCGCCGATGCATCTTTGGAAGAGTTCTCGGTCCTTCTGCTGTATCTTGCTGGCCATGCTCTCGAGTCTTTCTTTCTGGACGCTGAGCCTCAATCGTGCCTGCATGATCCGCTCCTTAAGCGGAATGGGATGGAAGCGCTCCTCGATCTTTTTTACGAGCGACAAGTGCTCGGCCCCCTAGGCGGGCGTCTCTTCATTGATTTTCACAACGACGAAGTCGGGAATTCTCTGTTCAACTGGTTCGGTCTTTGTTGGTTCTTGCGGCGGCTCGCTCCGTTCTAAGTGCGCCAAAGTCTCAATCGTTCCTAGGATGTCTTTCTTTTCAGCAACGTGTGCGTCGAGCATCTCGTGAATGATTTGGCACGCTTCCTTGTATGCGCTTGCTTCGACAACTCCAGACGAGTAGAGCAGCTTGTTGTCCGTCAATGCAAGCTGGAGTTCTCGGATCTGTTCCTCAAGCTTGGCGCTTCTCTCTTTGAGCGAATCAACAAGCAGGGCGCGACGATTCTCAATGGCGTGTATGGCATTCTCGTATTCGCTTGTCATTTCCCTGTATGCTGCTATGTCGATGTCGCCGTCAGAGAGGAGTGCCTTAAGCGCTGCCACTCGTTTTGAGGCGGTCACGTACTCCCTCTCCAAGTCAGCGGCCTCACTTTTCCACACGGGAGCGATCACGACGGACTGGTTCTCAATTCTCACTTGGGCAACTGGATACTTTGTCAGTACGCCTGATGCTTGTTCGATGTTCACTTGTGTGACTTCATTCCTGATGTTTGTGTCAACGCCTACTAGTTTTCCAATGATTGTGTGGTATGGGGTCTGCACACTCTTGCCGAGGAATCTTCCAACATCTTCGACGAGTATGACCATTGGTAGACACCTGAAGGAATTCCAGTTTGGCTACTGGAATCCCTGCTCGGTTCCACTCTGGGGGACAGCTGTCGGCGCCGTTGCTGGTAGGTCTGGAAATCGCTGCTGCATTCTGTGTTCTGCCAGGGTGTTGGCTTCCATGAGTATCCTTTGGGCCTCCTCGCTTGACGCTTGGACTTCATACTTTGAGCCAGTGGCTTCGCCTACCTCGTACACGACACTGTTGAGCATTTCTCCGATCTCGCCGAGCTCGTATCCCACCTCGGGGATCACGCCGGAGATCTTTCCTTGCACCGACCTGACCACTGCTGCGACAGGAGCCATCATCGCGGCGACCTGTCCGAACTCGCGAACGGTCTCAAGCCTCAGGGCCGCCTGCTCGAGCGCGAGCTGGCACTGGAGCGTGACCTTTGCCATCTTTCTGACCTGTGCACATTCGTTCGCGTACATTGCCGCTCGAGCGCTGTCCTTCTCTATCTGTGCTTTCACGCACTTGTCGAACATGTCTTTGTTGTGCTGTTGCATTCGATTCGCGGCAGCATCAAGTCGGTTCTCCTGAACTCGCAGTCGGAAGATCGCTTCGTCGACGCGTTCCTTTACCGGTATGTTTCGGTGCATCCTGTTGGTGATTCTAGTCGTAAGAGGTTCTCTATCCCAGTCGTTGAAACTATGCCTCAATATTGCCACTCCTACATTGTGCAACCTACAAACTGAGTTGTGATTTCGTCGTTTTGTCTGCCTGTTGCCATTAGATTTCTGGAAAGAAATCTGTCAAAAAGAGCGGAATCACGTGGAGAGCATTTTCATAAGGAGCCCCTTTCACGTCCGTGAAGACCGAGGTAAGATGATGCCCGAGCGAAAAGAGAAGTTTCCGAAGCTTTCGAGGCTTAAATAGGATTGGCCCTCGTGGTTTCACAAAGATGTTCTGTGGAGGTCACGGAAGAGTTCTGACGGGTATGTGTTTCCGCCAGAGATGAACTGCCGCTCTCTCAATAGTAGCAGATCAGGCCTAGAGTTGCGCTAAGCACTCTCGGAAGATCTGTCTGAGGCAGAATACGTGGGAACACGCAAAAAAACAACTTGGCAGTGTCAATCTCTAGCATATTCACGAAGGATCCCCCACCTGCACATGGCAAGGTTTAAGTCAACTCTTCGAAACTATAGCCTAGCACTCGTCCAACGATATCTCTCATTCGGAGGTGAACATCGCATGACAGAAAAGCCCACGGCGACCGCCCCTCCACCAACCGCGCCAAGAGAACCAATCCCTCCCGACACGATCCTCATCGGAAAGAAACCTGTGATGGCTTATGCAACTGCGGTCATGATGCACTTCCAGAGCGGAGCCAAGATCCTTACAATAAGAGCTAGAGGAAGAGCGATCAGTCGAGCAGTCGATGTTGTCGAGGTTGTCAGGAGGAGGTTCTTCGGCGGCAAGATGTCAGTCAAGGAGGTCACCATCGGAACCCAGGCGCTCGGCGAAGGAGGAGACACAAGGAACGTGTCCACCATAGACATCAAGATTGAGAAGAGCGACTGATCCTTAGTCAAACGACCTGTTTGACTTGACTTTTCTCCTATGTTCTCCTATGCCATAGGCTTAGACCTGCATCCATCGATGACGCCTTGTTGATTTCCCCGGATCCTACGGAATGATCTTGAATGGAAACATCATGTAGAAGCCCCCGATCACAGCCCCGATATAGATCAATACAATTATTCTAGGGGGCGACTGCTCAACGATCATATTAGCTATCCCGGCTGCAACCGCTGGAACGCTGTTTAGGAAATAGAAGATGTACATTATCCGGCGCCCGAAAAGTGCCAGCGGTATGAACGGAAGATATGTCATCGAGAACCACGCGAGTATGAACAGGGTGAAATCGCTTCTTGTCTCATAGTAGCTGTATGCATTGTAAAACATCGCAGGAATCGTCAGAAATATTATCGTCGGGTTCATGGCACCGATGAAATTGACGCTCGGGTACGTTCGAGCAAGTGTACCATCGGCGTACACAGAGACATTCACAACTGCATAGTGAATCCTAAGTTGATTCAGTAGCCACTCCCAAGGATAACTCCAGATGTCGTTGGGGCCCCGGACTTCAGGAGCGCGAAGCGCAAAAGTGTATGTGTACATATGCGACAGGTGTTCGAATGGGTTCTTGTAGCCGCCCCAGAAGAAGTCAAGCACGGCCAGGAGAATTATGAAAGAACCCAAGTAGACAACGGCGTACTTCTCGAAGACTGTCAATAGCCCTTGCCAGTCGATCTTCCTATGCCTTGAGAACAGCTCTTTGCCCAGGTGGAACGCTCCAAGGGTTAGAGCACCGTAGAAGCCTCCTAGCTTGCAGAGTGTAGCTAGGGCCATTCCGAACGCGCTCAGCTTCAGTCTTTGCGAAAAATACCAGTAGAATCCAAGGAGCATGAACCCCAGGACGAATATGTCGAGTGTTGCAATGCGACTGTGAACAAAGACGAGGGTGTCGAAGCTGAAGAGGAACGACCCCATCAGGGCAATCAGGGGGTTCTTTGATGTCTTCTTGAGAAGCAGATAGAGCACAAAGATGGCGAGAAGGCCGAAGACAACGCTGGGAATTCTCCATCCCCACCCATTGTCTCCTAAGACGCTAATTGAAAGGGCGACGAGGAGCTTCGCTAGAAGCGGATGCTCTTGGTTCACGGAATCGATTCCCGGCGTCGCCTGCGGCCAGACATTGGGCTGTTGAGGCAACCGCAGAATGATTCTAGCCACGTTGACATAGTATGTCTCGTCGAAGATTAGCAGTCCGGCCGGCTTATCGAGCCAAACTAGTCTGAGCGCCGCGCTCACGACAAACAGATACGCGAAAGCATGATCAAACCTATTTCTCGTGGGATGAAAGTCGATGGCCAATACATTGCGTAGCTTCGACAATCAGCTTCCAACTTCCCGAGAGGTCATCAGATCCTGAATACTGCTACAGCTCGCTAAAGTTTGGAAGCTAATCATTCAGTGCATCACATTTTCTCAGACAAGGATATACCAAGCACGTTCATGGAGTTGGCCAGGACTACTCGCAGTGCGCGAACCAGCATGAGCCTGGCAGCTCTCAATGCCGGGCTCTCTGCCCGAAGAACAGTCACTTTTTCGTAGTATTCGTGGAACTTTTCCGCAAGCATGTTTGCGTAGGCAGCGATTTGTTCTGGCTTGAGATTGTCTGCGCACTCTGCAAAGACGGAGGGCAACTTGCCGATCTCGAGTATCAGCAAGCGCTCCAGAGGGTCGGTGAGAGCGTCGTAGTCTGCTTCTTCGAGGCCTTTTCCGGCTTTGGTCAGTATTCCTCGCGTGCGAGTGTATGCATAGTTGATGAAAGGAGCGCTGTTTCTTTCAAGGCTGAGAACTCTGTCCCAAGTAAACGTGATCGTCTTCGCGCTGGAGGTTGCGAGCAATGCGTACTTTATCGCAGCAACGCCTACTATTCTGCTGATCCGCGCGCGTTCTTCCTGTGTGAGCGAGTCTTCCCGCGTCGATATCTTTTCGTGGGCGCCTGAGATAGCTTGGCTGATGATTTCGTCGAAGCTGATGTATCGAGCCCTGCGCTTCGACATCTTGACTCCGGGCAGTTCGACGATTCCATATGCATAGTGGACCAAGTTTTCGGCGACCTGCTTCTCGCCGAGCGCATAGAGAGCGAGCTTCAGCTGCAACTGGGCAAGTTTCTGTTCAGAGCCTATTACATTGATCACGATGTCAGCGTTCCGGAACTTCCTAAGGGAGTACGCCACGTCCCGAGCCACGTAGAGCGTGGTCCCGTCACTCCTGACGAGAGTAAGTGGCGGAACCTCATACTCTTCGGCAAAACCTAGAGTCTTGTCTAGGCCATAGGTCCGCGCAATCTTGTCGACGTTGAGGGTGAGGGATAGACCATCGACGACTGCAAATGAGGTAGACGCGAGCTTCTGCATGGAGTTCCGAACTTCTCCAGTCCAAACGAGGTCGCTCTCCCAATCCCACTCGTCAAATGCGATCTCCATCTCTTCAAGTGTCTTGCGAATTCCTTCAAGGGATACTTCAGCGACTGCCCTGACAAGTTTTTGTGTCTTCTCGTCGCCCTTTTCATATCGCATGACAATTTGGTCTACCTCTTGCATCGGCTCTGTCCTTGATCTGACTGCCTCGACAGTCTTGTGGAATAGTTCCGGGTCAATCGACTCGAGTTCTCTCGCGACCGACACCCAGTCGTCCAGATCTTTCGTTATCTCGGAGCTTTCCTTGCCAGGATAAAGCGTTCCACGTCGCCGGGAAAGTTCGGCCTTCAGAGTTTCGATCTGAACAGCACAGTTTACGCACGCGTACAGGAGACCAAGCCACTGGTCTGGTTTTCCGACCGGTTTCGGCTCGCCCAAGAGGAGGTACCCGTAAGCAAGCATGGCGACCTGCTTTCCCACGTCGTCCACGTAGAACCTTGTCTGAACTTTGTGCCCTCTAGCTTTCAACACCCTAGCGAGCGCATCACCAAGGATACTATTTCTTGCATGCCCCAGGTGCAATGGGCCGCTCGGGTTTGCACTCGTATGCTCAACCACTATCCTCTTTGGTTCCCTCGCCGTCTCCAATCCATACGTTTCTCCCGCTGATATCGCGTCGGTGAGAATCTCACGTGCGGCTTTGCTGAAATTCAGATGGAAATTCACATATCCTGAACCTGCGGGTTCAACCCGACTGATCAGATCGAACCTTGCCAGATCGATTTGGCCACAGATCTCTCTCGCTATCGAGGCGGGGCTGGTCTTCAACGTCTTCGCGAGTTCGAAGGCGATGGATGATGCGAGTTGCCCAAACTCTTGAAAGGGAGGCTCCTGCAGAGTTGGCTCGCGAACTTCGAGATGGTAGAGCTGTGAGACGGACGAAGATAGGGCCTCGGCGCATTCGCCTTTGAATCTCGCGAGAGTTGAGGCCATTCTGAACTTCCGCCAGACCGTCGCGTGTGAGTAGGCACTCCTACATGCCTAACTTGCTGAATAGATTTGGGGGGCGCCCCATAGGAAATCGGTCAACGTGCGTGACGAATGACGTACCTTAAGTATCTTTCAGGAAAGTATGTTTTCGCGGTTGCGGGCACGAATAGTCTATCAAAGGCTCGCTATTCGAGGCAAATCGGGCGGGTTTGGGCGGGTACGGAGTGCAAGTCTCCCCCGACGCCTAGCCAGGACAGGGCACAGGCCTCCGGAGCCTGGAGTCGCGGGTTCGAATCCTGCCCCGCCCGCCAAACGCCTCATGCTGGGTCTTGGGAATATGGGTGGTCTGAATTCCGAGCTAGTCTGCTCTTTGTCCGCCCTATGGCGTAGTAGCAAAGCGCAGCGAGACCCATGGTGGCCACCAACCCCATTTGTGAGAACTCAGGGACCGGAACACTGAGGGTCGGCATTTCTGCGAAGGAATTCATGCTGGGACTGTCGAAATAGACTTGGTAGCGCCAGCCCTCGGTCGTTGACCCTACAATCACGAAGAAGCCGATGATATTCCCTTTCATGAAGGTTCGATCGACGTTGAAGGCGAGCTTCAATGGTGTAGGCGAAGACCCCAGCACGTTGCCATAGCTGTAGTAGTAATCGTACAATGGTTCTCCTAGTGGGTTTCCCATGCTGTCGACTTCGGAGAGCCCGAAAGCGTAGCCGGATGCGACGGTCTCGCGCTGGGGCGTGCTCAGCCAGACGGTGATGCTCACGTTCCCTCGGATGGTCATGTCTTCAGCCAGTGGCTGGGTGATCCAGGAAACAGCACCGAGCCACACGTCAATTTCCCCAAACCAAATCCGAGCGCTTTGGCGAACTCTACAGGAAACTACTGTGGTCAGAGCCGTCGCATAGGTCGGAGGATTTGTGTCGACACCGTTGTAGACAAATATCGACGAATTGGAGTTGCTGTAGACCACTGAATACATGTGGAAGTTCAGAATGGAGAGGCTGATCTCGGAACCAGGCTCGCCGGCCATGGCGACATGAACATATTGTGCGTGAGCTCCCAGACTGAGAATAAGAAGCAGAACCAACAAAACAATTTGGCGACTGCTATGCCATCCGACTTGGGGCTCTTGAAGGGGCATCATCAACCGGTCCGAAATGGCATGACCCTTGAAACTTAAGCATTTCATTTAATGAGAATGGAGTACCCTACTGCAATCAGTTGGAGGCGGGGTGGGAATGGAAAAGAATGTTGGATTCCCGGCGTTGGACCAGGGATTTCCTCAGTCGCTCAGGCGTAAGACGTCAAAGTAACGAAAGTTCAGCACGTCCAACCAGGTCCTCTGGTATACCAGAGTCGTAGGGCACGTAAGGTCGAACACACCTGGCAGCCATGGGAAAACGAACGGTTGTTGTCTGCCACCAAGCTCCCAGGGATTGCTAAGCTGACACTACCTTGAGAGGGCAGGGATCTACAAACCAGCCTGGAACACAGACACTCGCCGCCGCAGGATGGTGGCTTTTCGTGCCAGTTCTAGGCATAGGCCAAAACTCTTAAGAGGCGTACTCATGAGAAAACACTCGCTAAAAATCGACAGGCGGTGAGCCTGTGGGCTCACACGGCGCAAGCCGACCGCCTGTCCGCTAAACGGACTTGTGCAGGTTGCCTATTCTGTTCGCACAATCATCGAGAGCGTAGAACCTGTCGACGACGCGCTTCATGTCGAATCCAACAGCATTTCTGAACTGAGCAACTTCGACCTTGACTTGGGGTCTACGATCCTTGAGCTTCTCGATTACCGGAACGAAATCGTTGTCTCCACTGACAAGAATCGCAACATCATAGCTTGAGGCTGCGTCAGACATGCCGTATATCAGGAGATCTGTGGCCAACGCTACATCGACTCCTTTGTTCTTCACTTCCTTCAGCTCGTTGCCACATTTCTGGCACGTCACGCGCGTCTCTATGCCCGTCCACCTGCAATGTGGGCAGAAGAAAGGGTAGGCTTTTGTCTTCTTCGAGAAGACCTCCCACGGAATTGGTGGCTGAAGCACGACGACTCGGACTAAACATCAGCAAAATCAGCCAGAACGCAATAGCCAACGCGATCTCGAAACTAAACACTTCACCGACTGCTAAAGTAGAACCCGAAGTTGGAGCCGGGGGTGGGAGTAAGAAACCTAGTTCGTATCCCAACATCTGCTCTTA
>CAYMZN010000002.1:0-84037 GCA_964394935.1 uncultured Candidatus Bathyarchaeia archaeon | reverse complement strand
GGTGTCAGACACCTCGTACCCTTCATCCCGCGGCGGTGAGGTGGCCTACACCCAGCGTAGCTCATTCCTAGGCCGCCCTCGAAGGAGCACACGACGGAGCACACCTTCGTTCTGAACGCTTCCGCAGAACCAGACAGTCAACGTGGACTTGTAGGAAATCTAGAATCCTTGAGGAGTCCTCGCCTCTTAGGTCACGTATCAGATGACGCTAGGGTGTGTACTTGAACGGGTGTTTGGCTCTCTCCTTGTTCTCTATCAACTCGGCAGGAGAAGGCCAGCCCTCAATGGCTCTCCTCAACGCATGCCTCATCGCCTTGTAGTTGTTGATGTATACTCTCTTTCTGTCCACGGCTGCTGGGTGAACGAATATGTTCGCGATGATGACGATCTCATCCAGTGCTGCTTCAGGGATGGTTCCATCAGCCACGCTGTCGACCACCGCCTTGGCAGCCCCGGCCTGAGCTGGTCCGTAGACGAGGCTCGCGTCCCTCATCCCCTTGATAGATACCGTTGGAACCAGCAAGGTTGGAGGCTTCACCGCAAGGTTTGGTTCGAGAATCGCGAGCAGAGGCTCGTGTCCAAGCGCCGGGACGGCTTTTGCTCGGGCAAACGCTTCTCCGACCGGTCCATCTTTCTTGCCTACTAGGAGATCTATGTGCGCTACCTCTGGTTCCTCACCTGCAAGCGCCTCGCCAATTCTAAGCGCAAATTTTCGGATGTCCTCGGGTCCGACTCCGATGCTTGAGAAACGTTCAACGACCGGTTTCGCCGTTGGAGCCTCGATCTCCACCACCCTTGGCTTGACCTTGCCTATCTTCTCAAGGTCAAGTCTCAACTCGTCCCTTTCCTCGTAGGTCAGCTCACCGCCGATGCTCAGTGGAAGCCGAACCGGGCCCACTTTGATCCCCATCATGTTGAGCGCAGCCTTGACCCCAACTGGGCCGCTCTTCGCGATGATTCGAGCCATCTTCTGAATGGTCAACTGGATCTGTCTAGCCTGGTCGAGCTTTCCCTCCTGTACTGCGACGTACAACTTCAGCAGATGATCAGGGAAGACGTTTGCACTTGCCAGGATCGTGCCAGAACAGCCCGCGGCGAGCGCTGGCAGCACGACCTCATCATGTCCGCACACAACCGGAAGCCTCGCCCCGACCTTTTCAAGGACCGCCAGTATGTATCGGATTTCTCCGCTGCTGTCTTTGAGTCCGGCAATGTTCGGAATCTCGACAAGGTCCTCCACGACCTGCCAAGGCATCCAGACGCCTGTGACCTGCGGAATGTTGTAGATCACAATCGGAATATCAACGGCGTCTGCGATACGTTGATAGTGCTCGTAGAGACCGCGGTTCGTCGGCTTGTGGTAGTAGGGCGTGACGATTATTGCGGCATCGGCGCCCGCATCCTTGGCGTGTCTCGTCTTCTCGATCGTCAGATCGGTTCCGCTTGATCCGGTTCCTGCGATTACCGGGACGCGGCTGTTAGCCTCGTCTATTGTGATCTCTATTACGCGTCTCCTTTCCTGCTCTGAAAGGTTCTGGAACTCTCCGGTAGTTCCGCAAGGAACAAGCCCGGTGACGCCCAAGTCGATGAGGTGATTGATCAGGTGCCTGAGGCGTTCCTCGTCAACGTTTCTGCCGTCATCTGTGAACGGAGTGATCAGAGCGGGTATCACACCGCCAAGTTTGAACAAGTCCAAACGCCTGACTCTGCAACTATTGCTGTGAATGCTTTAAGCGCATACGCTGCTCGCGCGGACCAGCCCCAAACGAAGCGTTATATGAGAACTTGCTGACATTCCACTCGGAGATGCAGCCGTTGAAAGATATCGAAAAAGCGCTCGAAAAGATCGGCTTGCCCGGAAGGGACCTTTACTCACTTCCAACTTCAACCAAGAGATTTCCAGACGGCTGCCATTGGCGTGTTGAGATCTCTGGAGTCGAGAGACCATCAATGTTGAGGGCATTGATTGAGGAGGCTAAGCAGCGGGATGTACCTGTTCACAGGTTGATCAGTGTTGTAATGGGGTCTACGCTGTTGACACGAGGCGAGCTGAAGGAGTTCGCTTCTCTCGCGGCCGACGCCGAAATGGAAGTCATACTGACCCCGGGTCCAAGAGCTGGCTGGGATGTTGGGCGACAGATTGCAACCCGGGAGGGCGTTTTGTCAGGAATGCGCTTCAGGGGAGCGGACCAGCTGGGCTACGTGATCGCGGACATCAAGCGATCCATCGAGCTTGGCTTCAGGGGCTTCTTGGTAGTTGACGAGGGACTCCTTTGGGCGCTGAACGAATTACGCAAACTCGGCGAGATACCGAAGGATGTGAAGTTCAAAGTCTCGATCTTCGCAGGTCACGCGAACCCTGCCGGAGCAAAGGTCCTTGAAAGTCTTGGGGCTGACACCTTTAACCCTGTTGCGGATCTGAGCCTGCCGCAACTTGCAGCGATTCGAGCAGCTGTTGAGATACCGATCGATATCCACGTCTACCTATTCGACTCGTTCGGGGGGTTCAACCGCTTCTATGAGTGCCCTGAGTTTTCCCGTATCGCTGCGCCATGTTACTTCAAGATTGAACCAGGTGCAAGCGTCAGCGCGATCTACAAGCCTTGGGTCCCACCTGAAAGCCTCGCATTCGCCGCCAGAGAGAAAGTCAAGTACGCTGAGATCATCAGGGAGCTTGTTCAGAAGCACTATCCCGAAGCCAAATTGTCAGGGAAAGGGCCGAAAGATCTCGCAATCCCTCAGCCCTAAGCTTCGATCTTCAAGTCCGCTCTGCTTTTCAAATGACTAGATGAGTAGCTAGCCGGCGCCGACACTGGTGTCCAATTCTTCCTCTATTCGTTTCGCGAAAGCGTCAACAGATGGCCCGTAGGTTTCCTCAGTAATCTGCTTTCGTTTGACGGACAGAGATTCAACGACATTGCAACCCATTTTCGCGAGTTTGCGCGCGAAGCTACGCAAGACCCTTTTCTCGTCAAATCCTCCGGAAGTCATGAACAGGAAGAATTTCGGAACTCCAACTCCACTGAGCTTGTGGATGAACTTGTTCAGGGGCGGACAGCTTACTGTCCACTTCGGGAACCCGAGCACCACTGCGTTGTAGACTGACAACTCCATTTGCGGGTTCTCTATCTCGACCTCTGAACCAAGTATGAAGGAGTACGCAAGCCAATGAAGATACGAGCGCTTACGCGTTGGCACTATCTCCATCATGTCAACGTCGCATGATCGTCGCAGTCTTTCCGATAGCTCCTCCGCAATGCGCCTGGCGTTCCCAGTGTAGGAGAAGTACGCGACTAGAAGTCTCGGCTTCTGCCCGATGCTTGGCACGTTGCCCAGCTCGCGTTGGCTTGCCCGTAGCGACTCATCAACTACGAAAAGGCTGTAGATTTTGAGGATGCAGAATCCTCTAAGAATTCTACGCTAGGAGCGACGCGAGAATTGCTTTGGCGCCATGAAACTTGTATTCGGCTTGTTTCCACGCTATGCTCTTGGGACCCTCCAGAACGTCGTCGGTTATTTCTAGACCCCTATGTGCGGGCAAACAATGCATCACAACCGCGTCAGCCTTTGCTTTCGAAAGAAGTTCTTGGTTGATTTGGAAGTCTTGGAAATCTATCATTCTCTGTGCCTGCTCGGAGTCCTGTCCCATGCTCACCCAGACATCCGTGTAGAGAACATCGGCGTCTTGTGCAGCCTCGTATGGGTCGTCGGTATACCAGATCTTCGCGTTGGTCTTCTGCGCCAGCTCGTTTGTCTTCTGAGCAATGTCGGGGCTGGGCTGGTAGTTCGGAGGTGTCGCTATTGACATGTTGAGCCCCATGGTTGCGCATGCGAGCAGTAGGGAATGGCATACGTTGTTTCCGTCGCCGACCCAAGCAAGTTTGAGACCCTCGAGCGAGCCCTTCGCATCTTCGATCGTTGCCAGATCTGACAGGGCCTGGGTTGGGTGTTCGATGTTGCTCAGGGCGTTTATGATTGGCATGCTCGCGTACTCGGCAAGTTCGACGAGGGTATCATGGTCAGCTGTCCTGTAGATCAATGCGTCCAAGTAACCTGACAATACGCGCGCTGTGTCCTTGATCGGTTCCCCACGTTTCAGCTGTAGTTCGTCGGGCCTCATGTAGAGGACATCCGCACCAAGCCTCATCGCGGCTGACTCGAAGCTCACCCTCGTACGCGTCGAGGGCTGCTCGAACAGTAATCCGACGACCTTGCCATCCAAGATTCGGGCTGGCTTGCCACCGGGAGCCACGGGCTTCAGTCTCTTGATCGCTTTCAGGATCTCCCGAACCTCTGAACCTTCAAGATCAGAAACCGAAATGAGGTCTCTTCCTTTCAAGGCTGCCACTATCATGATCGCCTCATTCGCACGTCATTATTCAATGAGAATGATGGATGCGCTTTAAAGTACAACAGTTGCCGACCTTGCGCTCCCTATTTTCTCGCCTTCAGTTCCACGCCCACGGTTCGCTTTACGAGCTGCGCCAACATGTCCACCGTGCTCTTCGGACCCTTCTTTGTAGGTATCGATACCACGAGAGGGTATTCCTCGCGATGCTTCGCAAAGAGCGGCTGAACCCAGTCCATGACTGGTTCGGTCACCATGATTAGCGAGATTGAGTCATCCGAAAGGAATTTGGCGAAAGCTCTTTCAGCTTCAACTCGATCCTTGACGTATTTGCTCTTCCTTAGGCCTGATACTCTGAAGTAGGCAGCTGTTTCTCGATCTCCAAGTAGCGCGATCTTTGTCATTTCCCATCCATCTCAAACTTGCTTGAAGTATGAAAGGGGGAGGGGATCGTATAGACTCAGCCCTGCAGAATTGGTTCCAACCAAGGCGGATGCGATCGTATGCCCCCTCCTTAGGGTCTATGAGATCAGTCCAGATGTCGAAGAGATTGCCCACTCGAAGTACTTCAAGTGTGGTGCAGTCTTCTGACGCGTATGACATTGATCTCGCTCGTCCTTAGAGGCTTGAAGTGAAGGCTGCCGAAATTTGGGTGTTACTTTATGTAACGCTTATATTCGCGGACCGTTACCTATGGTAAACGAAGGCCCTTGCGACTCGCCATAGTCGAATCCTCAAGAACCACCAGATTGCTGCCTGTACATGTCCTAGACTACATTGCGTTCAGAGATACCTTCGGTTCCGAGGAGGATGAGACTGAACTTCACATGCTCGAGAAGTTCCACGCAGCACGGTCGATGATTCAGCGGGGTCTCCAGAACACTCTCGTCTCAGCCACCTTGAGGACAATCCCGGATAAGGGGCGTAGGCTGAACGTGGACGTCTGCGCCATGGACCGTGACAAACTGAACCTCGCCTTCTGTGAGACAGGCCCCGCCGACGAAAACCTGTTCCAGAGCCTCAACCTCGTCCAAGACGCCGATAACGCAAACGCAATTCTGCTTTTCCCATCGAGGATTGACACCACCGAAATTGCTGATCGATTCCCCGAAGCGGTCGAATCCGGAAAGTTCGAGATTCAAAGGCTTCCGTGGCGCGAGCGCGCGCTTGACCGCAGCTTCCGCGAAGCTTTGGAAATAGTAGACCTCTTGGGAAATGAGACGAGGTTCCGCATGCTAGTGCCCTTGCTAGAGAGACCGCACGGAAAGAGACACTATCGAACCGAGATCAATCCAAAGCTCGTCTATGAGAATGTGATGTCGTTGCTGACGCATCGACTGATCGACGAACTTGAGGACGACACCTATGGATTCACACCAGCCGGCAGGCAGATCTTCTGCGAGTACATGGCGTTCCTGGAAACAGTTCGGCGAGTCTTGGAAGAGAGTAGGGAGTGAAGAGGCAGATCAGATGGATTTCATTCATGTGTTTCCGGAGCGAGTTCGGAGAAGCACGATTGAGCTTCAGGCCGGGAGGCCGCGCTTACGCGTGGCCGCTTCGAGCTTCGAGCGAGAGACATCCTACCCAATGCTTGAGGACCAAACTAGGCCGGAGTCGGGAATCGATCGGAAACCTCCGCAGAACGTTGAGGGAACAGATGGATCCGACACAGGATCGGCAATTGAACCCCGGGTGAGAGTTTCCGCCGAAGCGGGAAATGCAAAGGTTACAGTCCAATTGGCCACAGCCAAGAAGGAAGACCTGAGCTTGAACTGCACCGAAGACTCTGTTACTCTATCCGTCAGAACCCCCACCGGACCATGGATCAAGGAGATCCCTCTACCTTTCCGAGTCGATCCAGACACAGCCAAGGCCGTCTTCAGGAACGGGAAACTGGAGCTAATCGTCAGAAAACACGGCAAGTTCAATCCTCCTGGACCGAGAATCGATTGGGTGTGAGGATCACGGCGGATCTGGTAAAGCAGCTGGATTCTTGCAAGGACTTTGGCGATGTCTTCGAAGTTGTAAAGAAGACGACGGAGCTTTCGCTCGGTCAGAGACGGTCGGGCTTGATGCTTTACTTGGCGGAGCTCCCTGAGCATATAGGAGCTTATCATGCGGTTGGAACGAACGGAATCGTGATGAACAAGTTGGCGCTTGACGCTGTTACACGGTCGGCCCGGACTATTCGTGAGATCAACTCTTACGTATACTCAATCCTCCTGCATGAGTACCTGCACGCCCTAGGGTACATCGAAGAACCACAAGTCCGGAGGCTCGTGTACGAAATCTCCAAGGACAATCTTGGAATAGATCACCCGGCCACCGAGATCGCCTACAAGGGCCCGGCAGTCATATTCCCAGGAGTTGGCGAACCGAGACTCAAAGAACACTCAGAGAATGTGGAACTGATAACCGACTTTGAGAGATCCACCGACAGCTACATCAAGTAGAATATCTGCGAATCATTGCTGATCCCCCCCAAGGAATTCTGAGTCCAACTTGCCACGATTCGTCGTACACAAACACGCGGCTCGAACACTCCACTACGATCTACGCCTCGAACTCGACGGCACGCTCAAGAGCTGGGCTGTCCCCAAGGGCCCGCCCCAAACGTCGGGCGTGAAACGTCTAGCAGTCGCTGTGGACGACCATCCTCTCAACTACATCGACTTTGAAGGAATCATACCCGAAGGAGAGTACGGAGCCGGAAAGGTTGAGATCTGGGATAAGGGAACCTTCGACCTTGACAAACGAACCGAGAAAGCGATCGTGCTGACCATTCACGGCAATATGCTCAAGGGAAACTATCGACTGATAAACACAAGGAACCAGAACTGGTTGATATTCAAGACCGAGAAGTGACTGCCTCGGCCGGACATGAAATCGTGAGCTAGTCTGCAGACGGTTATTTCTCTTCCTGCTCATCCTTGAGTTTCGCGATCCGTGCTCGTCGGGGGAAAGATAGAATTAGGGAACAGAGCTCTGTTACGACGCTTGGGGCCGTAGTCTAGCATGGTATGATTCCCGGCTCGGGACCCGCAGAGCGAGAGCCCGGGAGGTCGTGGGTTCAAAATGGCCGAGAAGGTCATGATATTCCCACCGGCCCCACCACCAAGGTTGCTTGACCTGAGACTACGATACCTCTTCAGCAAGCTTGCCATGATCGCTAAACGAGGGAGAGCTGGCACCCAAACCAAGAAACCAACTGCGTCATCCATTCCGCACCGACTTACACTCCCGGTCGCTAGCCCTTCTCTCACCATACGGCACTCTCGAACCGCCGCCTTTTTCTCACTAGATCCTTCTGAAGGAACACGGCTCCGCCGTCTGTTCTCGGAGACATATTGAAAAGCTCAGCCTGCACCTGTAGTTGAGGACGAGCGGCCTTGCGGATAGGAATTGTCGGCGGAACTGGCAGCATGGGCAGGGGACTAGCGTTGCGTTGGGCGCTGATGCACGAGGTCTGGCTCGGATCGAGGCGAATCGAGAAAGCAGAGATGGTGTCGCGTGAGTACGAGCGAGTGGCTCGGGGGTTCTACGGGAACCGAATGAAGGGTAGCATAAGAGGAGTTGTCAACCCTGACGTCCCCCCTCTTGTGGAAGTGATTGTTCTAACTCTCCCTCCGCAACACGCGGTCGAGACCGTGAGACAGATCAAAGACAAACTCACTTCAAAGCATGTAGTCGTCTCGACGGTTGTTCCGATGGCTAAGGAAGGGAAGCTCTTCACTTATTCTCCCCCTGTTGCCGGCGCAAGGACCGGACCAGAAAAATCAGCGGCCGAGCTAGTGGCTGACGAGGTAGGAAATGTTCCGGTGGTCTCCGCGTTCCAGACAGTTCCAGCATCCTACCTAGGAGATCTCGATTCAGTGCTGAACGTTGATGTACTCCTGAGCGGAAATGATGAACACGCGCTGCAGACAGCCACGAAGATCACACAGGACATTCCGAACCTGCGCGCCTTGCGGGTCGGTCCACTCTCGAACTCAAAGTTAGTCGAGTCGATCACGCCGCTTCTCTTGAACGCGGCTATCCTGAACAAGTTGAAGGATGCGTCGATCAGGGTAGTTCCTTGGTTCCCATCGGACTTTGCCGAAGAATAGCACTGCGCAAGTGCGCGTCACATTTCACATAGGTCTCTTTATACTCACTCCTCTTTGGTAATCGTCGTAGCCAAGGACGCTCGCCCAGAAACAGATTGGCTTGGCTGAATACGCCTATCTGGTATTAGAACTCAGAAGAGCATAGTTTTGATGAACATTATGCGGCCGAGGGCATCCTCGTAACGGTAAGCTGTGGGGAAGATGGGTGGCCTCTCACACTCCCAACCTACAGATTTCTCGGCACTATGAGACGCAGTAGATTCTTTCCTGAGTAGTCTGATGCGCCTGGTAGTCCTGAACTGGGATGGATGACGTAACAGTATGCGCTACGTCTCACCACTTCCCTGTCCTCAGGTACTCGTCAATGGCCCTGGCAGCCTTCTTGCCCTGGCCCATCGCCAAGATGACCGTAGCTCCACCGGTTGCCACATCGCCACCGGCAAACACTCCCTTCTTCGAAGTCTTCATCGTCTCGTTATCAACGATTACGACGCCGTTCTTACCGGTTTTCAAGTCAGGCGTGGTCTTGGGGATCAACGGATTGGGGCTTTGGCCGATGGCGAGTACGACCACATCAACCGGGACGCGGAAGTTGGAACCTTTTATTGGTACTGGTCGGCGTCGGCCAGATGCATCCGGCTCGCCGAGCTTGTTACGAATGCACTCGATCTCTTTCACCCAGCCCTTGCTGTCGCCGTGGAAGGCGACTGGCGTCGTAAGTAGCTCGAAACGGACACCCTCCTGCTCGGCGTGATGGATTTCCTCGGCTCGGGCTGGCATCTCGTCGCGCGACCTGCGGTAGACTATGATGGACTCTTCGCTGCCAAGACGCAACGCGGTGCGCGCGGAGTCGATAGCCACGTTGCCGCCGCCGACGGTGCCCACGCGCCTCCCGCGTATGATTGGCGTGTCGTACTCGGGAAAGCGATAGGCCTTCATCAAGTTGGCCCGAGTCAGGTACTCATTGGCCGAATATACACCGTTCAAGTTTTCCCCTGGAATGTTTAGGAACCACGGCAGCCCCGCCCCTGTCCCAAGGAAGACTGCGTCGTACTCTTGCAGCAGTTCGTCCACCGTGGCCCCGGCCCCGATGACGAAGTCTTTGACCAGCTTGACTCCTAGGCGGCACACGTAGTCCACCTCGCGGCGGACAATAGCCTTGGGCAGGCGGAACTCTGGAATGCCGTAAACCAGGACTCCGCCAGCCTCGTGCAGCGCCTCGAAGATAGTCACATGATGACCTTTTCTGACTAGGTCGGCTGCGACTGTGATGCCAGCCGGGCCAGAGCCGACGACGACCACCTTCTTTCCAGTCGGCGGAGGCGGTTGAGGGATGGATGGGGGTCCCTGAGTGGCTTCCCAATCGGCGGCGAATCGTTCGAGGCGGCCAATCGCCACGGACTCGTAACGCTTGGACAAGGCGCATCTCCCCTCGCACTGCTCTTCCTGAGGACATACGCGCCCAGTGACAGCAGGCAGGGCGTTCGTCTCTTTGATCAGGCTGATCGCTCCGCGAAAGTCACTAGCGGCTACCAGTTTCAGAAAGGCAGGGATGTTGATACCGACCGGACAGCCCTCGGTGCAGAGGGGACGCCCGCATTCCAGGCACCGGTTTGCCTCAGCCATGGCTTGCTCAGGCGTGTAGCCATAGGGGACTTCGTCGTAGTTCTTGATACGCTCGGCTGGGGGTTGCTCCGGCATCCGCGTCTTGGTTGGGACGATTTGCTTCTTCGACATCCCGGTTTACCTCTGTGCTGAATCGACCTCGGGAACAAGGTACGCCTTGCGTCTCGCCAGCAACAGCTCCCAATCTACTTGGTGGGCGTCAAAGTCCGGGCCGTCCACACAGGCGAACCTTGTTTCGCCCCCCACTGAAACCCGGCATGCCCCGCACATCCCCGTCCCGTCGATCATGATGGGGTTCAGGCTGACGATTGTCTTGACTGAAAAGCGCCGTGTCGCCTCGGCCATTTCGTACATCATGAAAGTACAGCCTATGGCGATCACGCGATCAATCCGCTCGCCTGACGCCAACAGGTCCTCAAGTGTGTCGGGGCCCGTCACGTTGTCCCGGATGGGGTTGTCTCTTGTGGAAATCAGCATCCGGTCACTGACTGCTTCCAGCCGGTCGAGCCAGTAGAGCAGGAACCTGCTTCGTCCCTCGATGAGGGAGATGATCCGGTTGCCCTTTTCTTTCAAGGCTCGGGCGATGGGGTAGATGCTCCCGATCCCGTAGCATCCGGCGGCAACCACAACGGTGCCCCAGCGGTCCAGCTCCAGCGGCTTGCCCAAGGGGCCCACAAAGGTGGGCAAGAAATCGCCGGCCTTGAGTCGGCCTAGCTTGTAGGTGGACGTGCCCACCTGGATGAAGACGCAACTGACCGATCCCTTTTCTCTGTCCCAATCGGCTATGGTGAGGGGGATACGTTCTCCGCGCTCGTCGGCTCGAATGATGGCAAACTGTCCGGGCTGGATCTTGGAGGCCACGACCGGCGCTCGCACTGTGAGCAACTGGACATTGGGCGCTAAAGATTCGCGCGTGATGACCATAATCGGCCCTGGTTCAAAGGGCTCGTTGGAATGCCTGTCTTCACTGGAAGGATTGATCGGCTCCTTTTCAGCCATGTCTCACACCTCTCACATTCGTGAGCGTTCAGCGATCCGTATTGCGCATGCCTTGGTGCTCGGGGCTGGGTTGGGGAATAGGGCTGAACCCGTCACGCGGTTGATGCTTATGAAAGCGGTGCCTTCGGGTATCCCGCTGGTCGCCTGCACGACGCACTCGGCGCTTCCGTACGACGATTCGACCTTGACAGTGGCCCCATCGGTGATCCTCAGTCGGGTGGCATCAGATGGGCTTAGTTGCAGGACTTCCTCGTTCTTGATTAGGTTCATTCCCTTGACCTGTTCGGTCAGCGAGGCTCCGTGGTAGTAGAACAAGTTGCGCTCGGTGATCAGCGTGAGGGGGAACTCGTCGGTGGCTAACTGGGGGACCTCGTCAAGGCTGAATGGTACGAACTGGGGCTTGGTAGCCGGTCCGAAACGGCGCACTGCGCCCCCGACGCCCAGCGTGTCGTATCTCAGCTGTTTGTAGGCCGGGATCAGTGATGCGATTTCGGCCATAACGTCCGCCGCTAGATTGTAGTTCCAGCGAGCGATTCCCATGCGCTCCGCGATGTCACGGACGATCATCCAGCCAGGGCGTGAAAGACCCACAGGTGGGATTACCTTGCGTATACGCTGGACCCGGCCTTCTAGATTGGTGAGTGTGCCGTCCATCTCGGCGAAGGTGGTGGCGGGGAGCACCACATGAGCATACTGCAAGTTCTTTGTGGGCACGATGTCCTGCACCACAAGGAACGCCAGCTTAGCAAGTTCTCCCAGGCGCGGCACTTCACCGGCCAAGTATAGAGCCTTGATCTCCCTCTGCCGAACCCCATCCAGGATGTGCTCATAGGTTCGGCCCGGGGTCGGGCTGAGCGCGGTGCCCCAAGCAGTCTCGAAGGTGGCCCGGGCATCAGAGCTTGATGATGGGTGGTAGCCCGGCAGCAACGCCGGGTGCACACCCATGTCGTGGGCGCCGACAAAGTTGCCCTCGCCCGGCACCCCAATTATTCCCCCATCGCCTACCAGGAAGGACAAGCTGCGAATGGCCTTGATGACCGCGAGCGCAGTCGGGTAGTGAGTCACGCCGGAGCCGTAGATGATGGTGACCGGGGTGTGCTCTGCCAGCATGTTAGCCGCTGTTACAATGGCCTTCTCATCAACCCGAGTTATTGCGGCCACGGTAGCTAGTTCTAGGTCGGCCAGATCCGGAGAGGAAACGGCCCGCCCCTCGCCGGCCAAGGCTTTGATCATCCCGGCCAGGAGGATGTGGTCTGTGCCGATTTTCGGCTGCAGCCAGAGGTCTGACTGTCTGGCCATATTGATCTGGCGAGTATCCACAGTGATTAGGTGTGCGCCTTTGCTCAGCGCGTGACGGATTTCCAATCCTATGATGGGGTGGGAGTCGAACACGTTGGCGCCGATTACCAGGATGCATGCGGCGTTGCGAATTTCTCTGATGGCAGGGCCGTTGATCATCCTGAGGGTGTCTGCGAGTTCCCCTCCGCCATCATGGTCAGGGAAGCCAGCCGCCAGCGCCACGTTGTTGCTGTGCATTACTGCCCGAGCAAACTTCTGGAGTACATAGTCTTCCTCATTCGTCGCTGCCGCCGACCCCACGACGGCGAATTGATCTTCTCGATATTGGCTGAGGCCTTGTGCCGTGACATCCAACGCCTCGTCCCACGAAGCTTCTACCAGCCGACCATTGCGCCGCACCAAGGGCGCCTTGAGGCGATTCTGATTGTGCACCACATCCACCACCCCAAACCGGCCGCGGACGCAGAGCTGCCCAGCGTTGGTTGGGCCGTCGTCGTGGCCTATCGCGCGGATAACGCGGCCATTCTTCACCTCCAAGTTCACCGCACAACCCACAGAGCAATAGGGGCACACGCTGGGGACTACCCCTGTCGGCACACCCTCCCACTTGCCGCGCTTGTCTGCCAAGGCACCCGTCGGGCAGACATCCACGCACGCTCCGCAGAACTGGCAATTCGCCTTTAGCAGTGACCGGCCAAAGGCCGTACCGACGGCGGCCTCACTCCCCCGATACACGAAAGCCAAAACACCGGAATGTCGCACATCCTGACAGACACGCACACAGCGTCCGCACAGATGCATGCACAGGTTATAATCGCGGTCAATGAAGGGGTCTTCCTGCTCCACCCGCAATCCCCGATAGAAGATTCGATAGGGGATATGCCGCAGGCGCAAATAGTCCACCAGCTTCGGGATCTCGCACCGGCCGCCCTTAGGGCAGTACTGACAACCCGTTGTCACGGCGGCCTTGCGGACCGTGCCTTGGAAATCGTCACAACGGACCCGGCGCTCACACACTAGGCAGCTGTAGGGGTGCTCGGACAGCATGAAGGAGAGGATTTCCCGACGCAGGTCCTGAAGGGCTTCCGTCTCGGTGCGGACAACCATGCCGTCGGAGACGGGGACCGTGCAGGCTGTGGGGAAGCCGCGCATGTTCTGGATCTCCACCACACATAGCCGACAAGCGCCGACTGGTGCGAGCCTAGGGTGGTAGCAGAGGGTCGGGATGTAGATGCCATAGGCCCGAGCGGCCTCAAGGACAGTGATCCCTCGTTTGGTCTCGACCGTGATTCCGTTGATCGTCATTGACACGGACATATCTTCCGTCCTCCGGCGCACGTCAACGGACAATGATCGCATTGTAGTTGCAGCTATCGTGGCAGGCGCCGCACCGGATACACGCTTTCGGATTGATCGTATGCTTCTGCTTCCTCTCCCCGGCGATCGCGTTGCTGGGACACAGCCGGGCACATAGAGTGCATCCGGTGCAGGCATCGGTAACCTCGTAGGTGATCAACGCCGGGCATACCGCCGCTGGGCAACGGTGCCCGGTGATATGAGCCAGATACTCGTCGCCGAAGTACCGCAGGGTAGTCAACACCGGGTTGGGTGCCGTCTGACCCAGCCCGCACAACGATCCGACTTTCACTGTATGAGCCAGCTTCTCTAGCCGCTCAATGTCCATCGGCTCGCCGTCGCCGGCCTTGATGCGCTCTAAGATCTTCAGCATGTGCCAAGTTCCCACGCGGCAGGGCGGGCAATTTCCACAGGACTCTCTCTGGGTGAACGAGAGAAAGTAGTGGGCCACATCTACCATGCAGGTGTTCTCGTCCATCACGATCATTCCACCTGAGCCCATGATGGTGCCGGCCTCTGTCAACGACTCGTAGTCTACTGGCGTGTCCAGCCGAAAAGCCGGGATACAGCCGCCTGACGGCCCGCCGGTCTGTACCGCCTTGAGTTCCTTGTCTTTGAGGATGCCCCCACCGATGTCGAAGACGATCTGCCGCAACGTGGTGCCTAACGGCACTTCGATCAGACCGGTGTTCTTGATCTTGCCGGCAAGGGCGAAGGTCTTGGTGCCCTTGCTGCGCTCGGTGCCGTACCGAGCATATTCTTCGGCGCCCATGCGTATTATGGAGGGCACAGTGGCTAGCGTTTCTACGTTGTTGATTACGGTGGGCTTCTCCCAAAGGCCAGAGGTAGCTGGGAAGGGCGGCCTCGCGCGTGGCATTCCTCGCTTGCCCTCGACGGACGCGATCAGCGCTGTCTCTTCGCCGCAGACAAACGCACCCGCCCCCTCTCTGATTTTGATGTCAAAGTGGAAGTCATAGTCGAGAATGTTCTTGCCCAACAAGCTGGCTTGTCGGATCTGTTCGATAGCGAGGTTCAGGCGCTCGATTGCCAGCGGGTACTCGGCCCGAATGTAGATGTAGCCTTCGGCGGCGCCCAGTGCATAACCACCGATCAACAGGCCCTCTAGCACGGCATGAGGATCGCCCTCGATGAGCGAGCGATTCATGAAGGCGCCAGGGTCGCCCTCGTCACCGTTGCAGATCAGGTACTTGATGTCGCCGGGCTGGTCGCGGCAGATCTGCCACTTGACGCCAGTGGGAAAACCGGCGCCTCCACGACCACGTAGCCCTGCTTTCTTAACCTCGTCAATCACTTGCTGCGGGGTCCAAGCCAATGCCTTTTCGAACCCTTCGTAGCCACCACGAGCGAGGCAATGGTTGAAGTTGGTAGGATCAATGACGCCGCAGTTGCGCAGGATAATGCGTGGCTTCGTCCCCAGCATCGGATGCGAGGAAAGTGGAGGGATTCCATTCACGAGTTGATTGCCGAATGTACCAATGGCCAAATCGGTGCAGGGATCTTCGCCTAGTAGCCACTTTTCTGTCAGATGGGCGACCCCGTCAGCGTTAACGTTGCCGTACAATATCATCGGTTGTCCCTGCTTGCGGATGGCAACCACCGGCTCCTTGTAGCATACGCCGATGCAACCGACCTGGATGATCGTCATGTCGAGTCCGCGCTTCGCCTGCTGTTCTTGGAAAGCTGCTATAGTGTCGAAGGCGCCAGCGGCTTTGCCGCAGGTAGCGGCGCCGATCAGCACGGATGGCCGGCTATCCTCCTCCAATGCCTGCCATTCAGCAACGGCGTTTGCCCTCATTTCGCCAAGCGTTGCCATGATCAAACCTCATGCTCCTTGAGCAGCCTCTGCGCCTTGGTCATGCTCATCCGGCCGTGGACATCTTTGTCCGTCACAACCACCGGTGCCAGCGCACAACACCCGAAACAGGCCACTCGTTCCAAGCTGAACAGTCCGTCGGGGGTTGTCTCGCCCGCTTTAATCCTGAGTTGACGCTCCATCATCTCCAAGATGCGCTCGCTACCCCGCACATGGCACGCTGTGCCGCGGCACACCTTGATGGTGTGCTTGCCCGGCTCAGTGAACCGGAAATGAGAGTAAAACGAAGCAACGCCAAAGACTTCCCCGGGCGAGACCCCGGTGAAAGCCGCGATCTCATCCACGGCATCTGGTGAAACGTAACCGCAGAACTCCTGTATGTCCTGCAGGATCGGAATCAGAAAGCCCCGATCACCCTTGGGGTATCTGTCCAGAATCTCAGCTAGGATCCCTGCATCACCTTCCGAGGCAGCCACATAATCTCAAGCTGCTATCTCCCTGTCCGATGCGCGCCGTAGCTTGAGATAAACCCCAATTACAAAAATCCGAGCCGGAATGTACAGAATGTCCATACCGGGCTCCGGTAGATGCTTATTATAGCTCAAGGAGGCGCCGGGCTGTGACAACGTTATCCTTATTCGGCTCTACTTCTCTCAAAGGTAACGTCGGGCTTCTCGAACGGAATATGTTTCGAGTCGTAGAACCTTGCCAAGTCCTCAACTAGCGCTCAACCAGAGCGTTAGGACCTCGGCGACAGAGCCCTTCCCGTTCCTCTCCTGTCCCAAAGAGATGACGAGATGCTCTCCAGTCTTCGACCTCAAGGCCGGCCCGAAAACTTGACCGCCGGCCTCATCGATTATCGCGGATTTCCTTTTTCCTCTCAACGAAATATTCTAACTATATTCCAACCGTACGTTTGCTTTCCTCCATCTGTCATATTTACTCTGAGCAACTGGATAATTTCCCTCGTGCCCTGTAGCCCATGCTTTCTATTCTCCCCGCCAATGCTGCTCACGCAACGACGCACCTACGCAAAGGCGCGAAGTTGCTTGACCGTTCCGAGATAGGTCCCGTCCAGGAGCTGAACCTCTGCCTCATTCATGTCCACGATTCTTCGTCTCAGCAGGGGCCCAAAGCGGTCGGTCCTAGTCCATTTTGTTTCAGAACGTCTCCTCGTGTTGATTGGCCGACCACCTAAGAAGTCGTTGAAAGTGGGCACGAAGAGGCAGCGTGAGACTCTCAGCTCGGCCCCGTAGCGTTCCCTGAGTTTATCTTCAAGGTCTTTGATCCTTCGAAGTTTGGGCTGTTTCAGAATCGCACGAGCCAATCTTGCTCCGTCACATGGTGCGCGAACCCAGACCGGCCTCGTGATCCTGTAGCCGAGAGCGTCTGTGAATGCGACTACCGGGTGCAGGTGGCCTTGAATCAGAACTTCGCATCCGAGCAGTTCAGGAGCCGGCCAAGCGTGCCCGTGGAAGACGCCGTACTTTCCCCATAGCGCAACGCCGCTTGGCGGGAGAATCTTGACCTGCGGAGGCGTCATGGGCTCTATGTTGCCGTCATGGTTGCCTTGGATGATCTGAATGTCCGGGACGAGCGGGACAAGTTTCTCGAAGAACTCTGGGATGTCCTTCCACTCCTCCAATTCCGCTCCGACAACGGTGTCCTTCACGTCACCCAAAAACAGGATCCTAGTGGGATTCGACTTCCCGATGACATCGACTAGCCGGTCCACCAGTTTGGAGGTCTGCGAGGGAACGTGAACGCCCTGTTGCGCAAGATTCACTTCCCAACCAATATGCAAGTCGCCGATGACGAGGACTCGCTCGCCCTTACCCTGCAAAAGCAGGGAAGGAGAGTCATCCACCGGCGCCAAGCTGTACCCCGCCAATCTGGACGCCTTCTCTGTCTGCGCCGAACTCTTGTCAACTCGCATTGTTTCAACATATCCTTAATCAAAGGCTTGAGACTCTGAGGAACTCACATGACTGGCCGGAATGAACATGTCGCAAGCATACGAAAAAGAGCTCCAGACAATTCAACGGGTCTGTCAGAGCATTGCAACTTCCGGCACGCTTACAGATGATCAGAGAGCCGCACTTGAGGAAGAGTTCGGTGACCGATCAAAGAACGCTCTCGAACTCGTTGACAAGCGAAAGGTTCAGAGATTCAGATTCAGGCCAAGCGGGCGCGTGATCTGGGCTGTGAAAGGCAGAAAGGGAGTCTACCAAGTAATCCCTGAAACTAGCTTCTGCAACTGTGACGACTATTACTTCCGCGTAATGGATGGAAAGAGGGCTTTATGCTATCACATAATCGCACAGAAGACCGCATCTGCGCTCGGAAAATTCCGAACCAGCGACCTCCGCGACACGCAATACAGTAAGATCACTCAGCAATGGAGGACGAGACCTGAAACTGCGCCCTGATCTCGCTCTATGACCACAGAATCGTTTAAATTCGAAACTTCGTTGTACCCCCACAACGAGGCGGGCGCGGAGGATTGACAGCCGACGAATACTACACACTTGTACAAATTGCTGTCACAGTCGTCTCGTTCATCGCGCTAGTTCTGGTCTTTGTATATCTTGTATACGAGAAGAGCTGAATCTAGAAATAGAACGCCGCGAAGACGGGTTCCCGGCTCCCGGGTGATCGCTTGCCCAGCGACGAAACGGATAAACGGAAGACCCGGATTCGCGAAACGAGCTTGTAGAGAATCTAGCGCCTAGTGAGTGATGTTACGATCCCACGAACTGGCTGCTTTGAGTCACAGTGATCGTCATTGTCAGATGATGCGTTCGCTCTGCTGCAAAGACCTGTACGAGAACAGTTAGGAAAGCTGGAGATAGCAGAAGCTAGCGATATCCAAAAGCTCGCAATTCGACCGATCCTAGAGGGCAAGAACGCTCTCCTCATAGCTCCCACAGGAACAGGAAAGACCCTCGCAGCGGTCCTGCCCGTCTTTGACCTCTTCGTTGCGGCACGAGGCAGGAACGAGACACGAGGCATATCCATACTATATGTGACCCCTCTCCGTGCACTGAATAGAGACATCTTACGTAGGCTATCTGAGATCGGCGCGGACCTCGGAATCAAAGTTCAGGTCAGACACGGAGACACCCCGACGGCTACCCGAGCGCTTCAGGCAAGGGCTCCTCCCGACATGCTCATCACTACTCCAGAGACCCTGCAAGCGATCCTGCCTGGCAAGCGCATGCGGCAGCATTTGCGGAATGTCAGATGGGTTGTCGTGGATGAGATACATGAGTTGGCAACTGACAAACGCGGAGTCCAACTTGCGCTCGGCCTGGAGCGCCTGCGGAACCTCACGAACCAGGACCTCCAGCGTATCGGGCTATCAGCAACAGTCGGTGATGAGGACAGGATAGCCAAGTGCCTTGCTGGGTCTGACAGGGACATAGTAATTGTGAAGTCCAAAGAAGGAAGAGGATTCGAGGTCAAGGTCGACTACGTTTCACCAACCTCAGCGGACCGAGAACAAAGCGAGAAGTTCAGTGTCCCGCCATCCTCTATCGGCCGGGCAAGACGCATCGCTCAACTGATAGACGAAAAGAATTCTGTTCTAGTGTTCACGAACACTCGTGAGCATGCAGAAGCGGTTGGTTCTCAGCTGAGAGCTCTCGATTCACACGCCCCAGTACGCGTCCATCACGGATCTCTTTCAAGAGAGATTCGAGAGGAAGTTGAGCGAGACTTTCACAGCGGCAAAGTCAAGGCGGTCGTTTGCACATCCTCACTCGAGCTGGGAATAGACGTCGGTTCAGTCGACTTCATCATCCAATACATGTCACCACGACAAGCGACCCGTCTCATTCAGAGAATAGGCAGAAGCGAGCACAGGCTCAGAGGCACCGCGAAAGGCATCATAGTCGGAGCATCCGTAGATGACATTCTCGAGTCAGCGGTCATAGCACGAAACGCAAAGAAGGAGAAATTGGAACCGACAATCATTCACGAAAATGCTCTTGATGTTTTGGCGCATCAGATAGCGGGCCTGATCCTAGATCTCCGTAGGTTTACCGTTGGAGAAGCATTCGAGATCGTCAAGCGCGCGTATCCGTATCGTGGTCTGACGCCTGAAGCATTCATGTCTGTTGTGAAGCAACTCCATGCTGGCAGAGTGATTACAGTTCAGGAGGACATACTGAGACCACGGTCTCCGAATACATTCAGATACTACTTCCAAAACATCTCAATGATACCTGACGTGAAAAGGTACGTCGTATTCGATTTCTTCCGCAAACGCAAGATCGGCACACTAGATCAGGACTTTGTTGCTCGCAAGTGCAAATCAGGAACAGAGCTAATTATGCATGGTCAAACGTGGAAAGTCATAGCGGTCAATGAACATGAGTTGTCAGTCGAGGTTGAACCAACAACCCCGACACTTAACGCGATCCCGAGCTGGGAAGGTGAAATAATACCTGTCAGCTACGACGTTGCTAGTGAAGTTGGTCATCTCCGAGGCGCGATCGCTGCAAGCGTCGACAACTCTGAGCGGCTTGCTCAAGTTGCAGACAATCTGGATGTTACCCGTGAAGCCGTGCAGAAGGCCGTTGAATCCATCACGTCTCAGGTCGAGGGCTACCCGGTCCCAACGGATACTGTTGCCGTGGTGGAGAAATTCGAGAACTGTATAGTGGTACATGCATGTCTTGGAACTCTAGCTAATGAGACCTTATCGTTAGCTTTGGCTTCGTTGCTGAGCTCAAGGCTCGGCGTGAACGTTGCCGCACAAACCGATTCCTACAGAATTGCCCTCATCTGCCCCTTCAAGATAGAACCTAGACTCGTAGAGAATGAACTGCGGAAACTAACCCCGGATCATCTTGAGGAAGTAGTCGGCACGTCACTAGGGATATCTGACACGTTCGCGTGGAGACACTGGCATGTCGCGAAGAGATTCGGGGTTGTAGAACGAGCAGCCGAATACAAGGCGAGCAGAGCCAGACTTCTGGTGAAGATCTTCAAAGATACTCCGATCGGTGAGGAGACGAAAAGGGAAGTCTTCCTCGAGAAGCTTGACTTGGAACACGCCAAGGAATTTATCAGACGCATCTCAGATGGTGCAATCTCTCTTCAGGTCGTACAGGCGAAAGACGGGAGTTGCTCTGCACTCGCCCTGCCGATCGTCGACAAGATCATTCCACACGACCTTCTTCGACCTGCCATACCGAGCAAGTCCCTCACCCAGATCATCAAGGAGAGGTTACTTGCGTCTCGCGTTCGCCTGGTTTGCCTCTATAAGGGCGACTGGGATGGAATCAGAGTCGTCGGCGACCTTCCTGAGATGATAAGATGTCCGAATTGCAAGTCCACATTAGTCGCTGCAACATATCTAGGCGATGATGAACTCGCCAAACTTGTGAAACGTCGAGCCCGGCGTCAGCAAGTATCTGGCGAGGAGGATCAGGCGTACAGACGTGCTTGGCTGAGCGCCAGTCTAATGCAGACATACGGAAAGAAAGCCGCGATTGCGATGAGCGGAAGAGGAGTTGGACCGACTACTGCGGTCAGAGTACTCAGGAGACTACATCGTACGGAAGAGGACTTCTATGTTGACATACTCAAGGCCGAGCGCGACTATGCTAGGACGAGGCTTTTCTGGGACTGAGTTTAGGGTCTTCTCGACTTATGCGAGAATCTTGTAGACAAGGTCTCCTTCTCTGACCTTGTCCATGACCTTGAGCCCGATTGATTGCCCGGCGTTCGCGTTCTGCACGTTCACATGCTCGATTTGCATACTCTCAACTTTCTGGCGAAAGTCTGAGGTCATACCCTTGACCCGTATCGTGTCGCCGACAGCTACCTTGGCGGTCAAGTCGATTACAGCGACGCCGATCTTGGTGTAGTAGTGTCTTATCTGTCCAATCTGCTCCAACCGTTCTTCAGCCAAGAATCGAAACACACTCTACCTAGCGATGCTACCAACGTTGCCCAAAAAACCATCGGCAGCGGCGCGGGGGGACCAAGATTTGCTCTAGATCCTGGGAAGCGATGGAACGAACCGACCGTAGCGACGTTGCGTGACTCTGGTCCTATTTTCTCACAATTGCCTCTGCTATTATGAAGAGCCCGACTAAGATGATGATTAGGGGTACGATATCCACGGGTGTTCCGGCGTACCTCGCGAGACCAATCAAGAGTGCAAGTATGCCTATTCCCAGACTGAACTTGCCCATCCGGGCGCCTATGAAGTGTCTGCCAATGTTCAAGCCGATCAGTATGAGTCCAACACCTATCGCGACAATTGTTCCCAGATCTATGCCGTACGCTTGACCGTAGATCCAAGCGCCGCCGACGAGGATGAAGAACAAGCCCCAAGCGACGGTCGTCAGCGTACGCGCGCTCGCAACCATTCCTGACCACCGGATCCTTCCCGTCTACCATAATGTTCGATTATAAGGGTTGAGACGCTATTGCATCAAGGGGAGACTCGCAAGCCGACCAGGAGCCAATGCTCATCGGAGAAGAAAACTTGGGCGCCATGGAATACCTCATTGCAAAGATCCTAGCCCACCGGAAGGACTTGACACGCGAGCAGGTTCAAGACCTCATTGAAGAGAAGAGGCGAGAAGCTCAAGACCTGCTTTCAGATGAAGGATCCGCTAGACTCGTGGCAGAGGAACTACTCATTGAAACAGAACCAACCGCCGCCCCGAGCATCGAGATTCGAAAACTTGTCGCCGGATTGAACGACATCACTCTGACCGGAAAGGTCCTAACCGCTGAACCCTTGAAGAGTTTTGTTCGCCAGGACGGCTCAACTGGGCGCGTTGTGAAGATTCTTCTCGGCGACGAAACTGGAAAGATCAGCTGCATTGTTTGGGATACGAAGGTTGAAGAGATACTCAAGCACGGCGACCTTGCCGGAAGATCGATCACGATTAGACATGGCTACACACGTGCCGGTCTCACAGGCGAAGTCGAACTCAACGTAGGCGAACGAAGCGAGATCGCAGTAGCATCCGAGCCTGAAGTCGAGATTACGCTGATAGGAGACGTAAGAGAACCGGCCATCGAACTCAATCTGCTAGGCATCGTCCATTCTAGACCCAGGCTCTACGAGTTCGACAGGAGCGGACAGAGGGGAACAGTGCTCAGGACCATGCTCGCGGACAAGACGGGGTCTATGCCCATCGTCGCCTGGAATGAGAGAGCGGAGGAACTGCGGAACCTCAAGAGGGGTGACGTTCTTAGAATTCGTAATGGTAGGCTACGCCGAGACAACTCCGGTCGACTTGAGATTCACCTAGAGAGTAGAACGAAAGCCGTCCTTCTTGAGAGTCCGCCCAAGGGTTTCGAGGTCCCAGAGATAAGGCTCCACAAGATTGGTGAACTGAAACCCAACCTGCCAACTGCGAATTTAGTGGCACGTGTTGTTGGAGTCAGTAGCCTGCAACAGGTGAAGCGAAAGAGTGGTGAGAGGGTTGCGATTTCGCGGATACTTGTTGGCGATGAGACAGGAATAGTCTCCGTTTCATTGTGGGACGACAAGGCCGAACTTGCGTCCCAGCTGAGAGCAGGCGACATTGTTCGAATAGAGGATGCTATGCCGAGCCTTAGGCTTGGGCAGGTCTCGGTGAGCGTAGGAAGGACGGCCCTTGTTCAGAGAGTGGAAGACACAAGCGAGACGGTCAACGTCAAGATCAGCAAGATCGGCGAGGTTAGGTCGAATTCGGAACTCGTGGCGATAGAAGGGGAAGTCGTTGCCGAACCTGAGAGCAGGGAGGTGACGACTGCGAAAGGCGAGAAGGTTCAAGTAACATCAACTCAGATCCGCGACGATACGGGCGAGGCGAGGGTCTCATTTTGGAGATCACACGCGGCTGAGGCCGGCAAACTTCGAACCGGCACTAGAATCCGAGTCTACGGCCTCTTGCCTAGACCTGGCCTAGCAGAGAAAACCGAACTAAATACGGTTCAAGCATCGAACCTTGAGGTCTTGGCTCACACTAGAGATGAGCATCCCCCTTCAAACGAAATCCGCAACTTCATCGCGTTGAAAGAGAATGAGCAAGTCTGGGTCAGAGCAATAGTCCTCGATGCGGGAGAGGATGCGGCCCTTGCTTCTGTCTGCAGTCAATGTGAAGAACCAGTTGCTCCCTCTGACGACCAATTCGTATGCCCGACTCACGGTGTTCAGGCCCAACCGGCTTGGTTACTTTCAGCACACATGCGGCTTGATGATGGAACCGACACAATCGTCGCGAAGGTCCGAACAAAGGACCCGCAGAGTCTGATTGGCAAGAGTGTGAGTTGGGCTCAGAAAGAAATATTAACGAAAAGGACGAGTACCGTAGCTCTACCCATAGATGCCACTGGGAAGCTTGCTGGAATGAGGATAGAAGCCTTCGGCATCATGAGACGCGATCCTCAGACGGGAAAGCTCGTTCTTCATACCGATAAAGTGTTTCTCCAGGAATAGCGAGTCGTACACTGGATGAATCCTGAAAGCGAAATCTTCTGGCTCTAGACAATAAGACTATCTTGAGTTGACGAACTCTTGATGGCGATGAAGATCGGCAAAGACATTTTCGACTACATCAACACTGTCAGGAATCCAAACAGCAAGCAGACAATGAAACGTAGAGTCCAAGAGTATCAACCGAAGCAGGAAATCGTTGACAAATTCGCTGCGATCAACTCGCGGTACTTCATGGTAGTGTTCTCCGCTGAGTGGAATGCGGAATGCCGCGCTCATATACCTAGCTTGGCAAAACTCCTGATTCAAGCCAACAACAGCAACATCTCCGTCAAGGTTGTCGATTTTGATGAAAACCGGGACATAGCAGAGGAGATGCAGGTACTCCGGATCCCTACCATAGTCGTTCATGAGAAGTCTTGGAGAGAAAAAGGACGTTTCGTTGAGAAACCTCAACATGGCGCAACTCTTGAAGAGGAACTATGGGAAATCATCAGCAAGTCTGCTGGCGCTGCTTAGCAAGCGCCATCGTCTGCTAGGCCCCTGACTCGTGAACTACTGCGTCGCATGTCCGCGAAGTTTCCACCGGGCCCGCCAGGGTATTGTTTGCAGAGCAGCTACGGGGTCAGGTTTTCTGGACACGTGCTTTTTTTGTTGCAGAGAGCTTAAGCACCTGTTCGATTCCATGTCTCCCTGGATCTATTGTTCTCAACTCTAGCCAACCATTCCTCTCGGCTTCTGCTAGGAATTCCTGTCCACGCGACGTCCGTGCGATCACAGTGGACCAGCCACCTGGACACCCGACCCCTCCGACCGATATGTCGGCAAATTCGGCGGTGAAGTCATCACAGACTCTGCAGCTAGATCGCACGAACTCGTCAATTTCCTTGAGTGGAACAGTCAGAGCCTCCTCGCCTCGGACATAGACTCTGAATTTTCCCTTCTTTATCGCGAAGCGGCTCACCTGGCTCAAATCGATGTTCCTAGCTCGTAGGTAGTCTCCTAGGAAGTCATCGTGTCGGTAGCTTTCCATGCAGAAGAGCCCGATCGCCAAGGAGACCGACTTTGCGAGCTTCATCGCTCCAAGAAGCGATGTCTGCATTCTCCTGTACGACCGAATCTGGCATGGGGTTCCCACGATCGCGACGCTCTTCTTTGCATACTCCTCGACTGCGGACATAAGCCCGATGAGAGTCGGGCTTGGTGTATACTTCGTTCCAGCGGCGTTGAGGACATCACGGTAGTTCAGCGCTACACAGGGGACGGACTTCCAAGGCACTCCACTGTCGGTGCATGTTACCACCGCGGCTTCAATCTTCCCATTTTCGAGCGAGTGACCTAGGATGGACGTGACGACTCCGCCATCTTGGCTCTTGGTGAGGATCTCTTCCCTCGTAGACCGCCCGTTCGCTGCGGTCTGATAGATACCAATTGGTTCGTCTGGGTTCCTGGCTCGTCCGAAGATCTTCTTCTCAACTTCCTCCCTCGGAAACTCCGCCGCTGAGCAAGAGTAGTAACACACTTGGCAGAGTTCGCATTTGCCCCGCATCGTGGGTTTCTCGCCCTGTATCTGGAGTATGTAGACTGGGCACACTGCTACGCAGGCGCCGCAGAACGTGCATAGGTCGCGGTTCAACACTTCGGATACGAGTGACCCGAACAGCTTCGGCTTCTCTGTCGCGACCTGCATACGAGGCACTGTGCGCAAGACCACTATGGATTACTCATAGGCGTTTCGCATATGGCATACAGAAAGCTGCCGACAGTGGCTACGGCGATCTGTGTTCCTTCACAGTTGTTACCTTGGGGCAAGATGTGCGACGACTAGGCAGGTTGTTCTCTGGGACTTGTTTCGCCTCTCAGAAGTTTTCTGATCTTGAGATTGATCTGCTGGCTGGAGCATGCGATTACTGACTCGTATCCTTCTTCGATTGGCTTGCCGTGAATGTCCGTGGCTATACCTCCTGCTTCATGAAGTATCACTAGCCCTGCGGCTATGTCAACCATCCTGCTATTCTTAGAGAAGTCGAGAAAACCATCGAGTGTTCCACAGGCCGTATAGGCAAGTGAAACCGCACAGGATCCAAGGCTGCGGAAACTCTTCAGGGAGAGCCCGAATCTACGAAACGCATCGACGAACTTGATGAATCTCGCCTTGTCTGCGGCTGTATGTAGGTCCATATCGAATAAGCACTCCTCAAACGGTCTTTCACGGTTGGTTTGGATTCTTGAACCGTCCAAGTATGCACCTCGTCCTCGCTCTGCCCAGAATGTCCTTCGTCGCATTGGCTCGTAGATTACCGCCATCGAAGGCTCGTTAGTGGGCATGGTTAGAACTTCCATCGAGACCGAGAAGACGGGGATGCCGCGGGCGTAGTTTGAACTGCCGTCCAGCGGATCGAGGACGACTCTATACTCCGGTTTGCCGAATAGGACGCGCCCCGCTTCCTCAGAGATCACTTCTATGTTTCCGATCTCGCCCAACCTCTTGAGCACAATCTCCTCGGCGAGACGATCTGCACGAACAGTCTCATCTCCACAGCAACCAACTCCGACCACCTCAGACAGCTCTTTCTTGCCGAAATCTCTTGCAAGCGCATCCCCAGCCTCCCGTGCGATTGAAATGAGATCTCGTAGTTCCAGTGATCGACCCTTCCCAGGACTAGTACGTGGCAATTTTCGTCACGCCTGGAATCTTAAGCATCTTCTGAAGCGTGTCTCCGGACGGTTCCCTCTCTACTACCAGCGTGAGTTTTGGCTCTGGAGTCAGGTCAGGATCGTCGGCGACAGCTTGCCGAATGGAGATGCCCTCTTTAGAGATCAGC
Organism: uncultured Candidatus Bathyarchaeia archaeon; assembly: GCA_964394935.1. Classification (GTDB taxonomy): domain Archaea; phylum Thermoproteota; class Bathyarchaeia; order 40CM-2-53-6; family 40CM-2-53-6; genus CAVPLU01. The sequence goes on along the minus strand of CAYMZN010000002.1, from coordinate 57,195 downwards.
GCTGAAGCTTCAGCAACGATTCCGACTGCATGAGGATCTGCATAGATCTCTATCACACGGTAGCCCAGGAACCTTGCGACCTTTGGCAGGAAAGGCCCCGCCGGCTTCAAGCCCTTGAAGACGGAACTGAGAACGGGGTCAGACTCGATGAACTCAGCGGTCTCCCTCACAGTGCGTCGGTCTACGCCGACCGCCCTAGCCATCTTGAGCTCCGACTGCTCTACGTCGCCGCAGAAGATCCTGCCCTCTCTGACACTCAGCCCAAGCTCAACCAGCGCCCTCGCTACCCTCAGACGCCCCGGGTACTCTTTGAGCCGCTCGGATATCTGGCGCCACATTCACACATCGATGTACACATTCGTACAACAAAGTCTTAAGCGATAAGGATTGTTCTCCCCGAGGATTCTGTACCCGGCAAGATCCAAACCTGCCTTGAGTCCGAATAGATCACGCGCCCCTATAGTGGAGGAACCAGCCAACCGGGCTTAGTTTCGCGAAGATCGAGGCCTCTGATTCTTGCTTGTGTCGTGGGCTTGGTGAGCCTCCGATCCTCAGTCAATGCTCTCAGAGATTGGCGTCGATGCGCCGAAGCATGCTCTGGGGTATAAAAATGCTGACCAAAGCGTTAAGTAGCACATCAGAGTCCTAGGGGGCCTATGACGCAGTTGTCAACCAAACACTCGTCCCGGAAGGTTGTCCTGACCGAGGACGAGATCCCGAAGCAGTGGTATTGCGTTCTGCCCGACCTACCCCGCCCCCTACCTCCAATCATAGATCCAGCGACGAGAGCACCCGGGCCCGGGATCGTCCCTCAGATATTCCCCAAGGAGATCCTCGCTCAAGAGTTCAGCCAGGAGCGATGGGTAAACATTCCAGAAGAAGTCAGGGAGGTGTACCGGCTTTGGAGACCCACCCCACTTTTCCGGGCCGTGGGACTGGAGAAAGCCCTGAAGACTCCCGCCAAGATCTACTACAAGTACGAGGGAGTGAGCCCGCCTGGAAGCCATAAGCCCAACACCGCCGTTGCGCAGGCCTACTACAACATGAAGGAGGGAAAACAACGTCTGGCGACGGAAACAGGCGCTGGCCAGTGGGGGTCCGCCTTGGCCTTTGGCTGCGCGGCGTTCGGCCTCGGATGTACGGTGTACATGGTGAAGGCAAGCTACGACCAAAAACCGTACAGGAGGGTTCTAATGGAACTCTGGGGCGCCGAGGTTAACCCTAGCCCAAGCACGAAAACGGAGGCTGGCCGGAAGATCCGGAAGAAAGACCCTGACAGCCCTGGAAGCTTGGGAATAGCCATTAGCGAAGCCGTTGAGGACGCGCTCACTCATGATGAGGCCAACTATTCAATCGGGAGCGTCTTTAACCATGTCTTGATGCATCAAACCGTCGTGGGACTTGAGACCAAGACGCAGCTCGAGGGTATCGACGAATACCCAGATGCGGTCTTCGGATGCATAGGCGGAGGCAGCAGCTTCTCCGGGCTATTCTGGCCCTTCTACGGCGACAAAGTTTCAGCGAAGGCGCCTAAGGAAACCAGGTTCATAGCTGTTGAACCCAGCGCTTGTCCCTCTATTACTAAGGGCGAATACAGATACGATCATGGCGACACAGCGAGACTAACCCCCCTAGTGAAGATGCACACCCTGGGCCACGAGTTCATACCACCGCCGATCCATGCCGGCGGCCTACGCTACCACGGCAAGGCGCCTACCCTATGCTTGTTGGCATTGGAGAAGAAAGTTGAAACAGTGGCCTACAACCAGCTTGAGGTCTTCGATGCCGCGAAGCTCTTCACCAGAACTGAAGGAATAGTGCCGGCCCCTGAACCATCACACGCCATCAAAGCCGTCGTCGATGAAGCTCTAAGGTGCAAGCAGACAGGCCGCGAAGAGACCATTCTTTTCTTGCTCTGCGGCCACGGCCACTTCGATATGCAGGCCTTCGACGACTACCTCCACGGAAAGCTGGAACCATACGCCTATCCGGAAGAAGAGGTGCAGGAAGCTATGAAGAAGCTGAGGGAGCTCTATCCGTGGCTGGCAGGCCTACCTTACTGATGCCCTATCACCGGACAGCGAAGCATGAAGCACGAGGAGTCGGCCAAGCGATCTGCGACCATAAACACATCCGCGACAATGTATCCCACCACTAGAGGTGGAAGGCGCAGCCGGCTCGCTTCGTAATCACCGGTGCATGCACCGTCAACCCTTTTCTTGCATCTTCTACTCCGTTCCGACAACCTGAATGGTCGCTCAAGCAGGATCTCTCTCCTTTCCCATTGTTTTCGCGACAGAAAGCTCGCAGCCTGAATCAGCGCAGTGCCTTCCGAGCTAAATTCTTCGATCGGCAGGCGTGCCTCAGCCGTCTTAATAGCCAGAGAAATAGACCGCTATTGGGCGCTGGATCTTCGATGCCGCGAATAATACTCCATGTTGACATGGACGCCTTCTACGCGTCGGTTGAGAGGCGTCAGAATCCAACGCTAGCTGGTCTGCCAATAATCGTGGGGGCGGACCCCAAAGGTGGAAAGGGGCGCGGCGTCGTTGCCGGCTGCTCGTACGAGGCGCGCAGGTTTGGAGTTCACTCCGCTCAGCCGATATCGAGAGCATATCGACTCTGCCCTCAAGCAGTCTACCTCAGACCGAACTTTGCCCTGTACGAGGAAGTCTCCGCACGCATAATGGACACCCTCCGTAGCTTCTCCGACAAGCTCGAGCCGATGGGACTTGACGAAGCATTCCTAGATCTGTCTGACAAGGCAGCTGATTTCGAAGAGGCCGCGAAGATCGCCAAGAGGATCAAGGAGGAGATCGAGACTCGGGAGGGACTAACATGCTCGATCGGTATCGCCCCCAACAAGGCAATCGCCAAGATCGCTTCCGACCATCAGAAACCTGATGGACTCACAACGGTCACTCCTGACGAAACGCCGAAGTTTCTCCGCCCCCTTCCCGTCTCCCGGATTAGCGGCGTAGGAAACAAGAGCACCGAGATCCTCGAGAAAGTGGGCATCAAGACGATCGGAGACTTGGCAAGCTTCCCCGCGGGACGAATGGTCGAATTGTTTGGAAAGTGGGGCGTTAGACTTTCGGAGATCGCAAATGGGATCGACGAAACGCCGGTCGTGACCTCATACGACATCAAGTCCATCAGTACGGAAACTACCTTTGAGCAAGACATCGAAGACAGACGCGTCGTCATTGAAACGCTAGACAAACTTGCCAGGGACGTACATGCACGGGCAACCCAAGACGGGTTCCTGTGGCGCACGATCGGCATCAAGCTGAGGTTTGAAGACTTCTCAACATTCACCCGAGCCAATAGCAGGAACGACTACGCAAACCGATTGGACATAGTACAGAACTCGGTGCGATCTCTCTTCAGCGAGTTCGAGAAAGATCGCAGGAAGATCCGTCTTGTGGGAGTTAGGCTCTCGAACCTGAGGCGGACTGATCTGTCTCAGGAAACATTACTGGCCTGGGCGAAGAACTAGTGAACCCTAGGCGTTTTACGGACAGGACGCATAGTAGAGCATCGGCGTTGAGACTTCGCCCAGCAGCCTTGAACTGTCAAACAGGTCCATGAGGCGTTGAACTGGTATGCTTTGCCTGTTCAAGCTATAGAGAAAGATGGGCCCGTATGCCTTTGCTTGAACTAATTCGGCGGCGACGAGTTTTCTCAGATGCACCCTAATCACTTTCCTTTCCAAACCGCTGAATTTTGAGATCTTATACACGCTCAACGATTCGCCCACATGTTTTGCCAGAGCCAGAAGGATCCTGAGCCTCGATTCGTTGCCTATGATGGTGAGAAGCGGAGGTCTCGGCGGCATCAATCATCGGAATGATATGAACCATCGGGGAGAAGATAAGCGGGAGAGCAAGGTGAAAGTACAAAAACTTGATGATCCCTAGCAAAGAATATCTCAAAGACACACCGAACCTCCGCAGAAGATTGACAGATTTGTCGTGCGTGTTCTGCGATATCATAGCCAAGAAGGCACCGGCTCACATCGTATACGAGGACGATGACTTGATCGCTATTCTGGACAAGCACCCTATCACGGATGGACACACACTACTCCTGACGAAACGTCACTATGAACGGTTTGGCGAGATTCCTCAAGCTGAAGTTGTCAAGTTGTTCGCCAAGGTCCAAGAACTCAACGAGAGAATCATGAGGAAGATGTCGGCACAAGGATCACACATCTCGATCAACGACGGAAAGGCCGCTCACCAGCTCGTCCCTCATATCCATGTCCACATAATCCCGAGGAAAGCCGGAGATGAGGTAACGTTCACTGCACGAAAACGGCTTCCCCATGAACAGATGAAACGGATCAGAGCCCTAATTGGAACCTAGTTGCCGCAGCCCACTGCCTATATCAGGATCTTCGGAATCCTGTTCCTGAGCGCTCTAGCCAGCGGAATCGCAACGATTGCGCCCGAGAGAACCTGGATACTATTGCCAGGCACCTCAACAAGCGCGGCTGGAACCCCGAAGCCCATCATGTATGCTTCTGCCAGGAAGTAGCCTGAAAGCATGGCGATAGCACCGACGAACCATCCGAGCGCATCGCGGCGGCTGCTCTTTCCGTCCCTGACTGCACCTGCAAGAAAGCCCTCTAGACCCTTTATTATCAGTGTGTAGGGCGCAAAATATGCGTATCCCGTGATCATATCAGCTGTAGCCGAGCCTATCCCTCCGGCGAGGCCTCCGACGAACCTACCGAATAACAGAGCGCTGGTGAAGACCATGATGTCTCCGAAGTTCAGGTATCCTCTCGTCGGCGGAATCGGTATCTGAACCAGCATCGTTGCAACCGTGGTTGTTGCAGCCAACGCCGCAGCAAGCGCCAGCTTGGCTGCGACTCCTGACCGAGCCAAGGAGCATCTCCACGACCGCCACGAAAAAGACGCATATATAAGCGCTTACCTATATATCGGCCGATCGTGCCTGCCGTTGGTGTCTTTGGTCACATCGCTTGAATGTCCTCGATGCGGGTCTGTCGAGGGGAATCTTGATGCAGTCGGATGCCCGGTGTGTCACAGCACCCTACTGTTCGAGTATGACTACCAGAAGGTTGGGCAGATCTTCACGAGTGCCGAGTTTCAGACGCGAAGCCCCGGCGTATGGAAGTATCGTGAGCTCCTTCCAATCCAGAACGAAGAGAACGTGGTCTCACTGGGTGAGGGCGGCACATTCATGCACGATTGCCCCAGGCTTGCGCGTGAGATCGGAGTCAGGAAACTTCTCCTGAAGGATGAAACCACGAACCCGACCGGCTCATTCGTAGACCGGGGAATGACGGTCGAGGCGTCGAAGGCAAAGGAACTTGGGCGCAGAATTCTAACGTGCGGAGCGAAGGGGAACCTAGGAGCATCCGCAGCGGCCTACGCGGCGAAGGCGGGAGCCAGATGCAGGCTATTTCTCCCTCAGTTCGTAGACACGGGAAAGCTCTATCAGATGATTGCCTACGGAGCCGAGCTTGAGCCTGTGAGAGACTACGAAGAAGCGCTGAAGAGAATCGAGCCGTCTTCGAACCAGTACATAGTCTCGCCTGCAAGCCGATTCTTCTTGGAAGGCGAGAAGACGACAGGACTGGAGATATGCGAACAGCTGAGCTGGGCGCTACCTGACAGGATCGTAGTTCCGGTCGGCAGCGGCGGCCACCTTGCGATGATCTGGAAGATCCTAAGAGATCTTAGGAGAGCCAACCTCGTTGGAGATAAGTCGGTGAGAATGACGTGCGTTCAACCCCAGGGAGCCGCTCCAATCGTTCAGGGGTTCAATTCGAACAAGACCGATGTCGAGCCACAGGTATCGGTGAAGACCTTCGCCGCGGACATAGCAGTTTCAGCCCCGTTGCACGGGTTCATAGCACTAAAGGCTCTTAGAGAGTCTAAAGGGTCGGCCATCTCGGTCACCGATCACGAGATCCTGAAGGCAACAGCCTTGCTGGCTCACACTGAAGGAATCTTCGCAGAACCAGCAGCAGCTGCAGCGATCGCAGGACTTGCCAAGGCTGTCAAATCTGGTAGAACCGAGCGGGATGAAGAGGTAGTCTGCGTGATAACCGGAGCCGGACTCAAAGATCCGAAGGCTGTAAGGCAACATATTGACCGATCGAAGAGACTCGATAGGCTCTTGAGACGGACGGAGCCAAGAGAGTTTACCCTAGAAGTTGGAGGTACGAAACTCTCGATCCTGCAGCTGCTTAGCGAGTCTCCAGCCCACGGCTACGGAATTTGGAAGGAGCTCGCGGACCAATTTGGAGTTTCTGTGAAACTTCCGAGCGTCTATCAGCATCTGACCGAGCTTGAGGGGTTGAATCTCATAGCAAGGGTGAGGCCTAGGGTTTCGATTACCAAACGAGAGATCTTCCAGTACCAACTGACGGACAGGGGAAGAGAAATTCTACGCGCGAGAAGACAGATCGAATGACTGCACGCTAGAGGATGGCACGGCCTTTCGGTTTCGAGCCGCTCGCGATGAAGATGCCTATCTCCGCTTTCCTCCCACGCAGAGAGACGCCGCAACACTTTGTCCTCGCCAGCTCCACTTTCACGTCTTCCAAGCCAACGTCCTCAAGCCACTCTTCGACTTTCTTCAGCTCAAACCCGAGCCATCGGTCGGCCATCTCGTCCCTCAGCCACCGCTCGTTATGCTTCTCCAAATCTGCTACCGCGAGCCTACCGCCTGGCTTGAGGACTCGAGTCATCTCCGAGATGGCTCGTCTTGGCCTTGGGCAGTGATGGAGGACCATGTTTCCAAGGACTGCATCAGCGAAGTTGTCGTCAACTGGAATGTTCTCGGCGTCTCCGACTCTGAACTCCACTGATTCGAGCAATCCAATCTTGCCCAAGTTCTCTTTGGCGATCTGCAACATTGAAGGGGAAAGATCGACGCCCACGATCTTTGCGTTGCCTTGAGTCTGCATCCCAACTTGTTGTGTGAGGAAGCCTGTTCCGCAACCGACATCGACCACGGTGGTTCCGGGCCTGACAGCCGACGCTTTCACTATGGATTTGGCGATTGTGGAGTCGAAGAAGTCCTCGCGCATTCTGTCCCACTGATTCGCCACAGCTGCAAAATACCTTCTTGCCCTCAGTTTCACCCTGCTGGCTTTGACATCCCGCCGTAGCCGACGATGCCTGCCCTTAGTCGAATTCATGCCCCGGACGCTCGATCAAGGTTACATGATCTATCTAAAGAGTGATTTAGTTGATGGCAGCTACTCTACCTTGAGGGGAACAATGAGTGAGTTCTGCCAGGAGCTCGTATGAGAAGGTCTTCGAGCTGCTCGAGCAGCATCACAGCTGGTTCTCGGAGAGCATTCCGCTAATTGCTTCCGAGAACGTTCCCAGCCCGGCGGTCCGCGAAGCAGTGATTTCTGACTTCGGTAACCGCTACGCAGAATAGGCGTCGTGCCTTCGTGGCCGAGCCTCTGCATGGTTGGGTTGGGGAGAGAGTCTACGCTGGATGCGTGTACATTGACCAGGTCGAGCAGATCTGCATTGACCTAGCGAAGCAGCTATTCCGTGCAGAGTTCGTTGATGTCCGCCCGGTGTCTGGTGTCTGTGCCAACCTGGTCGCCTACACGGCGTTCACGTCCCCCGGAGATGTCATGATGGCTTTGGCGATCCCGAGCGGCGGTCACATCTCCATGGGAAAGAGGGACTTCAACGGAACCGCCGGTAGTGTCCACGGCCTCGACGTGGAGTACTTCGTCTTTGACCGGAACGAGATGAACATCGATCCCGATAAGACCAAGGGCAGAGTTGACAGGATGATCAAGGATGGGAAGGGTCCAAAGCTTGCAACATTTGGGGGAAGCCTGTTCCTCTTTCCGCACCCGGTCAAGGAGCTCGCCGAATATTTCCACGGGGTTGGATGCACGGTTGCATACGATGCGGCTCACGTCTCTGGACTGATCGCGGGTGGACAGTTCCAAGACCCGCTCCGGGAGGGCGCGGACATCATGATGATGAGCACACACAAGACCCTCTTCGGCCCTCAGGGCGGTGCTGTCGTCTCATTTGAGAAGTATGCTGAACAGATCAAGAAGGCCACGTTCCCGTCAAACACGAGCAACCATCACCTTCACACCGTCGCGGGGAAGGCCGTCGCGTTTGCAGAGATGCTAGAGTTCGGTCGCGAGTACGCATCCGAGATCGTTGCAAACGCTCAAGCACTGGGGCAAGCGTTGCATGAACGTGGCCTGAACACACTTGCGGAGAGCAAAGGATTCACGAAATCGCATCAGATCGCCGTTGATACGAGCAAGTACGGCCTCGGAGGAGACATTGAGAGGACTCTGGAGAAGGCGAACATAATTGTGAACCGACAACTACTTCCAGGCGACATTCAGGCCGGACGACATTACCAGAACCCTGGCGGGATACGCATAGGCGTCTCGGAGATCACGCGTCTCGGCATGAAGCGGTCACAGATGGTCGAGGTGGCCGAGTTCATCAAACGCGTGATCGTCGACAAGGAACCTCCTGGAAGAGTCAAGGCCGATGTTGCGATGTTCCGCAAGGATTTCCAGAAGGTGCACTACGCGTTCGAGACCGCACGGTCAGCCTACGAGTACATCAAGATCCGACAATGACGTGTGGAACAGTGTTCTCAAGGAGCACGGAAGTGTAATAGACCCCAGAATTCGCGTTGAACCGTCCAGACATATCCTGCGTCACCAGCGTATTATGATGCTCGCCCGGATCGAGGATGATGTTTCTCAAGGCGGCTCTATGTCTTTGAACTTGACCGCGCCCTGCGCGTTGAACCTAATCATGAAACGACGAGGCAAGTCCTTCCCCTCCGTACGGAAGTAGCCCTCCGCCTCCCAAAGGTCGCCAACTTGACGTATCTTTCTGAATTCCACGCCGTACCCGTGCGGAGAAACTCTCCTAATCATCTTGAGAACCCTCTCCTTGACCTCGTCCTCGCCGATGCCAGGACGCTTGAAACGCGGTATCGATCTTCTCTCCTGCTTGAATGTGAGAGGACTCGTTCGACGGTATTGAGGCTTTTGTCGAAGGGAAGTAGACAGGTCAGGAGGGGATTGCGAGGCTCGACTCTCTCGAGGAACGACAGAAGTGAGGAACAAAAACTAGGAAAGCCACACGGTTTCGGCCTAAAGCTGTTGGCCTAGTACCTTCGGTGCTTCTGGTAGCACTCTCTACAGTAGACTGGTCTGCCCGCCGTCGGCACAAACGGTACTTCCGTCTCTGCGCCGCAGTCGGAGCATTTGACTTTCGTCATTTGCCTCGGGGCACCGTAACGTCGATTCTCGTAACCCATCTTCACTTTCCACCGTCCCTATTCGTTAGTTATACGAAAGATAATACTCGCAGCGATAATCGGCATGGGCCAGACGGCCCTTCCGTCATCCACGCAGGTAAGATCTTCAGTATACTGCATAAGCAGAGGACGGGACTAGTATAAAAGGTGACGCAACGACCGCGAACGATCCTTTGTGTAGCCTGCCCTCGATCTTGTCTCGCGATGGGACACAGCGCATGTATCTACTCTTGGAGACTATACGTGTATTGTGAGGCAAATGGTTTGGACCGGGCCTAAAGGACTCGTCGGCACTGGCATTGCGTTCGCAACACGTGGGCACACGATGCTCAGAGAAGTTGGAACCCGAACTGTCCATGCAAACGCGCCAACAGATCCGGCCGAATCTTTGGGCGCATGCCTGACGCTTTGCCCAGACGCATGAAGGTTTAAGAGGACGTCAACCTCGGTCAATCTGCTGGAAGGCGTGTCCTTGAGCAGACGAGAGAAACGTCGAAGAAGTGAGGCCCCGATGCCAGCGGCCAGCGCTGGATTGTTAAGGTTCTTTGAGGAAGAGACTCCTGGAATCAAGGTGCGTCCAGAGGTCGTCTTGGTGCTGGCGGTGGCGCTAATCGCGATTAGCCTCTTTGCCTACATGACTTTCAAGTAGACGTTGATGCGTCCTTCTAGAAATCTAGAATGCTTCTCTGCGACAGTAGAGGAAGCGGATCTGCATCGATCTGCAGCTCTTTTCTCAAGTATTTTGATATCAGCTCACTGTAACCTGTGAACGCGTAAACCCGTTTTGCTCCTGTCTTCTCAACGTACTTAATGAGTTGGTCGAAGCCCGCGTGACTGCTCAGAGGAAATGATGCGTAGCTTCCCGAGCCGAAGCGGACCGCCCAACCCGTCGCCATCGCTTCTGAGGCATGGCTCGGAACTAGTGAGTTGGTTCCGGTCGTGGTGACGAAGATGCAGTTGCCCTTGCGGAGCAACCTCCTTCCTTCTGCTGTTTCAGCCCCCAGAAACGAGAGGCCTATTCCCGCTTCACTGTATGCCTTGTTTGCTCTACAAACGACCGGGGTGCAGACGACTGGAAGCTTAGTGTAGACGTTGAACAGCCTCACGATCTCCTGCGATTTGCCTGAGGAATAGACGTGAAAGGTGGGCATGTGTCCCGCTTTCACTTCGCGCAGGGCCCAGTTGACAATCCTCGCGTACGTTCTTTCCCGCGGCGGAAAGATGAAACTTGGATCGCCATATGTCGCTTCAACGATGAGAGTATCGCATTCAGGAACTTCAGCAGCTTCGGTTGTCAACGTGTTAACGCAATTAAGGTCGCCGCTGTAGACATACGTGTGGTCTCTCGTGATGACTTTGAATTGTGCAGAACCGAGCATGTGACCTGCATTGAGTGGAAGCACCTCCGTATCGCCAATGCGGATCTTGCAGCCGTACTCAAGTGCGCGCCAGTTCTGTACGGTTTTCTCTCTAAGCTTCTCGTAGATCCACCGGGTCTCTTCTGTCGAGTACTTCATCACGCTTGAATGGAAGCCGAACGTGTGATCTGAGTGTGCGTGTGAGATGAATACGCGCGCATCACGCTCCATACTGCGGGCTGCGACCGGATCGAAGACAAGCCTTGCATCGTCGGTGTTGATCACAACACCGCCGAGCCAGCCTACCGTATTATTTCTCACTTGCCTTTCCACTTTCAGCTGCTGTCTCAATTCTGAGCACGGAGTTCAGATGCAGGAAGAGCTCATGCCTCCGCTCCTTCGTTACAACCTGCGGAATGGGATTGACCACGGTTGATCGCAGAACAATGGCCTCGGCGTCTGAGAGCCATATTCCAGGAGGATGATGAGAGATAGCGGTCAGTTCTCCCTCGTATCCGAAGTCACGCTCCACCACCACGAGCACCCGTTTGCCGAGAAGTTTCTCGAGCATGTGGAAAAGTGTGGGCCTAGACGAAGACAAGCCATGGTCACTTCCTAGCCATGATCGCTTGGGCGCCGAACTTGAGCCTATTTAGCTCCCTTTCACCTATCCTGCGCCTTTTCGCCTTCTCAGAGACGATCGTGCCGTTTCCGAACGGATCCTTCAACACGAGCGTAAACCGTAGCCTGCCTTCTTTAGCTCTTTCAATCTTCCTGAGCACCAAGTTCGCTCTCTTCTTCTTCCGTCCCTGCAGCGAGCGCGCCAAGAACCGCAGGACATCTTCAATCCTGACAAGCACCCCTTCAACATTGGAGACGAACCCTTCATTGTCCAAGCCTGGCTGTATCGACACGCCGAGCTCCCGCACTAGAACGGTAGCTGTGTTGCCACGAATAACGCGGATCTTCAGATCATCAGCGGACGTGACCTTTATGCTTGTGGCGGCTGGCTCGCGAGTGGTAAGAGAGAAAACATCGCTGTGCTTCGAGCCGCAAGATCTGCACTCAGTGACGGACATGAGAAATAGTCCGAAATTCTCAACCTGGTATTCCACCTCAGCGACCTCTAGGCCCACATGATTACAGGATGGACAGTTGGCCTGCGGAAGATGGTATTCACGTTTTGTCGAAACCGCTGGAGAGGACTCGGGCATGTTGGACGTGGCTCAGACCAACTAGACTTTCCCACGAGATACCTCAAACCTTCTAAAAGTCCTTACACACGCAGGACGAGCGAATAGTTTCAGCTACGTCTTCTGGCTATATTGGAGTCAGCTTGTTACTGTCTTGGATAATGATGGAGAAGAGCTCAGGGAACCGCTGCCCCAGATGCCTCAGAGAGTCCTTGAATGTCTATTACGAGGAGGACTCTGGCTTCCGGCTCGGCGCAGTCTGCCAGTTATGTGGCTTGAAGGGATACTTCTCTGAAGGCAAGCTGATCATGATGACTACGCCTTAGCGGCATCGCAGTCCGGAGTCTCTCCCCCCGGGGACGTTGTTGCCTCACGGTATTGACGTTGCAGACCCAATCACTGTAATATCCTGTCACCTGCGCATACGATACCCGAGATAGCTATGCCACCGCTCGACGGCGTACGCGTTCTCGACCTGAGTAGGCTAATGCCCGGTCCACTTTGCACAATGATTCTCGGTGACCTTGGTGCGGATGTGATAAAGGTCGAACAGCCCGAAATTGGCGACTACGCCCGTTCCGCCCCGCCGTTCATCAGAGACACCGGCGCTGCGTTCCTTTTGCTAAACCGGAACAAGCGAAGCATCACGCTCAACCTCAAAAAGAGCGAGGCCCAAGAAGTGGTTTGCAGACTTGCAGAGCGATCCGAGGTCTTTGTTGAGAGTTTTCGGCCTGGTGTGGCAGAGAGACTGGGTGTGGGTTATCCGACTATCAGCGGAATCAACCAACGCATAGTCTACTGCTCGATCTCAGGATATGGACAGACCGGGCCGTACCGTGACCTCGTCGGTCATGACCTCACCTACACATCATACAGCGGAGCAGTCGGAGTCACCGGGCACAAAGGAGGACCGCCTGTCATTCCAGCCGTGCAGATTTCTGATCTCCTAGCTGGGGTCCACGCGGCTGTGGCGATCTTGGCTGCACTGTACCGAAGGGAGAAGACCGGCAAAGGGGAATTCATCGATATCTCGCTCATGGATGCGGCGGTCGCTTCGATGATCATGCCCTTCAGCTTCCATTTCGCTGGAATGTCTACAGAGAGGGGAAGGCTACCTCTGTCCGGCGCCGCCCCTTTCTACAACATCTACGAGACCGCGGATCGGAAGTTCATCTCCATTGCCCCTCTTGAGGCCAAGTTCTGGACCGAATTGTGCAGGACGCTAGGATTGGAGAAATACCAAGATCAGCAATTTGCCGGTGAAGAGGAATCTGAACAGATTCGGAACGATCTCGCCAGGGTGTTCCGCGAGAGGAACCGGGATGAATGGATCCGAACTCTGAACGATCAAGGTATTCCTTGCGCTCCGGTTTATGACATCGATGAGGTTCCCGTAGATCCGCATGTGAGATCTAGAAGCATGATTATCGAAATGGAGACGGAAGCATTCGGAAAGTTGAATGAACTTGCTACACCAATCCGAATGTCTCAAAGTCCGTTGACAGTGAGAATACCTCCACCGAGACTTGGCGAGCATACACTCCAGATCTTGCAAGAAATTGGCTACTCGGCGAAGGATGCGGAACGCCTCTCGGCAATTGGGGCTACCTAGTGAAGCCCCGGAGGAGGCAGGATTCTCAGTAATCTCTAAAGCGCGCTTGGGTCGGTGCACAACGGTCAAATACGCCTTGGCAGGCTCGTCTGCCTGAGCGAGGTTGGAGAGGTCTGACATTGTCAGAACACTGCAAGGCCTAGCTCCTCATGATCACGCCGTTCTGTTCTACTCCGACATCCACGCAAAACGCGAGCTGATCTTCCCGTTCCTTCAAGGAGCGCTCCAGAACCAGGGCGTCGCGGTTTACGTTACCGCCCATGAGCCGGTACATGAGGTGAGAGAGGCAATGAAACGCTGGGGAATCAACGTGGGTAAGCATGAGTCCGACGGTTCGCTTGCGATAGCTGACTATCAAGCGGTCACAACGGCAGAGGGTCGACTGGACGACGTGAGGATCAGCATATACATGAAAGATCTCACTAAACACGAAGGACCCGTGAGGGTGGCGACTGACGCGACATTGCTGGTCAAACGTGGAATGGTTGATGAGATCATCAGAAGAGAGAAGATCCTTGGGAGACGTTTGGAACTGCCCTTGACCATGGTGTGTCCCTACGAAGACACAGTAGCTGGCACAAAGGAAGGCGAGTTTCTCGTCCAGATGTTGCGAACACATAACTATGCAATATTCCCCGGTATAGCTTTGCTGTTGACGTGAAGGCGCGGCAACGATGAGTACGCCCTAGCCTAATTGCATTCAAAATCCGTGAAGGGTTCCCTTTATCGAGCTGTGCCCACGCACGACCCGAGACTGAGGCATCTGCCAACAAATACAGCTGAGCTACGAAAAGTGACAGCTATACGTATCGTCCACAACGCACAATAGCTCCCTAGGGCGCTTGACGCGAAACGACGTGAGGAATCTTGGTCGGCCCGCGGTGGTTCGTTGGCTTTGACAGCCTCATGGAGTTCGTGGCCTTCATCATCGCTCTCGCCATAGCGTACCAAGCCTTCAAAGGATATAGAATAACGAAACAGAGGACGATACTATACCTTCACTTCGGTTTCGCGCTACTGTCGGCTGGTCTTCTAATCGACTCTCTTGCAGGTTTCCTTGGCGTACTATCGCGCGCCCTGCGGGGTACCATAGTTCTCACGCTGGTTGGATACACGATCTATTTCCTTGCCCAGGTGCTCGCATACGGCATGCTGATATTCGCCTACGTCTCTCAGACAAGAACTCTGAGCACGACATCGACCTCGCTTAGGCTTGCTCCGTTGTTCGGCTTCATGGCTCTCCAAGCTATGCCGGGTCCTGCGATCAAGCTGCTCGGTCCCTTGGTCGAATATCATCCGGTTTCGGAGATCGTGCTGCTCTTCCTAGTCTTCTACATCACCGTTCAAACAGGCCTCAACTACTCTGCGACAAAGGACAAGAACGCCTTGCTTGTGTTTCTCGGCTTTCTGCTGCTCGCGTTGAGTCACCTGCTCTTCATCCTGACGCCATTAGGCGCAGTGTTGTTCGTGATCGGACACATGCTTCAACTGTTTGGCTTTGTCTCGCTGCTCGCGATGCTTCTACGGGTGACCGGGACCAAATGATGCAGAAGCTGCCGAAATACCGTTCACAGATGAGAATCTATGTGGACATCATGCGTGTTATCCAACGCGAGAACAACCGCGCGAAGCCGACTCGCATCTTGTATGGTGCGAATCTATCCCACAACCGACTCCTCAAGTACTTGGAGGAGCTGAAGACGGTAGGCGTCATTCAAGAAGACGTCGAAGAGGACGACCGCTTGTACAGGCTTACACAGAAAGGAATCGAGTTCTTGAACGAGTTCAGAGCCGTCGAGAGGTTTGCCGGGGCATTTGGTTTTGTCATCTAGCGGACGCGGACATTCGCAAGGGCCTTTGCTGCATGGCAAAGATCGTCGGTAACTTTCCGGGAAACTTTATAGTTTCGCTGAGGATCTGATGGCACCGTTTCATGATGAGCTCATCGTCCAAACCCAAGTGGGTAAGGGCGAAAGCCCCCTCGGGTCCAACCTACGCACGCCTCAAAGCGCTACTGAGACAGTATTCACTACACACCGTATGCGAAGAAGCTCACTGCCCAAATGTTGGAGAGTGCTGGGGCAGTGGCACCGCGACTTTTATGATAATGGGCGAGGTCTGCACACGCGCATGCCGCTTCTGCAACGTCAAGAGTGGCAACCCGAGTGGTATCTTGGATCCAGAGGAGCCTGCCTATGCCGCGAGAGCGGTCAAAGAACTCGGACTGACGTATGTCGTGATAACCTCAGTTGACCGTGATGACCTACCGGACGGCGGTGCAGCCCATTTTGCCCAAACTGTCACTGCCATCAGAACAGAAGCCCCCGATGCACGCATTGAAGCTCTGATTCCGGATTTCGGAGGACGTCTCACAGAGATCGAAAGGGTCGTTGAAGCGGCCCCTGACGTGATCGGTCACAACCTTGAGACTACGGAGAGACTAACCCCGAAGGTTAGAGATCCAAGAGCAGACTACCATCGGTCACTAAGAGTCCTTGAATACGTGAAGAAGCTGAACCCTCGAATCTTTACGAAGTCGTCACTGATGCTTGGATTGGGTGAGCACCAGGACGAGGTCTTCCACACGCTTCGTGACCTTCGAAGCGTAGGCACGGATTTCCTTACGTTGGGTCAGTACCTTAGACCTTCGCCACGCAACCTTCCGGTTGTGAGATACGTCACTCCTGAGGAGTTCGATAATTACAGAAAGCTCGCTGAGCATTTGGGGTTTCGGTATGTCACCTCTGGTCCGCTGGTGCGGAGCTCCTACCGCGCGGGCGAATACTTCTTGCAGAACATGGTCGCTCGGATAGGTCGAGGGAGCTCCTGAGAAGCAAGTGTAGGTATCATGGACCTGAGCTTCAGCTGGACAATCGATGGGGAACTTGGAGGGTCAAGAGGCCCACGATCGAAGTCGGACCTCGTCGCGCTAAGGCGCCAAGGAGTTGGCGCTTTGGTAAGACTCGTTGAACCTCACGAGTCACGAGTAACAACGAAAGAGATCCATGAAGTCGGCTTGGAGGACTACAACGAACCGGTTCCTGACTTTAACGCACCGACCCAAACCCAGATCGATAGGATCATCCAATACATAGACTCACACCTTGAGGCGGGCGTTCCGGTCGGCGTCTCGTGCAACGCCGGAATCGGACGATCCGGCGTGATACTTGCGTGCTATCTCGTGCACAAAGGTCTCACTGCAAAGGATGCCTTTGAACTTGTCCGAAGGAAGCGCGGCCGGGGACCAGAGATTCCAGAGCAGATTGCAGCAGTAGAAACCTATTGGCTTCGCGTCAACGCAGGCTGCAAATAGGGAGAAATGGTCCAGTCCTCTTCATTCTCTTTCGCGGCCTTGAATTCGAAAAGAGACTTAAAGGACGCATGAATGGTCGTGTCTAAGTTCCGGATGGAGCGGTAGCTAGTTGGATCTGCAGACTCTGCTTACTCCTTTGCAGACGGCGTTGGTACCCGTTGTGCTATCATCGACAGGTGGGCTCCTCTGTCTCGTAATCCAAACTAGATACGGGCGGATCGTCGATCATACTAGACAGCTACTGAAACAGCCCGTGCGTGATGTGGAAGTGGAGAGGATACTGGAAACATTGTTCAAGCGAGCGCGCTATGCAAAGTGGTCACTCTTCGGTCTGTTCCTCGGCGTTTCCTGCTTTCTCACGCTTTCCCTAGTGATCTTAGTTTCCATGTTAATGCCCACACCAGTCCAGACCGCTCTGATCGTAGCCATCTTCAGCGTCGGTATGGGCTCCATGTTGATGGGGGTATGGTTCGAAGTCTTGGAGCTTTGGGATTCCTTCAGAGGCATAACTCTCGAGTATTCGATATACCAGAAGAAGATTCAGCAACAGGCGAAACTCTAGGTATTCGAGTGATACCGTGCATTATTACCTAATCGACAATCCATCCCTAGATCTTAACCTATTCCAGGTGTCCGCGAAACCGGCCCGGGGCGAGCACGTATGCGGCTTGATCTTGGAATCGACCAGCACCATAATTAGGATGCTGAAGCCTCGTAGCCAGTTTCTACAGGAGACGAAGGGACCCTTGGAGTACCGGGTGGAGAACCTCGTAATCGGAGCAGGTCCTGGGGGATATGTCGCCGCGATCAGACTCGGCCAACTCGGTCGAGAAACCACGTTGGTCGAGAAAGATGCCCTTGGCGGTGTCTGTGTGAATGTGGGGTGCATCCCCTCCAAAGCAATAGTACATGCTGCCAAACTGATGAAGCAGATCCAGAGGGCCCAAGATTTTGGAATCGAAACATCTCAACCGAGAATGAATCTTCAGAAACTCCAGATGTGGAAGAAGAGCGTGGTTGATAGGCTCACGTCTGGAGTCGCCTACCTGTGCAAAGCTAACAAAGTCAATGTCGTTCACGGCTCGGCGAGATTTCAAGGTCCTCACGAGGTTGAGATCAAGACCAAAGAGGAATCTAGAACGATTACGGCGGAGAACATCATTATTGCGACGGGATCACGTCCGATGGAAATGCTCGGATTCAAATTTGATGGGAACTTCATAATCAGTACGACAGAGGCACTCTCATTTACGCAAGCGCCTCGGAACTTTGTCGTCATAGGAGGCGGAGTCAGCGGACTCGAGCTCGGAATGGCTTACGCGCAATTTGGCAGCCATGTCACAGTCATCGAGATGCTAGACCAACTGTTGCCTGGCGTCGACATCGAACTCGTTAGAGTCGTCGAGCGCAACTTGAGAAAATTGAGAGTTGAAACGCATGTGAAAGCGCGCGCCAAATGGGCCAGGGACGGAAAGGTTGGGGCTCAGCTTGCCGACGGAAGAGAAATTGAAGTCCCAGCTGAAAAGGTGATGGTCGTTGTTGGGAGACGCCCCAACTCCGACCAGATCGGGCTCGAGACCACAGGCGTCAAGACGGACCCGGCAGGATTCATTGAGGTCAATTCGCAGATGCAGACCAACGTGCCCGGAGTATATGCGATCGGAGATGTTGTCGGGATCCCGATGCTGGCCCACAAGGCATCGAAGCAGGGAATAGTAGCGGCGGAGGTCATATCGGGTCGAGCGAGCGCGGCTGATTTCAAGGCGATGCCGAGTGGCATCTGGACCGAGCCTGAAATAGCGACCGTCGGCTTGACCGAGGCAGAAGCGAGGAAGCAAGGATATGATCCGATCGTCGGAAAGTTTCCGTTTTCCGCTCTAGGCCGAGCAATGGCAGTCGGTGAGACGGACGGGCTCGTCAAGGTCATTGCGGATAAGGAAAGTGAACAGATACTAGGAGTGCACATGGTCGGATCGGATGCGACGGACCTTATCAGCGAACCCACGCTTGCGATCGAAATGGGTGCAACCTTGGAAGACCTAGGGCTGACTGTTCACCCTCACCCTACACTTCCCGAATGCCTCATGGAAGCCACCGAAGCAGCCAAAGGAAAGGCAATACATATCTTGAGATCACCATGAGCAAGACGCTACTCGTTGATCTGCAGACTCGCGACTACAAGGAGACTTGGGAGCTACAGCACAAACTCGTACAACTACGCGCACAGGGGCTTGTGCCGGATGTCTTGCTGCTTGTGGAGCATCCCCACGTCATAACTATGGGCAAATCGGCGAGGCCCGAGAACATCATATCCAAGATGTTCCCGGTTTACGAGGTCGAACGCGGAGGAGATGCCACGTATCACGGGTACGGTCAGCTGGTCGGCTACCCGATTTTAGACCTCACGTTGTGGGACAGGGATATCAGAAGCTATCTGCGAAACCTCGAAAGCGTGCTCATTGAGACCTTGGCTCAATTTGGAGTCACAGGTCAGAGGATAGAGGGCCGGATAGGAGTATGGGTCTGCCAGAGGAAGATAGCCTCGATTGGTGTTGCCGTCCGTAGTTGGATCACGTTTCACGGTTTCGCTCTCAATGTCTCGACAGATCTCTCATGTTTTGATACGATCAATCCCTGCGGATATGACAGCGCAATCATGACATCAATGACAGAACAGCTGGGGAGAGAAGTCTCGATCTCTGAGGTCAAGAGACCTCTCGTACATGCTTTCGAGAGCGTCTTTGACACCGAACTCCAGACCACAAGCGAGGGAAAGTTGACTGCCTTGCAGAAGCTGGATGCTTCGGGTAGAATCTGACTCGGCTAGTCCTGACAGGCCCGGAAACATGTCTGCGATGGTAGTACTGCGGGCACACCCATTTCCTGGCTCTTGAAGAAGGGTTCGCGCAGTAGTACTGCCCGCTTGAATGTCTCTGCGATCTGGTCGTCTGAGGCCCCCGCTCTCATCCTGCCTAGAAAGTCGACGCAGTTGTCGTCCCGGAGTAGGCATGGCTTGAATTTGCCGTCATGCGTGATTCGGATTCTATTGTTTTTCATGCAGAATTCTGAGTTGTGCATTGGACGCACAACTTCAACTGTGACTCCTTCTGGCAGGACATACCTCGGCCGGTTGTGCAGCCCCCGCCTGTAGATCGCTAGAGCGCGAGCTTTCAAAAGCTCCTCTATCGCCCCAAGATCACAGTGGTATTTCGAGTAGAACGTTGGATCTGTGACAACGAGCTCAATCAGCTGGAGGACCACTTTGCCATCACCCCCCAGCCCGTGAACGAAGCGAATCATCTCCTCAATTTCATCGTCATTGACATCCTTCAGCAATGTCATGTTCAACTTGACCGGCAGAAGGTTGGCCCCTATTGCTGCGCTGACGGAGCTCAGTGCTTGATCGTATCCTTCGACTCCGGCGATGAATCGAAACCTTCCTCTGTGAAGGCTGTGAAGACTGATGTTCACGCGCGACAGGCCGGCATCACGCAGCGGTTCTGCGAGCTTCGAGAACCTTGTGCCGTTCGTCGTCATAGAAATCTCACGTAGCCCTACGGCCTTCAGCTTCTGCACGATCTGGAGAATGTCTCGGCGAAGCATTGGTTCGCCGCCTGTCAGCTTCACGGCGTCGATCCCGAAATGAGACATGACCGCGACGACGCGCTGTATCTCATTGGCCGTCATCAACTTGGACGAGGCCGACTTGATACCTTCCATGTGGCAGTGAATGCATCTGAAGTTGCATCTCGAACTCGAATTCAGTGAGATCCTAGCGTTGGTGACCGGCCTTCCAAACCTGTCCGAAAGGACGCGACGCGCACTGACTCCCCTATCGTTGTTTGGATGAGGAAGATTCAGCGCAGACTCCTCGAACCCCAACGCTGCGACCTAACAACGTCTCCATGCCAAATTTAAAGGATTTCAAAGTTCATCAGTGCGATTGAACTCAAACGACAAGATCGAAGATATCACGGAGCGAGATCGAAGAGAGGCTACGAACAACTGAGAATCTTCAACAAGTATCGCTATTCTTATAGGGTCAGGGGAGGAGGTACAACCGGCCAGACCCTCGGCAAGCAAGGGACAGCCCAGACCCAGCAACTCTAGCCGAACGTGAGCACCGTCATGGAACACGCAAACCTCGTTAGAATCGGCAAGAAACCGATCATGAATTACGTAGTCGCCTGCGTGACTCTATTCAACTCGGGTGCCGAAGAGGTCATGGTTCGCGCTCGAGGACAAGCGATAGCAAAGGCTGTTGACACCGTTCTGATGCTCAGGAACTCGTTCCTGAAAGACCTTGATATTGAGAACATAGAGATAGGGTCGGAAGAAGTAACACGGCAGGACGGATCACGAGGAAGCATCTCAACGATAGAGATCCTCCTCGGCAAGTAGCAAGATCGAATCAGCTGGGTTCGCAACATTCCCAAATCTTTTTTGATCCGACAGGTGTAGCATTCGGCCCGCTGGTGAAGACAAATGAGTGGGATGGTGCGGTATCCCAAGATAGTGGTCACGCCGCCCGGGCCTAAGGCACGGGAACTCATTCGTGGTGATGAATCCTGCATTTCGAAGTCTATGGTTAGATGGTATCCACTTGTAGCGGAGTCCGGATCAGGATGCATCGTTAGAGATGTCGACGGTAATGAATACATTGACTTCAACTCGGGTCTGGCCGTTCTTAATGTGGGCCATTGTCATCCGAAAGTTGTCGGGAGAATCACTGAGCAGACCAAGAAGTTGATCCACTACTCATACACTGATTTCTACTATCAAGCTATAGTGGAGCTCGGCCGGGAGCTTTCCAAGATCACCCCCGGCGCCTTCTCGAAAAGAGTGTTCTTCTCCAACAGCGGCGCCGAGGCGATCGAAGCAGCCATGAAGATGGCCAAATGGCACACGCGGAACTCCCTCTTCCTCGCCTATACGGGAGCATTTCACGGACGAACTCTGGGGGCTGTCAGCCTGACCGCGAGCAAGCCTGTGCAACGCAGACATTTCTTTCCACTTGTCCCTGGGGTGACCCACATCCCATACCCGTACTGCTATCGCTGCCCGTTCCATCTATCGTATCCTGAATGCCGTCTGTGGTGCGTGGACTTCATCGACGAAGAGGTGCTCAGTAAGTACGTGCCGCCTGAAAATGTGGCCGCCATGTTTGTGGAAGCCATTCAGGGGGAAGGGGGATACGTGGTTCCACCCGACGACTATTTCTCGCGACTGCGAAAGGTCCTTGACAAGTACAATCTAATCATGATTGACGATGAGGTTCAGTCGGGAATTGGAAGAACAGGCAAGTGGTTTGCAATCGAGCACTTCAATCTCACTCCCGACGCTGTATGCGTTGCAAAGGCCATGGCCTCCGGCCTTCCCATAGGAGCACTCGTCAGCAAGGAAGAACTTATGGACTGGGAAGGCGGATCACATGCGTCAACGTTTGGGGGAAACCCTGTTGCTTGCGCGGCAGGCCTCGCTGTTATTGAGGCGATCAGGGAGGAACGACTGCTCGAAAACGCGATCAAACAGGGAGCGCACCTGATGAACCGGCTCAAAGAGATGCAGAGGAAATACCAGATACTGGGAGATGTACGCGGTAAGGGACTCATGGTGGGCGCCGAGATCGTCAAAGATCCAGAGACAAAGCAACGTGGCCCTGAACTGGCTCAAGAGATCATGATGAAGTGCTTCAAGAGGGGGCTTGCCATCATAACCGCAGGCAAATCCACCATGCGGTTCGCACCACCACTGGTGATCACCCGAGAACTATTAGATGCTGGACTTGACGTGTTCGAAGGCGTAGTCAAAGAAGTAGCCGGCTCAGTCAAGTAGAAGAATCAGGGAGATACCACAGCCGTTACGGCACCACACGAAGAGCTCCTAGGTGCGTGTAGGACGCATGATTGGCTAGCAAGACTTGAAAGGGCCACATCTGCATCTGAAGCCGGGGTGCGCCATGCGAGCCAGACGCACGTCGCTCGCTTCGCAGAAACACATGCTCGGAAAGATCCTACGCCGGTTTCCTGTGCAAAGCTGGGCAGGGTCGGCAACATCGTTTGAGACTCTCGTCGGAACTATCCTATCGCAGAACACGAACGACCAAAACAGGGATAAGGCGATGGCTCGCCTGGAGGGCCGATTCGAGATCACGCCGAAAGTTCTTTCGCAGGCTCCGATTGAGGAGCTAATTGAATGCATCAGACCCGCGGGACTCTACAGAGTCAAGGCGCCCAGAATCAAGCAGGTCTCAACGATCATTCTTGATCGATTCGGTGGAGACCTAGACCCCGTCCTCAAGAGAAAACCTACCGAGGCCAGATCCATTCTAATGGAATTGCCTGGCGTCGGCTACAAGACCGCCGATATTCTGCTCGCCTTCGTTGCGGGTCATCCCACCGTCCCCGTTGATACGCACGTAATGAGGGTCAGCAAGCGGCTCGGAATCGTTCGAAGAAATGCAGGCTACGAAGAAATCAGGACCGCTCTGGAGCGTCTTATCCCTGCCGAGCGCAGAGTGAGAATGCACCTCTCTCTGATTCGATTTGGACGAGAAATCTGCAAAGCGCCTACCCCTCTTTGTCCGAAGTGTGTCGTCAATCGGAGCTGCCCAAGCACTACAACGCGTCGGAGAACGGGTGCCCCCATAATCTAGCCCAGAAGTTTCGAAGAGTTGCGATTTGCTCATTGATATAATGGCGAACTCGCAGATCTGTGATGATATCTGCAACGACTAATATACCGCAGGATGCATCCACAGCGCACGAGCTTCAATTGAGAACCGAACAGATTACGGGTACTGCAATCCTTAGCGCGTTGGTTGTGGTGTTCGACTACACCCTCAAGTTTGCGGGCGTCAAAATTCCGTTTCCGATGTTTCCAGCTCTGAAATTCGACTTGGACGGGATCCCGATTGTTCTTTCGCTATTGTTGTACGGTCCTTATTCGGCCGTGGTAACATGCTTCGTAGCTTTCGTAGCTATAGTGGCCCGGAGCGGTGCCGTCGTAAGTGCGTCGATGAAAGCGTTGGCCGAGTTTGGGACCATCTTGGGAATGGTGCCATTCTACAAGATTGATTCGAGCGGGTCAAAAGGACTTGCAACCGTCTCGGGGATGTTAGCGAGGGTTGTCATCATGCTCGTTGCAAACCTAGCTGCCTGGCCTCTCGTATTCCAGTCAGTACAGGCCGCTGTTGCCTTCGTCCCATTCTTGGCAGTGTTCAATGCCATTGCGGGCGCGATCAGCATCTTTGGGGGATACCTGATTCATGCCGCACTGGCGAAGAGAGTTCCGGGTCTTCTGCCGAACACGCAAAGACAGAACAGACAGCCCTGAACTCACACGTGGTACTGCGGCCTTGTTCACTGTGTTTAGACATCTGCTTTCCTGAGATTACTGAGTGACGGACTAGGCTCCGACCTCTCTCGTCCTTTGAATCAGTTCACTGATGAGGTCTGGCTTTCGTGGCGTGAGGACCCGAGACCTTCCAACCTCAAAGACTTCTAGCAGTCTGGCTGTTCTGAGAACGTGCACGTGCCTGTAGATGGCTGCGTAGTCCATGTTTAGGTTTCGGGCTACACCCTTTATGTGAAGCGGCTTCTTCGTCTCGATGAGCATCTTCAGTATTCTCAGTCTCACAACGCTGCCCAGCGCGTTGAAGATAGTCGATGCGACTCTGAGATCCTCTTCTGGAAGCATCTCTCTCACGGCTGTGTATAGGGAGATGCCATTTATGATGCCTTTGCCAAAGAGGCTGCTTACGTTTGCAGCGAATTCAGTGCTTCGCTGAAGCTCAGCTCACATAGGACAGCTCCCGGTCGGAGACTGGTTTGCGTGGTTCGGTTCGTTCCCATCTTTTTCCAGTCTCCTTGGCCTGGATCATCGCGTCCTTGTTCTCCTTTGCCTGTTTCTCAAGATCTTCCATGTCGACCTGGATGCCAATTATCTTTCCAATTACTTCGAGCACGGCGCGGGCTGCCCCTGCATCAAAAGATAGGTAGCCGGGAGTCTCCGACAGTAAGCAGATTGCATGGATATTCCTAGGCTTCGCCAAACCGAATAGCAGGCCATTGGTACCAGTTATGGAACCGCCCGAAAGCTTCAGAACCCCGTGTTTCTCAAGTTCACTGACGAGCGCTAGGTCAGTGGTTGCGCCGTAGACTCTCGGTGCATCGGTGAATCGGTCCGTGGCCATACCTCCCATCGTGAGGAGCTTCTTGACCGACAGTTGTTCGGCGAATTCGAGGACTCTGTCTGCTAGCTCATACTGTCCCTCAGGCGAGTGTGGCTGCTCGCTGGCGGTGAAGAAGACAAGATCCTCTGCGCCTTTCCTCCTTGTGGAGTAGAAGTCTCCCTTTACCACCTTGACGGTTCCATCCTCTGCTAGCCAAACTTTGGGCGAGAAGGATGGAGAGTACAGTTCAGCAAACAACTGCGCTCTTAGCTCTTTCACGAGATGGTTCACTGCGAGCCACGCGACAGAACCAATCCCTGGAAGGCCTGCGATCATCACTGGAGCCGTAAGCGCTGGCTTCTCGTAGACCCTCAGCGTGGTCGCCATATTCAGACCTCTAGGAACATTCGATGCAAGGATCTGGGTAGCTTCCTATTACGGGTAGCTATCTTTCAGACCTAGACCGACAACATCTCGCGCCGCTATGGGCTCAGCCGTTGTTGACCGAACTTCGTGAGCGCCCAGAGGTAAGGCCGTCGCCCAGATCGCTCCACAAGCCGCTCCTTCCTCATTGACCGGAGATGGTATGCGATGCACTCGTAACCGAGGCCGCTCCGTTTCGAAATTTCGGAGGCGCTTCCCTTTGCTTCCTCAAGGATGAAGAGGATCTTGGAACGGGCTCTCAGACCTGCTTTCACGTTTCGCTTGGAAACTAAGTAGGCTTTGGGATGTATCTCAGTCTTTTCCATTCTCCACCACTGCGCTCAAATGAAATCGGCCAGAGCAGGTTGTTTCTTTTCTTCGGTTTCTTCCCGGAATAGGGACTTTAGCTCCTCCTGAAGGAGGAGCAGTCTCTGCGCGTTGTAGGTTCCGAGATCGTAGCGTCGAACAAGATCGCGGGCAAGGTCAAGGTACTTCTCGATGGTCCCCCTATACACTGTCATCGCAATCTTTCCTCCGCACTTTGGACACACGCCCCTCAGCGGAGGTCGGCGGAACTTCGAATTGCATTTCATGCAGCGCATCCGTTGGGTCGAGAAGGCTCTCAAGTTTCCGATGAGGTCTCTCATCAGATGTGTCGAAAGGACCCGTCTAGCTACGTCGGCGGCGACAACCGCCTTGATCTTCTCCGCAAGATTCAGTTGCGCTGTCATCTTGTCTATCATCGTCGGAAGTTGGGTGTAAGCGCTTTCGTGAGTCCCGATGTTGATGTCGGCAATCTCGTGTGTAAAGCCGATCGGTTGAAGGATCCGTTCCGTTCCGATTCGATGTATGGCGACTTCGATCAAGTCAGTGAGAGCTTTGGGATCCGCATTAGTAGATGCCTCTTCGAAGAACCTGATCGGGAACCTCTCCACGGCTTCAAGATTGAACGCCTGGCGAGCCACTTCTGAAGGGTTCATCACCACGGTGAGCAGGAGAGGCGCATCCATGATCCCGCCAATGCGCGACGGCAAGTATGATCTTGAGAAGTTCAGCAGGACATCTAGCGCGAGTGTGACGGAATCCTCGTCCCCGTCGCAGTCTCTCCGTTTGGATGCATGCCAGAATGGATGGGCGAAGCATACCTTCGCCTTTGTGAAGCCGATGATTCGGGCGATCACGCCGACGGAAGTGTGCGGGGAGAGCCCAACTACAAGGTGTCCGATCAGATCCTGAGGGGATTTGACGTTGTAGAAGGATGGCAGTCCGTAGAATCTCGTTAGTAGATCGTCAATGAACTTCGCCACTCGCAACAAATAGTCTCCGCATGAATCGTTGACGACTATGTCCTGCGCCTTTATCGGGACGAGCTGGTCGGGATGCTCAAGTGGATTACCTTCGAGATCCATGTCGTAGCCTAGGCTGTGAAGCTTATCCAGTGTGACACCGATCTCGGCAGGCCTGAAGTGAGTGAGCGGGGCGTTTGTTGCATCAAACCTTACGGTTCCGTCCTTGAACATAGAGAGGTCATGTCTTGCTCGGAGAATACCCTTCTCCAAACGTTCAGGGCACCTGGAGCCACTGGTCAGACCCTTGACACCTTTGACAATGTCAGGCTGTTCTGCCAACTGTAGTTTCTTCCAGGCAGCCGTCCAAACATCAGCTAGGGATACCATCCTTCTATCGTACGAGAGGCAGCGGATCCTGCATACGGGACAGAGGCCTTGTGGAACTATTCTTCCACATTTCGGGCAAACATTCTCGATTTCTGTCCTGCTTCCGCACTTTGGGCACGAGCTCTGATGGGTAAGCTCCCCGCAGCCTCTGCAACGACGCCTAATGAGCTCGACCTCTACGACACTTGTTAACCTGACCGCCTCTGCAATGTTCCGTCTCGGACCTCCCCCAAGGCCCAACGGAAACAGGCAGTGTACAAGGGGACGCATCTCTCTCCGTTTGGCCTTCTCGGGCCTCCCCATCCTAGCTCCAATAAAGGTGCCACCTCGGGGCAGAATTGGAAATCCTGCGGCTGCCTGCGCAGCTTCCAAGCCGTTTGTTCCTGTGATCTCATGCGCCCCCTTATCTGAACCAAGGCATGCCGCGAGAACGATCGCCTCCTCACCAAGGGAGATTATGTTATCCTGGACCGTGTGAGGAATGCAAAGCGTTTCGAGAAGAGCTTTCGCTCTAGGGTCAATCGGAGCTAATGTCGCGCCGGCTTCGCTCTTCAAGGCAGCTAGACGAGAACCAATCACCTTCCTGAGGAATGCCCAGTCCTCGGCGGAAAGCCTCTCCCAGAACCAAGTATAGCGGGGATGCAAGGGAATTCCCAGCCTCTGTGAGAGGAGCAGACTTTCATTGGGCGAAGGAAAGGATCGGAGAGGCGCCTCGATGAATGATTGAAGTCTGCTACGGGATACTCGGCAGGATTGTTCTACCTCCGATGGTGTGTGGAAGCCAAGTTCGATTTGGTCCCCGAGTAGTTGTGCCCACCATTCTTCGGTGAACCCTGAAGCTGCGAGCGGCCTATTGTTCTCCAAGAATTCGCCAAATGAGACTAGCAGATCTCCGAGAAAGAGCACCGACTCAATCGACTTCTGTACTTGCCTTGCCTGCTCAGCGGTGTCAAGCCTGACGACCGAACCGTCTCGGAGTTTCACTGTTGGAGGTTCTATGGTGTCGACCGGGGTGATGATGCCTGCCTTGCCGGGTCTCTCGATTCTCAGCTGCGTTCCCGTTGCTATGAAATCATCGAGAACCACCATTGTCGCCGGATGGATTCCGACTGCGGCCATACCCGTGGCGCGTGTCCTTCCGTACCGAAGCCTGAATCCGCCAGGAATCCCTGGAAGCGAGAAGATTGGCCGCCCAGCGACAACATCCTCCATGAACCTCAGTTCTTTAAGCTCGTCGGCCTCCTGAGATGGCTGACGAAGCTCCCGTAGCCACTCCCATCCGGGGAGTGCTAGTCTCTCGACGATTCTGAGAACCTTTTGGCTGCGGCCTATCAGACCGTCGTTAACGACCCGTAGCGCCCCACCCCTGACACGATTCGTCTCAACCCTAGGCACGTTTCTGTACGATGCAACCTCGACAGGATCGGTCTCTACTCCAGTTACCTCGACTGGCAGCTTCATTATGACGTTGAAGAGTTCCTCATCGGGAACGTTGTACTGGAACCTTGCCACTTCACGTTCGTAGAGCCTCAGCTCCTCCACAAAACGTCTGGCGTCGACCTCGGTTGCCTTGTACCTGCTCAGCCCGACGATCTGGCGAACATAGTCAGCGACGACCACGTTGAGGCCCATTTCGGTGCCGCCAGCTGACCTAATCGGTCCAGCAAAGTACAGTGCAAGGTACTTGGTCCTGTCCGGGTTGTTCTTGACCTTGACCGTGTTGATGCCTTGGAGCGGTGCCGCTGTAACGCCTTCGTCAAGGATCGCGGCGGCGGTGCGTATCGCCTGCTCTGCTGCAGCTTCTCCCTCGGACGGGAAATGTGCGAACGCTATCTCCTCGGCGATCTTGATTGCAACTTCCTCGCGTGGAATCATGGAGGATAGTTCTCGGATTCTTCTCGCTATGCCTGAGGGGCCTACCGATTTCTCGACTCTTTCAGCGACATCCCTCGCGACGTGTGATTCTGGCTCGAGCGTGGGATCCAAACCCTTCGAACGTGCGAGTCTTGCCACTTCATAGAGCTCGTCGAATCGGACGCGAAGACTGTCGGCCTCTGCGCTCGTCACTGCAAGGCCCCGGCGGTCAACTAGACATCAGAATGAATCAGCAAAGAGGGCATTTAATGCTACCCGCACGAGCCCCTCCCGCTTCCTCGGTACCGGAACGATTTCCAAATCAGCCGGTCTGGCTGCTGCTCACCTGAGCTACGGGTTCGGTCTTCCCGGTTCCATGGAACTTGTCCGTAAACTTGCAGTAGACATCGACCATCTGAGCGCCACGAGGAACGTCAAACTCGTCTTTGGCTCCACACGCCGCGCACCGGACAACAGCGATGCCTGCGCCTTTGGGCAGTGTGACCTTCATCCCTTCCTCGTTGCAGACGGGACAGGTGAAGATGGTCGGCAGCTTCTTCTTGACTATCCTAATGACGCGCCGGCGTCGACGACCCATACTTGTTTCACGGGGCGCATGGGTGACGTCCCGCTTATTTCAACGTTCCATGATGGCTTGCTGAGTAGACCCGGAAACTGTTATCAGGCAAGAGCGTTACATCCCCAGGGATACAAGAATGTATCCCTCGGAGAAGCCTCTAAGATGAGCGAAGAACGGCCCCAATCGCCCATTCACTGGTCGCTCGCTAGGTTGCGGGATGACACTCTTGCGAAGACATTACTGGTGAACAGTCATCTAACGAAGGTTCAGTTTGTTACGTTTCTCATAGATGTCTTGTGGCCAGGTACTCAGGTCCCCCCAAAGGATGGAAGACCTCGCCTTCGATCACACCAACGTAGAGTAAGCAAAGGTGCGTTCAATCGATCTCTCTCCCAGGCCCGCCGAAACGTCATCAAATCCATATACACGGTCTTCCTCCTCGCCTACTTCGGTCTATTTGACAGCCCGAAACTGGAGCCTTTTCTCCGCTTGGGGGATGAAATGAAGACTGTCCTCGATGCCAGGCGGGAAACAGGACGTGATAAGGATTCCGAGGCCACAAGCGCCACAAAGGTGTTGGAAGATGCCCTTGAAGCCGCTGTTGGAGAGCTAGCAAGGATGACTTCGTTCAAACGCCAACGTGACATCACGTGACGGCGGCACGCTGCCCAAATCCCTAGTTCACATCAAACTCCGCCCGTGCTTAATATGGTGTGACATCACACCGGTCACACTAGGCCGGGCGTGGCCTAGACGAAACGGGAACACACGGTCGATCGGAATCACAGCACTGCTACACGTGTCGCGTCACAGTGAAATCACGTTGCGTTCTAGCCCTAGTTTGACAAATTTGAAGTATTGAAGGCATAAGAACAGATCCGGTGAATAACTAGGCCGCAAGGATTGCCTTGGATTATTTCTGGGTGTTTGCGGCCATTTCGGCGAGTTTTGGAGCCGTGCTAACTGGTATGGTGTTGCGGAAACTCGACATTTCACGTATGAGCTACCGAGAGGCCAGACAGCTTCTCTCGGCCATAGTAGCGTCACTCTCAACTCGAATACAACGAAACGAGGTGGCGGTGAAGGAAATCTCAGAACAGGTTCAGATGCTGACCGCAAAGCAAGCGCGTCCGGTGGCGGATGTGGGAACTAGTGACAAGGAACGCCTACTTGGGTATATGCAAGAGTGGATAGGGAACGTGAGGCGGTTCGTAGACAAGGTTGAGACCTTGCAGAAGAACCTGAAGAGGGTACAGGAGGAATTTGAGGAGCTACGGGTTCATGTCGACCGAATGACTCGCTCTCAACAGATCGGACAAGGCGTTGACTCCGCACCTGTGGGCGTCGTAACAGAACACACTCTTGAGAAGCTCACACCGACTGAGCGCAAAGTCCTCGAGATGTTGGTCAGCGGGCCGAGAGCCGCTCCCGAGATAGGACGACTCATGACGAAGTCACGGGAGCACACAGCGCGGTTGATGAAGTCTCTGTTCGAGCAAGGCTTTGTTGAAAGGGAGACAGAACGTCAACCTTACGAGTATCGCCTTAGCGAGAAAGTCAGAGAGGCAATAGTCCAGGCGATTCAGCGGTAAACTAGGGGACCGGGACAGTAGTCGCGCTGTCGGCCAGACAGTAGCGCCAACGCCCCGAGGAGAACGAACGACGCATGAGGCCTCTGTCCGCAAGCCTGGACAAATAGGTCGCAACCGTTGTGAGCGGTATCGGTTCCGCATAGAACTCCTGGTACAGATTTCTGACCTCGTCGGAGGAGAACATAGTGTCCTTAAGTCTGTGGACTAGGAGGTCTCGAATGCGTTCGAGTTTGGTGCGGGCGTATGATGGAGGGGCGTTGAGAGCGGGCTTCGAGGACAGACCGCCCATGAGTTCGGCGTAGTCGAGAATCCGGCCTATCTTGTCGCGGGTTAGGGGACCCTCGAGTGATATGGTGTGCCGGCACCCCGACTCGTCGTAGAAATCTATCTTGACCCGCCTAACTCCCAAGCCCTCACACGTCGCACCATGATGTGAACCCCGCGCACTTAAGACTAAGCTGGCCCAGGCGTACCAACACATCGCTATCTTTTTCCATAGGAAAAATGAGCTATTCCAGCGGAAGCGGAGGGGCCTCGCCCCCTTCACAAAATGTGAGCCAAAGTCCGTCCCCGACCGCTCATTGGCCCGAGGATCAGGCGGGAAGAGCACAAGACAGAGGGCTGTTCGCAAGGACCGAGTACCCCCTAACCCCTTACTTTCCACTGGACCCGTGTCAGTTCTCTCCCCATCAACGCCTGTCCGCTGACGCCAGCGGTCCAAGCACTCGTGTGTTCACTACAATAATCCCTACCAGCTCGCTTATGACATCCGGGGCCCCAATATGACACGAGGGCTATTATTACTCCTACAATCAACAACCACGAGCTCACTACCTCCAATAGAAACACAGGGGTCCCGGGGTTTCTCTCCACCGACCACAATTTGCTTTTCCGTTCTCTCCCTCAACTTTTCTGTTGCCACTTGTTTCTTTCTCTCGACAACGACTATTATTACCAGTTCAACTCGAAACACAGGCGTTACCAGTGGAGCTCCATCTTATGCAGTCCCGAGATGTTCTCGAAGGCATCTTCGATAACTTCCTCGCTGGACCGCAGCTGTTCGCGAACCGCGATGTTCTAAGGAGCGATTACATACCCAATACTCTCCCTCACCGCGCTGAGCACATCCAAAGGCTTGGCGCCATCTTGGCTCCGGCGCTAGGCGGTTCCAAGATATCCAATCTCTTCGTTTACGGAAAGACTGGAACTGGAAAAACGATAGTAGCGAAGTTCGTCTTGGAGAGGCTGAAGAAGAAGGCCGAGAATGTCGGCGCGCCGGTTCGAATCTCCTACATTAATTGTCGTATGGCCGGAAGCAACTACCGAGTACTAGCCGATCTTTGCAGATGTGTTGGACTTGAGATTCCGTTCACAGGCCTAGCATTGGGCGAGGTTATTGATAGATTCCGGAACGCTCTCAACGCTGACAGGATGGCGCTAATTGTTGTGCTAGACGAAATAGACGCCCTCGTGAAGAACCGCCAAGACGATTCTCTACTGTACGAGCTGACCAGAATCAACGAGGAGCTCCTACAGAGCTGGATTGGAATAGTCGGTGTATCTAATGACCTACATTTCAAAGAGTTCCTCGACCCGCGGGTGCTGAGTTCCCTGAGCGAAGAGGAAGTCGTCTTCAGACCCTACTTGGCAAACGAGCTCTATGACATTCTGCTTGACAGGGCTAAGCTTGCATTTTCTGACGGTGTCCTGTCGGAAGCTCCTCTCCGACTTTGTGCAGGTCTTGCCGCGGGCGAGCATGGAGATGCAAGAAGGGCTCTGGACTTGCTCCGCGTGGCAGGAGAACTCGCGGAACGAGAAGGGGCACGGAAGATCGAGGAGGATCACGTAAAACGCGCACAGCACAAGATAGAGCATGATAGAGTAGCCGAGGTCCTGAAGTCCCTCCCTGTCCACTCCAAGATCGTACTGGTCTGTGCTTACTTGGCGAGCAATCACACTCCTGAGGGAGTGATCACTGGTGACATCTACGAGGTCTACCATGAGCTCTGCATGGTCGCAGGCCTAGATCCTCTTACCCAGAGGCGAGTCAGCGGTTTGGTGAACGAACTCGACGTAATGGGAATCCTCAACGCACGTGTAGTCAGCTTTGGGCGATATGGCAGAACCAAGAAGATAAGACTCGGAGTTTCCCCTAGAGTGATAGTTGAAACCTATTCGGAGGATACCCTCGTCGGACGACTATTCGGCCACGTGGCAAGATCTCTTCAGAAGCGCGCCCCAAACGGTTAGAGCTGTAGGCCTAGACGATGGTCCATCAGTAAAGGGTCGAACAGCGGATTCACCCCATTCTTTGGCGTCCCTTGTTGCTGTCTGGTTCAGCGGCCTTAGGATCAACGATGTCCGGCTTGGTATGGTCCATGTGGACCAGCTTGACACGACCGATGTGATTCTTCGACTCCTGTCGAGGAGACGAGCTGACATAATCTTCCTTTCAGGAGCGTCCTTTGCCGGATTCAACATCGTAGACTGCAGACGTCTTCATAATGTCCTGCACATCCCAATGATCATTGTCTCCCGAGACAAACCCAACAACGCCTCTGTCAAACGTGCACTCAAGAAGCATTTCCCAGACTGGAAGACTCGCTGGCGTCTCGTGCGGGAATTGGGCAGAATCCATGTGTTCGCTCCAAAGCCGTGCGAGCAGCCCTTGTACTTTGAAGCGGTCGGGATCTCAGCTGCTAATGCTAAAACCGTCATTAGAGCATACTCTACGACCTCAAGGGTTCCTGAGCCGATCCGTGTTGCCGGGATCTTGGCTAAAGGACTCGCCCTTGCCGGAAACGAGCTAAGATTCCATTGACATGAAATTGATAACGCCCAGTTTCAATGTTTGAAGATTCACAAACGGGAGGAGACCCGGCGTCGGCTCCAGGCCCAACCGTTCCTGATAGTCCGTCTGAGACTGCCAAGCGCCCGAGTTCACTATGAGAGTTCCCCGGTAGTTTTCGTGACCAAACACGTGGATATGTCCTGAGTGAAACACGTCAGGTGGTTCCTCGATTACTAGGTGGTCAGCGCGCGACAGCGCAATAGATGTTCGGTTGCCATACTCGGGCGCTAGGTGTCTACACCTCAATTGAAGCTCCATTGCTTTCTCCGGCCTGTCGAAGCTCATGCCTGGAGCGCTCGTCAACAAGTCCTCGAGGCTTCGACCATGGTGCAGCAGAAAACGTACGCCATGGAGTTCAACCTCACACGGGTTGCCCAGCGACATCATCGCTCGCGCGTCGTACACCGGCTCGGCGAATTCCTTCAGGATTGCCGGTTGAGGAAGGGCCTGCCTGACCCCATCATGGTTGCCAGGGATTAGGATGACCTCCATGTAGTCGGGAATCTGTTCGACGAATTTGGCCGCAAACTTGTACTGCTCGTAGATGTCCGGAATGCTGAGCTCATCTTCCTGTCGTGGATACACGCCTATTCCATCTACGAGGTCTCCCGCGATAATCACGTACTTAGTTCGGTGGGCCACGCATAGCTGCTGAGCATTGCCTACCTTGCCTTTCAACCAGAGAATTGCTCGATTGAAAACGTCTTCCAAGAACTTCCGGCTCCCGATGTGTGCGTCAGACAGGAGTACAGCGTAGACTTCCTGTTCTGCTCCTCGCGGTCTCCTTTCAGGGATGTCAGGAAGCGTAAGCCTCTCAGCGATCAGAAGATTGCCCCGGCTCTTCACAGCCTCTATGCAAACCACTTGATCGAGCGGAGCTCGCAACGCTGCGTCGTAGAGTTGACGATCACGATCAGTTTGGACCAGAACAGTCGCGGTATCCTCGAGATCATCTACTGTAAGAAATAGTTTGTTCGCACGTTCACGCTTCTCCATTACCATAGCGATCAGTTTCACTCGCTCGTTGGGCTCAGCGCTGAGGGCATCGGAGATCGTGCGTGCGTCGCGTACATCTGTCCGCCTCTGTAGTATCCCCCGAAGCTTGGTGAATCTATCTCGAAAGTGAAGGTTAAACTCCTCAATCGAGCCCCCTGGGCTCAACATGCTTGCGGGATCCTTCAACACCTTCATCTCGCTGTCGATTTCGGCTGCGAACGGCACTTCAATTCTGACCGGTTGGGCCGCCTCGCTGCTCTTAGGCGCGGGAAGCAAGCGGTTGAGGGCTTGCTCCACAATGCTGCCGTCAATCAAGCGCGGTCTCGCCACTTGTTTCTCTGCTGTAGCGAGTAGCTCATCGGTCAGCTTGTCATGGTCGAGCTGACCTCCCAAAGTTTGGAGAAGTTGGAAGGCTTCGCTGTTGAGTTGCCATCCCGCAGCGACCAAGCGCTCTACCACTCGCCTCAATTCGTCGTGAACTTGCATGCGGAAGCCTTCCGATGAGGAGTCCAAAACGGCCTGCGACGTCTAGATCATGTCGGTCTATCTTAAACGGAGTGGTCGTTGATCACTTCATTAATTTGAGTGAAGCTCCATCGAATAGCCAGTGTTGAGGTAGGCATGGATCTCCGTCGACTCCAGAGGACCGCGGACGGCACATTCTTCGTGACCGTCCCCAAGCCATGGGTTCTGAGGAACAAGCTGGATAAAGGAGCCATCCTAAGTTTCACTGAACGGAAAGACGGGAAGATCCTCGCCGAACCCTACGGCCAACAAGAGCGGAAGATAACCACCGTCACGTTGACACCAGGGCCCTTGTTGCAGCGAGAGATCGAGGAGAAGTATCTGCTCGGGTACGACGTATTCGAAATCGTTTCCCAACAGGCCCTAAACTCGGACGTAAAGGAGACGGTCAGAAGAATTGCCAGGAGCCTAGTGGGCCTCGAGATCGTGGAGGAGGATGCAAGGAAGATGGTCGTACAATGTCTCATCGAACCGTCCTTACTGTTTCCAGACAAGATCTTGCGGAGACTT
Source organism: uncultured Candidatus Bathyarchaeia archaeon (assembly GCA_964394935.1). Classification (GTDB taxonomy): domain Archaea; phylum Thermoproteota; class Bathyarchaeia; order 40CM-2-53-6; family 40CM-2-53-6; genus CAVPLU01. The sequence continues at coordinate 21,227 of CAYMZN010000002.1, read as the reverse complement.
CACTTGATCACGCTGGCTATGCAGAAGGACGCGGTTGCATCGTTCGTCCGAGGGGACGCGAGGCTTGCACATACCGTTGTTGAACGCGACGAGGATGTTGACAGACTCTACTTCCTTCTAGTGAGAGTTGTCAGGGCTGCTCTGACCGACCCAGCAGTAGGCGAGAAGGTTGGAGCGAGCCCCATAGACTGCCTAGACTATAGGATCCTCGCAAGCTTCGTCGAAAAATTCGCAGACTATGCAACTGACATCGCAAAGAGCACGTGGCCCCGCTTGGGTGGCAAAGAGATAGACGGTACGATCCGGAGTATCGACAGGGCTGGTGCGACGCTTAACCGAATGCACAAGGATGCGGTCGATGCAGTCTTCACTAGGAACCTTGCCCTCGCTCAGGAGGTCACCCGGCTTAGCGGGGAGACGACAGCTAGCATTCGAACAGCAGAACGAGGATTGGTCAACGCGAAGCCCCAGACGATCGATCGGTTAGCGACTGTCGTTTCCGCTCTCAAGGGGATGTCGGGAATAAATGTGGACATCGCCGACCTAGCGGCCACCCGATAAACTACTGTGCCTTCCGTTTCCGCGACCCTGCTCTTCGATGCGCGGCTAGGTAGTAGAGTGCACAGATCGTCTTCGCATCTTGGACCTCACCGCGCTCGATTGCTCTCACGCCTTCAATCAAGTTCATGGCTCGGACGGTGATCGTCTCATCTTCGGCCTGTTTTGCCCTTCTTCGAACCAGGCCGCTCGCGAGGAAGAAGTGAATCTTCTCCGTGCTATACGCTGGCGCCAGATAGCAGGAGAAAAGCTTCCGGATTCGTCTCGCTGCATATCCCGTCTCCTCAACTAGTTCCCTCTTCGCGCATGAGAGAGCGCTCTCGCACGTCTCCAACGTTCCGGCGGGAATTTCGACCATATGCTTGGTGGCTGCGAGTCTGTATTGCAAGGTGACCAGGATCGTCTTCGCGTCTAGGAGAGGGACGATCGCCACTGCGCCGGGATGTTCGACTATCTCCCGAGTCGTCTGTTGACCACCTCGCAGCTTTACCTTCGAAACTCGCAGTTTCAGCAGTCTTCCCTTGTACCCGTACCGGGTCTCCGTAACCAGCTCGGTCATGACACTCTCTCACAGGTCTCATCGAGGGCCGATATAGATCCCATCACAAGAAAGAGGCAGCCGGCACGCTAGCGGCCGTAGACAAATAGAAGACGTTCAATAATACTCGGAACGTTGGGCAGAAAGTCCCCTATGCATATAGCCAGAGCAGGTAAGGCGCCTGCCGCTTACAGTCGGAGCACCTGCACGCAGGGGTTGGAATGAACTCGGCGGGGATCCACGTTTCCACTCCGTGAAATCGGCTTTGAACGCCGCAGTTTGTGCAGAAAACACCTTCCAGCGTCCACGCTAGCATTTCTGACCCGCACTCGCAGGTTGCTGCCTCGAAGTCCAGATCGGCACCGGATATTCTCACGATTCGTTTGAGGAACTTCTGCCGGTAGTATCGTCTCCGCTTCCACATTACGTAGCATTCATGGGAGCAGACGCGGCGTGGTCTGCCGAATGAGTACGGTATCTCCTTTCCGCAGACGACGCATAGGGCATGACTCATTCGCGATCTCTTGGCTGTTCGGCCCTCGCAAGTTTCGATGGTAGGTATATCTTAAGCCTATTTTGAAGCCCGTCACATGCTGGGCTAGGATGGGCTATGTCAATCGTCGATTTCGCTTTGTGCGAGATATGTGATTAGCATTCCCCTCACCGCCGTCCACTCGCAGCATCCTCACTCTGGAGGTCAAGGAATCGTACACAGACCAATACATCTTCACGGAAAGGCTGCATGAGGAACAGACAGGATTATTGAAAGTCCACCCCCTATGCTGAGCAACAGGGGAGTCGCAGACCTCCAGAGAACGACATTTATGCGTGTGGAAGCATCCGGTCGTGCAGCCCGGGTTGCCGAGCCAGGTACGGCGACAGAGCCTCAGCGCTTCGATGTGCTTTGGCGTTGAACCTCGAGATCACAATGAATTGGGCCAAGTAAGCTGTTGGCCCTTGGGGCCGCGTGGGTTCAAATCCCACCCCGGGCGCATGATCTTTCGTGCTTTACTGATCTCTACTGAGGATTACCATGCTTCTCGGAAGGCGCACACAAGCGATGTGACAGGTCCCAAGCCTACAACGATCTAGGGAATCAGCATTTTCGCCAGAGAGTTGGAGCAGGCCAACGGTAGGCTATGACCCACCAGAAGAGGAGTTCTTTGTTGTCTCTTCGGTCGAGTTTGGCGTAATGACTTACACCACAGTATCTCAGGATCGATGCGCTGGCAACTTCGAGGTTCATGAAGGTGACTGAGCCAAGTTCCTCCCATGGTCGAGAGTGGCTTCATGGAACTGCGGCGCATGCGGTGAATGCTGCAAATGGTTCAGCGTACTCGTCACCATGCATGAGTACGCCAGAATCTCACACCGCTACGGCCATGATGTCGTAATCCTGGGTCTAGGACGAGCCTACCTGAGAAAACGTCGCGACGGCCGCTGCATATTCCAGTATTGCGAGAGCAGTTGTCGGCTTTGCGGGTTGCAGGCTGAGAAGCCTTACGCCTGCAAGATGTGGCCGTTTATCGTCTGCAAGAAACCGCTCCACGGCAGGCAACAGGCTGCGAGCTGGAATGGGCCCTACGGACGGATATACGTCTATGTCGATCCAAGATGCCCGAGGATAACTTTCGGCGAGCCGACGCAGTACCTGATCAATAAGGTCTTGCGGGAATTTGTCGAGATAGCGATCGGAAAGACGAAGAACCAGCTGTACACAACACGGACCCCTCTCCGAGTCGTAACGGCACAACCAGCTTGTGCAGCAGGTGATGTGGAAGAGGCGCGCATATCCACATTTCCGTTCTCTGGTTTCGGCGCGTCGCAGCGCACGTTACGGGACATCGTTCACTTTTGTGGCCGACAGACCCGAGATGCTGAATACGCACTTCTTTAGCTTGACTCTTGCAAAGTTCATCTTCAGGTCCGCGGTCACGCTCGACAGCCTCTTCGATTCCTCTTCAGTCAAACGAGGCTTCAGCTTCTCAACCATGAATGAGATGCAATCGATAGCCGTATTGGCTCTTTCAAGATCCTCCTCGATCTTGTCTGTTCCCGGTTTGACGCGTAGTCCCAGGTGTTGCCAAGCCTGGGCGGAGAGTACGCTAATGAACAGCGCCAGCAGGTCGTACGTGTCGAGAGACGTGATGTCGAAGACTTGAGGTTTCTTCTCTTCAGAAGGCTCGCCCAACTCCATTCCTCCTCAAGAAGGGCCATGAATCCATCTGGGGGTTGCACAAATTGTCTCTTATGCTTGCCTTCAACCACCGAAGCCACATGGCAGCAGCATGTCTGTGAGTAAACAGTACACTACGTCTCCGGCTGGCCGTCAGATGACGAAGCGGACGCTAGGGAAGTGTAGCTAGTGTCTCACTAGGTCGTCGATGATCTTTGAGTAGTTGTCGACGAGCCTTGCTGGTTCGCTTCTCTCTTGGTTGGAGAGTGGTTGAACTTGATACTTGCGTTTGATTAGAGAGGGAGCGATTACATCCGTGGTCGTCAGCTGCAACTTGGGTTTCTGCTGTCCGCGTAGTTCTATGGCCTTGAAGTACTCATCGGCCTTGAACTGCAGGACCACGTTGGAGCACACGCCGAGCACAAGGCCGCAGTTCTCTGCTCCGTTGCAGGGATAGGCGGCATCGTTGAAGCTTTCCAGTAGAAGTGGCTTATCCTGCAGGAATTGGTAACATGAAGAAGTCGCCTTGTCGAAGTTGTCCAGATACGCTTTGACCAGCTGCTGAAAATTCCTGGTGAAGACAATCTTTTCGGCTTTCTTCCTCATTGCCAGATAGAATTCTCTCATGTCCCTCATATTGCTGAAATTCATCGTGCCATTGAGATAGTAGATGTTGCCTGGCTTGGTGCCATCATAGCGGGTGAATCTCTGTGCGACGAACTCACGGAAGACCAGCCTCTCCTCAGGTATCCCTCTATCCAACACAGGACTGCTGAGACGACTCACAGGATTCAAGATTTCAAGAGGGATGCCGGAATGAGCCGCTTGCTCTAGCTCTATGATGTCGCTGGAGAGCAGGATGCCCCTGACGAGGCTCTCCCGAAAAATGTCGAACTGGGTCCAGTAGCTTATTCCGGAATGCGGTTTGAATGGGACAAGGTTCACCCCCGACTCCTTGAAGCCGCAGATCAACGCTCTGCATAACGTGGTCTTCCCTGCGTTATGGGATTGAAGACCGACAATCAGGATTCTTCTGCTGGATCTCAACCCACACCCCTCCTCAGCCGAGACCAGACTTTCTTGATAATGATTCCTACGTCGCTCCCTCATTCCCTTTTGAAAGAATACAGCATCAACCATCTGGAGACGTAGTTGCGGAAGACCAGGATTCTTTTGAGACCACCCTGAAGTGAACGAGCACCAAGTGAAGCGGCCATGAAGCATAGGCGTCCCTTTGGGCGTCGGCATCATCCCTGGGCTGCAGTGATGCTGTTACAAGTGCACCATTTCTGATGAGAATAGCCAAAAGCCAAGAGGCAATATCAGCTGGCCGAACAAAGCGAGGCCATGCAATCTCAGGAGTTGGACCGGACGTTCAACGCCTTCTCCCAGCACCCTGCCTGACAGTTTTAAACGTGGGTTTGTAGGCCGTAGCGCACACCGAGCCTCACAGGAAACATGAGGCGTGTTCGGCGTGAAAAACGGGAATTCGGGTCTGTGTGTCGGCGTGTTTTGGGGTTAGTTTGAGCATTGGACGCTGATTCGCCGCGATCCGTCAGAATTTTTTCCGTGCGGTCCTTCACGTACCGATCTTGGGGGTGTCAGAGGACCGCACATGCTCGTTCGAGCAGAAAGGCGTGAATGCTCAAGTGTCTGTAGACGTAAGCCAGCTGGACGCTAGCGGGACCCGAACGGCATCAGCTTCGGGCGCCATACTTGCTATAGGATCAGTTTGCCGACGGAGACGAGGTCCTTCATCGTTACGATGCCCACAAGAACGCCTTTGTCAACGATCGGTAGGTGGCGTATCTGGTTACGCCTCATGTGCGCGTAGGCTTCCTCTATTGGCGCCTCAGGATTACACGTCACTGGGGGGCTCTTCATAATGTCCTTGACGAGTGTACGGTTCGGGTCGTGTCCATTCGCGGCGCACCTCACCATGTCGCTCTCCGTCACTATGCCGACAACTTTCTCTTGGTCAACCACGACCACACAACCGATCTTCCTCTCAAGCATCGTCTTTGCCGCCGTGACCAGATGGTCTTCAGGCTTGGCTGTGGCCACGTGCCTGGTCATGATCTCCTCGACCCGATCGAGGATCTTTGGGAACATTTTCCGACCGCAACACTGAGGGTTCAAGGCTATATGATAAATGTGTTACCGAGGTCAGGATGCTCGGCGGCCGTTAGATTCACCAAGACGTCATAGCTCACTGGGCACGCAGACCTTTGTCTTCGAGATAGTCCTCCGCGTCCATGGCTGCACGGCATCCATCCCCTGCTGCCGTCGCCGCTTGCCTGTAATGGAAGTCAACCACGTCGCCTGCGGCGAAGACGCCTTCCACACTAGTGGCCGTTCCTTTCCCCGTGACGATGTACCCTTTCTGGTCCAACTCGATCTGGTCTTGGAATATTGCGGTGTTCGGCTGGTGCCCTATCGCGACGAATACGCCGTCGCACTTCAGCACATCTTGCTTGCCCGTCTTCAGGTTCCTGACACGGACGCCTTCGACCTTCTGCTGGCCCAGAATGTCCTCGACAACCGAATCCCAGAGGAACGATATCTTCGGATTCCTGAAGGCACGTTCCTGTAGGATTTTGCTGGCACGAAGCTGGTTGCGCCGGTGGACTACCGCGGCATGGTTCACGAACTTTGTGAGAAAGATCGTGTCTTCCATGGCCACATCGCCACCCCCCACGGTGACGGTGTCCTTCCCTCGGAAGAAGAATCCGTCACAGGTGGCGCAGCTTGACACGCCCTTGCCGCGTAGGCGCCTTTCGGACTCCAGCCCGAGCCATTTTGCGGAAGCGCCGGTTGCGATAATCACGGCATTTGCCTCGAATGTCCCGCCATTTGTTTTGATCTTGAAGGGGCGCGTCTTGAAATCAACTCCTATCCCGTCGTCCTGTACGAACTCGGCGCCGAATCGCTCTGCCTGCTTCCTCATCCGCTGGATGAGGTCAGGGCCGAGAATGGGTTGCTCGAAACCTGGAAAGTTCTCCACCTCAGTGGTCAACATGAGCTGGCCGCCAGGTACTGCTCCAGCGATGACAAGTGTCTTCAATAGTGCCCGGCCACAATAGACCGCTGCCGTCAGCCCGGCAGGCCCAGAACCGATCACAACGACATCGCAGACCACTAGATTCACCGCTACCGAGGTTCGAAAGGATTTGACGAAAATAGGTTTTAAGATCAGAGGATGTCTACTTGAGGTTTCGCGGTTCTGAGACGTTCCCACAGCCCAGCAGCGGCTTCTTGGGCTTTCCTTTGGGCTTCCTTCTCGTTTACCGTGAGGATTGCTCGCTCTTTCACGACGATTCTCCCGTCAACCATTACCGTGTTGACATCGTCTCCATCTATCGAATTGATCAGATGTCCAACAACACTGTCTGAGCTAAGTGGAGTGGGAAGAATCTCCGGTTTGATCAGAATGAGGTCAGCTCTCTTTCCAACTTCGATGGAGCCCAATTCCTTACCCAAACTGTAGAGTTCGGCACCTCTGATAGTTGCCATCTCGAGGATCCTGTATGGGTCGATTACGTTTGGGTCTCTTGAGACGAGCCGGTGGAGCAAGTAGGCAGCTCGCATGTTTTCGAACCCGTCAAAGATGTAGCCGTCATTGCCTAGCCCGACGGTGATCCCCTTTCTGAGCATGTTTGGCACCGGAGCGGCTCCCACAGCGTTGAGCATGTTACTCATGGGATTGTGGGCGATCTTTGCTTTTGACGCAGCCACAATGTCTAGCTCAGTATCGTTGACGTGGACGCAATGAGCAAGAACAACATCGGGAGCCAAGAGACCAACGTCACGCAGTCTCTCAACCGTACGTTTCCTATAGCGCACCATGTTGTGCTGAAGATCGCCAAGACCCTCCGAGGTATGAATTGTCACGGGGACACCCAGCTCACTCGCCACTCTACGGACTGACTGGATTAGTTCGTCCGTGACCGTGAATGAGGCGTGCAGACTGAAGAGTGGCATGACTTTCGATCGTTGCTCCTGGCGAGTTCGTTTCGCGAAGCGTACATTCTCTTGGACGCCTCTCTCTCCCTCTCCTTTGGAATGCCTCTCCGTCGCCTCGAAGGCAATGAGGCCTCGGATTCCGACCTCATCTACCGCCTTGGCGATCCTATCTAGGACGCCTTCGATCGAATTCGGTCCAGAGTAAGTATCGGCAAACATTGTCGTGCCTGTCTTCAGAAACTCCAGGCATCCGATGAGAGCGCTCGCGTACGCATCTTCAAACGTCAGATTCTCATCAACTGGCCACCAGATGCGTTGAAGGATCTGAGTGAAATCGGACGGGGGGACAATGTCCAGTTTGGCTCCGCGCAGGAGCATGCCGTACAGATGAGTGTGACTACAGACAAGACCCGGCATAACAATGCCGCCCGATGCATCGACAGTCTCATTGGTCTTCCAATCTCTAGTTATGTCAGCGGTCTTTCCGACCGCTTGGAACCTTCCATCGTCAACGACTATCGAGTGATCGGAGAGTATTCTTTGATCCGGATCCATGGTAAGGATTATCCCGTCTTTCACCAGAATCGAGGTCATGCTGCTGCCCCCTGTCAAGCAGTCTGAGATGACATGCTAAAGATCTTAACCTTGACAACAGCAAAGAGACACCCTTGACAGCTGGAGGCGCTAGCTCAGCAGGGCTATCCAGCAGAGGAGCATAGTAGGTGGACGGGCCACGTCATCTCTTCTCATCAAGAATGGCACCGTAGTCATGGACGGGAAGACCGTCCGGGCAGATATCCTCAGTCAAAACGGAAAGATAGCCAAGATCGCCAAGAGGATCAGCGCACAAACAGATGAGGTCATCGATGCGCATGGAAAGTTTGTACTACCTGGCGTTGTGGACGCTCACGCTCACATAGACGATCCTCAGTACAGGAAGCGTGAAGATTTCAGGAGCGGGACACATGCAGCAGCCGCTGGGGGTGTCGCCACCGTTGTCGACATGGTTCTCAGTACCCCCGTCGACAACTCTGAAGCAGCAAGAGAGAAGATCGGTAGGGGAACTCAGCAAGCAGTCGTCGATTTCTCTCTCCATGCGGGCATGATGAAGCAAGCGAACATAGGAAACGTCGAGGCTCTAGTCCAGCTCGGGATTTGTTCTTTCAAGGCCTTCATGTGCGCTCCCTACTACATTGATCACCCGACCCTGCTAGCTCTCATGAAGAACACTGTTCGATTTCGGGCAATCGCGAATGTTCATGCGGAGGATGAGGAGCTCAGCCAGAAGCTCACATTCGAGCTGAAGAGGGCGCGAAGGGTCGATCCGATCGCGCACAATGAATGCAAACCTAACGCCGTGGAGGAGAAGGCAATCAGCGACGCGATAGGACTTGCACGCACCGCTCGAAGCAAGCTGCACATCTCACATATGTCCACGAGCGAAGGTGCACGTCTGGTTGCCAAAGCCAAGCAGGAAAAGGTAGATGTCTCAGTTGAGACATGCCCACACTACCTGACGCTTACTAGGGCGGATGTGCTGAAGCTCGGGCCTTACCTGAAGATGAATCCGCCCCTCAAGACCGAAGCTGATGTTGCAGCTCTCTGGCGTGCACTGTCTGACGGGACGGTCGACATGATATCTTCCGAACATGCCCCGGGAGAGGCGGACGAGAAGGAGGTTGGCTGGGAGAACATCTGGGACGCTTGGGGCGGAGTCCCTAGCATCGAAACGATGCTCCCCATCGTCCTAAGCGAAGGAGTCAACAAGAACCGAATTACGATACAACAGGCCACCAGGCTTCTGTCCTTGAATCCCGCCAAGAGATTCGGACTCTACCCCAGAAAGGGTCGCATACGAGTTGGCGCCGACGCTGACTTCACGATCGTCGATCTGTCAGCGGAGAGGAAAGTGAGTGCGAGTAACCTGCACTACAAGGTCGGCTGGACCCCATACGAAGGGTGGACCCTGAAGGGGTGGCCGACGGCCACAATAGTCCGCGGACGAGTCGTAATGAAGGACGGCGAGATCCTGGCGAAAGAAGGATCAGCACAGTTCGTTCCAATGAAGATGCGAGAGTGATGAGCGCGTGATATCACTAATCGTTCTCGCAGCTGGCAAGTCCACTAGGATGAAGGAGAACAAGCTAGTTCTCAATGTCGACGGAGAGACACTGATCGAGCGGGTGGTGAATACTGCCATCAGATCAAATGCCGACGAAGTCGTCGTGGTCCTGGGGTACGAGGCAGAGAAGATCAGGGAAAAGATTGCGCGGCTCAGATGCAAGATCGTGGTCAACAATAGGTACGAGAAGGGACAGAGCGGGAGTGTCAAGGTGGGACTATCGGCAATTTCCCCCGAGGCCGAAGCTATGATGGTTCTCCCAGCTGACGTGGCCCTGATAGACGCACCATCTATCAACAGAGTCATAGACGAGTATAGCGGAACCAAGAGCAGAATAGTAATCGCTTCACATCAGCATCAGAGCGGACATCCGATCCTCCTAGACAGGACACTGTTTCCCGAAGTCTCGGAGATAGATGAGGACACATTTGGCCTTAAGGCAGTAATCAACCGACACAGAGCGCAGGTCAAGTATGTCGATGTCGGTAGCGACAATGTGTTGATCGACATCGACACTCAAGAGGAATTCAACAAGTACTTCCCGAATCCCGCTTAATCACGCCAATCAAGTTAACGCGCTCGTCCATTGAAAGCGTGCTGCTGATTCGTCACGCACTTCACTTAAATCAGGCGCGGCGATTAGCCCTCTGCGTGGTCGGTCTCAACTCACCAATTAGCGGGAGGAGATCAGAACGCGCGAACTCTTCGAAACGATCAGCAGATTGACCAGAGAAGGAAAGACGTTCGCGGTCGCCACCATAACCGGACATACTGGCTCTGTGCCGAGGCGCGTTGCAAAGATGATCATACAGCCCGATGGCACGACAGTCGGCACAGTCGGCGGAGGATGTGTTGAGACCGAAGTCGTAGCTCAGGCTCGTAAACTGCTCAAAGAAGGAGTGAAGGGAGTACACGTCAAGAGCTACGATCTGATTGAAGAAGACTTTGGTGGTGTCGGAATGAACTGTGGAGGCAAGATCGACGTGGCAATCGAGATCATCGAACCGACACCCAAGCTCCTGATCATCGGAAGCGGTCATCTGGGTCAAGCTCTGAGTCGAATTGGGAAGATGCTTGAGTTCGATATCGTCGTGCTAGATCCTATGGCAAAGAGGGAGAGCTTTCCCGAGGCGTTGGAAGTCGTTACCGACTTCGTTGAAACCGGCTTCTCAAAGGTGAACGTCGATCCGTCCACGTACGTCGTGATCTTGACTAGGCACAAGGATGATGTCCCCGCACTGAAGGCTTCACTCAAGACGAACGCGGCATACATCGGAATGATAGCTAGCCGAAGGCGCGTTGCGCTCGTTTTCAGTCAGCTGCTCAAGGAAGGATTCGCTGAGGAACAGGTGGCGCGCGTATACTCCCCAGTCGGCCTTGACATAGGAGCTGAGACGCCTGAGGAGATAGCTGTGAGCATCCTGGCGGAGATAATCAAGATCAGACGCCTCGGCAAGGAGCACGAGGCCTCCTCGAAGAAGATTTCATCCCACATCGTCAAAGCGCTCAGCAAGTAGATGTGGGGCGAATCACTCGGCCTTCTAGCGCCCTGCTCTCTTTCCGTGAGGTAGATCCGAAGGTCACAGGCGAGATGCTCAACGAAAGTCTGGACGTGCCAAGCAAGGCCTGGGACGCCACATGGTGGCTCGAAGCATTCGATCCATGGAGCTTCGGCTGGAGATGGGAGGGCCCATGGCCTATCCAGGCCACGAACGATCGGATTCGCAACGGTCCGCCAAAAACCTAGAATGAAGAATGCACATCACTGTTGAAGACTTGGCGAATCCGTTTGAGCATCGGCACATTTGTGGACAAGAAACATCAACCGACAGTGGAAGAGATCTCCGCCTCGATCGGCGCCAAGAGGAGATTTTGGGAGAAACTAATTCGGTTCATCGCGGAGAACTATCGAGTCCGGAGTGACTTCACGTTCTATGGCAAGAACTACGGATGGGCTATGCGTTTTCGGAAAGGAGGAAAGGCATTACTATCCATGTATCCTGGAAAGGGGAGCTTCACCGTACAGATGGTTCTTGGTCAAGTCCAAGCCAAGGAAGCCTCCAATCTCAAGCTTGGCAAGAGTGTGAGGATGGTTCTCCAAAACGCACGCCAGTTTCCCGAAGGGCGTTGGCTGTTCATACGAATGGAATCTGCAGAGGATCTTGCCGATGTTCAACAGCTGCTCCTCATCAAATCACGCCCATTGAAGAACAAGTGAGAACAGCCGCCAGCCAAGAGGGCAAGATCTACCGGGTGCATTTACGCAGTGCGGGTGAACGTTTGCTCCGACCGGCGAGGCAGGAGCGCAACAAGTCCCGTTGAGAGTCCGGATACTACAGCGAGAATAAGGAAAGTCGTGGGCAAGAGGGAGAGGTTGTTTCCGACGAAGAGACCCACTATCAGCGGCCCGACGGCGCTGCCGCCTAGCACTCCGACGCCCCATACGATCGAATTCGACAATGACAAGAACTCTGCTGGAACAGCGTCGGCCACAACTGAGAGGAATACTGGATAGCCACTGTACGCGAAAAACCCGAACAGTGCCAGAAAGGCTACCGCTAGAACCGGGTTCGACAGCACGTGAAGGTAGAAGATGATTGCCAAGCTTTGACCAGCAGTGTTCACGCCGAGCGACGCGGTTCTGTGCAGGTCTGAGAATTGGCCGAAGATCACCTGCCCCGGGACGCTCAGGACGATCGCGATCATCATTATCACGCCCACGCCGAAACTGAAGGAGTACCGCTGGACCTCCACTATGAAGACTGAGAGGAAGCTCACGACGCCTTGACCGAACAAACTTCGGAACAGCCCTATCGTCATCAATACCAGAACGCTGGTCTTCGCTGATCGACCAAGAGTACTAATCTTCCTCGACCCACTCTCACCCGTATTGCGTGCCTCTGTACATTTCACTGACCTGTGAGGAAAGTTGTCTCGGGCACTTTCAAACGGGAAGAGTCCAATCAGAGCCACGGGAAGAAGACCGAAGAGTCCCAGCGCGATGACTCCGTAATCCAGATTGAGGGCAGTAACCAAGATGACGACGAGGCTAGGGTAGAGGGCCCGCCCCAGGCTACCCAATGCTCCGTTTAGTCCCAGCGCTTTTCCGAGCTTGGTTGGCGGGTAGGCTTGGCTGAGCACGGTTCCACCTACTGGATGGCATACACTGGACCCAAGGCCGCCAAGTGTCGCGAACAGAAGAAGCGCAGGGTAGACGTGCAAAGGCAACCAAGACCGGACCATGCCAGTGGTAACCGACCAGCCAGTCCCAACGACCCCGATTGCCATCATCACGAGACCGGCTGCAAGGAGAATGTTGTTCCGTTTCAGTCGGTCAGAGAGGTGGCCGACCGCCGGGCTTCCGACTACCGAGGTAATGTTCCACATTGCCGCGACGACTCCGAGTTCGGGCGGGGCCAATGCGAATAGCGTGAGCAACAGGGGAAAGATGGACAGGGGCACCATTGCCACGCCATCATTCACGAAGTGAGTCAGTGATGTGAGGATGAGCGCTCGTCTCTGGAGCGGCGTCTCGTAGAACAAGTCTTCGCTACCTGGTCTCCTGCTTTGATTCGTTGAACCCGATCAATACGGTACCTAGGTTAGGGTCGTCGGGATTCCACCCCGCCTTCTTTGCGAATTCAAAATGTACGGGAACCGTCATTGTGACCGAGACAACGTCTTGAACACCCGGGACTTCTTCAAGCTCGGGGAATGGTAGACCTTTGTAGACAAGTTTCAGAGGCTTTCCTCTAGCCCGCATGAGTGCATCGCGGTAGAGAGCCACGCTCTTGCCGAGGAAGAGAACATTCGGGTCCTCTGAAAGCTTCTCCGCTCGGCCAGGTTCCCAGACTTCCTCACCCACGATGTCTTCCTCATCGCTGATGACGATGATAGGACCCGGCGGATGCCTGAGAGCCGGGGAGTGAGATATGATGATGGCGTGCTGGCGGGCTAGGACATCCCGGATTCCCTCATTCACGATCTCTAATCCTGGAATTCCGAGGCGAAGGTTCGCTTCCGTCTCCAGTCGCTGTAGCGAATCTCTCTCCTCATCGGGGAGAACCGAGACCGCTACGACTCCAGGGGTCTCCATCAACCGTTTGAGGACAGACTCGACTGGATCCATGGAACGGCCCTCTCAGTCCAGCCTAGCCAATTCTGTACCTAGGATGATCTTTCGGGATCTGGATCCTCTTCTCTATCGGGATTTGACTGTACGCGGCGTCAACCATTGCCACCGCGGGAAAAACTAGCCTCGCATCATCGATCGGCCCATAGAGCACAAAATCAGCGCCTACCGCTGCAGTGGCGGCGCTCACTGAAGCAAGGATTGGCTTTACGGCGTGTTCACCCATCTTGGTCTTCAGTCCCCTCCAAAGAGCGACCGCGTTGTGAGCACCGCAACCAACCGGGAAGCCCATCTCATCCTTCAGTTCGAACAACGCCCGAAGAGCTTGGCCGAGCGTGGGCAGGTCCAGCACGCATGTATCGATGAGGGGTTTCGTGATTCCGAAGTCCTCCCTCTTGCTTACGAGCTCTCTGATGGCAGTGGTCCGACCGGCTGTGCTGAAGTCCTTCATGTTATACGCAAGAAAAACTGCGGTGTCGATGCCGGATGACTGAACCATTTTGAGTTCGTCGGGTTTGCTGCTTGGATTGATTGAGTTGTAGATCATTCGGTCGAGGATTCCCTGCTCCTTTGCGTATGAAAGTCCCGTTGCTCTGATCTCGGCGGACGGGCCGTCAATCATGACGGGAGCTTTAGTGTGGTCTACCACAAATTCGAGATGGCTCTTCATCGCGGGAACACTTGCACCTACAACGTCTACCATGCATGGGTTTCCAGTCTTGTCAGACATCTCATCCTGGGTCTTCAGAAGCTCCTCGGCGGCTTCTTCGTCGAAGGTTCCGGCATTCTCATCTATCACAACTTTGTGGTGATGATAGAAGAGTGTTCCAACCAGCACGACAGGACGCTGCCCGGGAACACCTCCGGCCTTCACCCCTCCAATCTGGAAGATCTTCTGTTCAGCTTTGAAATTCCACAACTACACCAACATCCCAGTTCGAACCAGTCGTTCCCCCTACGCGCCGGAGCGCTTCGATAAAGCATTTCCTGAATATCAAGAACGGTCCTGAGAGCGGACCTGAGTGATTCACTGTTGGTCGTCTTTGATTGCGAAGAGGACTTTCTCAGCCGTGAGAGGGATACTGAATATTCTTGAGCCCGTAGCGTGTGCAACTGCATTCGCAAGGGCAGCGGCCGGTAGATCTACAGGTGGTTCTCCCATGGCCTTTGCTCCGAACGGTCCGATTGGTCCTGGGTATTCGACGATGATTGTCTGAATCTCCGGTATGTCAAGCGAGGTTGGAATATAGTAGTCCCCCAGAGTAGGGTTGGCAACAATTCCGTCGACGTGAATGAGCTGTTCCATCAGGCCATATCCCAATGCTTGGATAGCTCCGCCTTCGATCTGGCCTTCAAGGGAGAGCGGATTGATTGCCTTCCCGACATCGTAGGCCACGGTGATCTTAAGCGGTTTGACAACTCCCAGCTCTGTGTCGACCTCAACCTCGGCTACGACTGCGCCGTATGTATACTGCTGATATGTCGTTCCCTGGCTCTTCTCGGGATCGAACTCGCATTTTGGTGCACCGTAGAAGCCAGTCTCGGTCAAGCTCACATGTCTCTTGTAGCACTCTTCAACAAGTTTCTGGAAAGTGATGGATCGTCGCCGGTCATCCGAGTGAGACACTAGGCCGTCCCTGATTGTCAGCTTGGAGGGATCGCATCCCAGAAGGTTCCCTCCGACGGCCAGTATCTTCTCCTTCAATTTCTGCGCCGCCAGCTGAGTAGCCCTTCCCCCTATCACGATAATGCGCGACGCCACTGTCGGACCTGTTTCGCGACATGAAGCCGTGTCCGCGCTGCCGAGCTCGAATAGATCAATCGGGAGACCCAGCGCCTCAGCGGCTATCTGAGCCAGCCCCGACGTTGCGCCGGTACCATACTCGGTTAGAGCGGTTCTGACGACTACCCTTGCGTCTGGCTTGATGAGCACGTGCACGACAGCGTAGTCATTGCCTTCCGGTCCAAGGCTATTTCCGTGATACATCAGAGCGAGGCCGATCCCTCGTCGGAACGAGCCCCGGTCACGCCTGAACTCGAGCCGCTTTGAGCGCCAGTTGCTTGCCTCCGTTGCTCGTTTGGCACATTCTTCAAGCCCGCATGATTCGTCGACCAGTTGGCTGGTTGCTGTCAGGGTTCCTGGTCTCAGAATGTTCTTCAGTCTGAGATCGAGCGGGTCCATGTCAAGCTTCTTTGCGAGCTCATCCATCTGGCATTCAGCTGCAAAATGCACCTGTGGGCTTCCGAATCCTCTGAAGGAGCCAGCCATCGTGTTGTTCGTGTAGATACAGTAGGCGTCGGTCTTCACGTGCGGAACCACATATGGCCCTGTTGCGTGAAAACATGCCCGGATGATTACCAGAGGTCCCAGCGAGGCGTACGCGCCTGTGTCCGAGACGACTAACGCCTCAGACGCGGTCAGGCGCCCGTCATTTCTCGCACCTGTCTTCAGCGTGATTTTGAAGGGATGGCGCTTCGTGTGGGATATCATGGATTCTTCTCGCGTGTAGGCAAGAATAGCCGGTCTTCCTGTCTTCTGCGCGACTAATGCTGAGAGGGCGCACGTGTCGACTGGCATCTCATCTGACTTCGGTCCGAATGCTCCGCCGGTGGCTGCTTGAATGACCCTTACCTTGTCGGGGCTCACGCCCAACACCTTGGCGACCCCCGCCTGAACGTAGTATGGGGTCTGCATCGAGCCGACACAGGTTACTGACCCGTCTTTCTCAATCCATGCCATGCCGACCTCAGGCTCAAGGGGCGTAGGGTCCTGGAACTGCGTCGTGTAGGTGTTCTCGATTACCACGTCAGCCTGCCGAAAACCCTCCTTCACGTCGCCTTTTCTGACTTTGAGGTACCTCGCAACATTCCCGCTATCGTGTACGCGGACAGCATCCGGCTTCATGGCCTCAACAGGCGAAGTCACTGCCGGTAAGCGCTCGTACTCGATGGAGACGCTGTCTGCTGCGTTCTCGGCTGTGTCGTAATCTCCAGCGGCAACTGCGGCTATTGCTTCACCCTGGCACCTAACCTTGGTACTTGCTAGGAGAGGCCGGTCCGGTAGTAGGGCGTATGCCTCGTTAATTCCCGGAATATCCTGCGCGGTCAGGACAGCCAATACGCCGGGCATCTGTTTTGCAGGCTGCGTATCGATCCGCCTAATCAGAGCGTGAGGAACAGTTGACCTAACCACCTTCACCCTCAGCGCGGCCTTAGGGACGATGTCTGATGTGTAGACCGGGAGACCCAGCACCTTATCGAGTGCGTCGAGGCGCTGGATCCTCTTGCCGACGATAGCTAGTCCCTCCGCTTCGCGGAGTTTCTGAACGAGTTCAGTTTCCGTCAAACCTTGACCCTCCTTAGCTCATCTGCTGCTTCTTGGATCGCGTCGATGAGTTTGTAGTACCCTGTGCAGCGGCACAAGATTCCGCTGATCGCTTCCTTGACAGCGTCCCTTGAGGGCGTTGGGTTGTGATCGAGCAGGTTCTTCCCAGCCAGGACCATTGCTGGAATGCAGAAGCCGCACTGTGTCGCGTTGTACTTCATAACGGCCTTTTGGATGGGGTGAAGTTTTTCGCGGGCACCTACGCCTTCGATCGTAGTGATCCTCCTGTCTCTTGCTTGGACTGCTAGAACTAGGCATGAGTTGACGAGCTGACCCTCCATGATGACCGTGCATGCGCCGCAGTCTCCGGTCCCACAGCCCTCCTTCACTCCCCTCAGGTCCAGCCGGTCTCTCAGGACATCAAGCAACCTGTCCGTGGATTCAACGACGAGCGCGTGATCCTTGCCATTCACGTTGAGCTTGACAAGACGCTTAGCCATTCGCTCTCACTTCCTGAGAATCGCTCCTTGGCACTCGACGAGCGCGCGGCGGAGCAAGACCTTCACCGCTTCACGCCTGTAGTCAGCTGAGGCACGAGAATCGGATGTTAGCGACACCGTCTTTCCCAGCGCTTCTGCCGCTATCTCGATAGTCGCCTGGTCCAGCTTCTGGCCAAGAAGCTCTTTCTCTACGCTCTCGGCTCTTTCTGGGATCTTGCCTCTGAGACGGTTCAGGGCAATTCTTGCCCACGCGATCTTGGAGTCGGTTTCATCTACCTCAAGGAAGGCGGCAAGGGACACAACGGCAATGATCAGGGTGTTTCTCATCCCAAGCTTTTGAAAAGAGCACACCGCCAGAGCGCTGGGCTCCGGAAAGTTGACTTCAGCGAGTATCTCGCCAGCGTCTAGAGCAGTCTTTCGCTTGTCGATCAGGAAATCCCGAAGAGGTATCTCCCGTGTCCCGCCCTTTCTAATGGCCTTGACATCAGCACCAAGTACCAAGAAGACAGGGATCAAATCCTCGGACGAGGCTGCTGAGCAGATGTTCCCGCCCACTGTGGCAATGCTTCTGATGTTCGGAGATCCGAATTTCTCTGCCACATTATTGAGGACTTTGCACCAAACCGAATTCCCATTCTGCTGTTCCAAGTCCGCGATCGTTGCCAGGGCTCCGATCTTGACCTTGCCTTCTTCTCGCCTAACATATCTGAGTTCTGCGAGCCCCGAAAGGTCCAACAGGTTCTTAGCGTACACTTTCTTCCTCCTTATGCGTGGGAGAAGATCGGTCCCGCCGGCTAATGGAAGCGTGTCTGCGGGGTTCTCTGCGAGATAGTTGAGTGCATCATCAAGGTCCTCGGGAACATAGACGTCGAATCTAGGGATCTGTTATCCCCCCGCTGACTGGTGGAATGACGAGTACGACGTCGCCATCTCTCAGTGAAACTGACATATCAAGTGGTTTCTGCAGCGTGTTGTTGAGGTAGACGAAGGCGTATTCTCGAAGCTTGCCTTCTCGGTCGAATAGGACGTTGCTAGCCGACGCACCATACGTCTCAGCTAGGGTTCGTAGGAGTTCACCAAGGTTGTTCGCTGTGACGGTTATCTCCCCATGCCCCGCGGAGGCTCTCAGCTCGTGAAATAGCCTCACCTTCACCGATGCCACGATCATTTCAGCTCGTTCTTCTGGGGTCGCAAAGCGTTGAACACGCGCTCCGGTCTAATAGGCAAGGTGAAGGATCGAACACCCACTGCGTCGTAGATGGCATTTGAGATGGCCGCCGCTACAGGAACCACCGCGATTTCCCCTACTCCCTTTGCCCCGTAGGGACCGGTTTTCTCGAAAGTCTCTACGGGCACGACCTCAATCTCCGGGACGTCATGGATCGTTGGGATTAGGTACGTCGTAAAATTAGTAGTCTTGAGCTGTCCATTCTCGATGATCGCGTCCTCGGTCAATGCGTATCCGAGGCCCTGCACAACCGCTCCTTCGCATTGTCCTCTGAAACCTTGAGGGTTGATTATCCTGCCTGAGTCAGGGATAACCAAGAATCGTAGTGTCTTCGTTTTCCCGGTCAAAGTGTCAACTTCGACCAGCGCTACCGCTGTCGCATACATGAACGCCCAGTGTGGAATCTCTATGCTTCCTTCGAGGTGACGTTCAAACCGTGGAACCTCAAATCCAGCTTCAACTCGTACCTGGTCTCCCTTGGCGCGAGCATGACTTGCCAGACTGGCATACGTTTCTCTGCGTTTCGAATCGTCCTCAACTACCACAGCCCCATCGCGACATTCGAGTCTGGTCTCAGGCTCGCCGAGAATCCGAGCTGCATGCGAGATTAGTAGCCTGCGCATCTTCTGCGCGGCTCTGATGATTGCGTTACCGCCCACATAGACGGATCTGGAGGCAGACGAGCTTCCAGTGTCTGGTCCGATTCCTGTGTCTGCGCAGTCTACGTGCACATCTTCCATTCGGCAGCTTAGTTCCTCAGCAGCAATCTGGGCGTACGCTGTTGCGTTGCCCTGCCCCATGTCGGGACAGCTCACACCGACCGCGAACTTGCCATCCTCATCCAACGTGACCGAGGCAGCTCCGAAGTCAGGCAGCGCACCGAAAGTGAAGCCCTTCAATGCGCATGCGATCCCAACGCCTCTCTTGCACCAGGGTTCCGACGGCTGCGCTTTATGGGCATCCCTGTGAAGCCAGAGATCCGACTTGGACGCGACATCCAAAGTCTCATGGATTCCTATGCTTCCGGGGATCTTCACGCCGAAGCTGCTGACATCTCCTTGTCGGATCGCGTTGCGTTTCCTGATTTCCAGTCTGTCGATTTGCAACTTTTCGGCGATTATGTCGATTTGAGATTCCATGGCGAAGATCGATTGTGGGGCTCCGAATCCTCGGAATGCACCGGAGAAGCCGTTGTTTGTGTATACGCAGTAGGCTTCGATGTCAATGTTTGGAATGTTGTAGGGCCCACAGCAGGTCTCCATGGTGACATCTAGGATGGTGCCTCCGAGAGACGCGTAGGCCCCCGTATCAGACACTATCCTGACTTGGTTTGCGAGGAGCTTTCCGTCCGAGAGAGCCCCAGTTCGAGCTGTGATGATCACAGGGTGCCGCTTCAGTCCAGAGATTCCAGACTCTTCACGCGACAGGACCATCTTGACGGGCCGCTTGGTCTTCAAGGCCAACAACGCAAGATGAATCTGAACAGTGACCTCGTCCTTGCCCCCGAAGGCTCCTCCAACTATCGACGAGACTACCCTAATCTTCTCGCGTGGAATTCCGAGCGCTCTGGCGATCTGAAGTTGGTCTCGGTACGGTGATTGTCCGCCAACGTAGAGCACGACATTCCCATTCTCGTCGAGGAGTCCGACGCCGGCCTCGGTTTCCAAGAACATGTGCATCTGGCGGCCAGTGCGGTACGTATTCTCGACCACGAGCTTACACTTCTCAAATGCGGATTCCACGTCGCCGTTTCTGATGTGCGCGTGTCGGTAGATATTGCCGGCCTCATGGACTCGTGGAGAATCAGGTTTCATCGCCTCAATGGGGTCTGAGACTACCGGCAGTGGTTCGTACTCAACGTCGATCAGTGTGAGGGCACGCTCTGCAATATCAGGGTCTTCGGCCGCAACTAGCGCAACGGGATCACCCTCGTACCGGACTTTGTCTTCGCAGAGAACAGGTTGATCAGGAGTCACAATCCCATAGCGGTTTGTTCCTTGAACGTCTTTGTGGGTAAGAACGGTGACGACGCCAGCCAACGCTAATGCCTGCGAGGTGTCGATACGTTTGATCAATGCATGCGGTCGGTTGGCTCTGAGAACTCTCCCATAGAGCATGTCGTTGAGATGAAGATCTGAGTAGTACTTCGCTCTGCCCGTTGCTTTGTCGGTGGCGTCCGGCTTCGTTACTTCCTTTCCAACCCAGCGCAAGTCGCTCCGGTTCGCGGTTGAGCGGTTCATCTCTCAGCGTCGGCCTCCGGTAACTGGAGGAAAGACAAGTAGTTCGTCGCCATCTCTGAGTCGAGCGTCTCGGTCTAGGCGCATCCCGTTCCGAACAACGTAGAGGTATACCTTGTCAGGAACGGGAAGTTGATCCGTGGCGTCTTGAGCGGTCGAGCCCTCGCGTAGGTCCAATTCAAGCTCGCGCTTCTCGAGACCAGTGGCAGTGGCCCCGTACAGCTTGATCTTCACCTTCAAGGCCTCTCCCACATCCGTCGAGAGTCGATCAGCCTGTTTACGGCCTTGTAGAGGATGGACGGTATGACGGCTCGTCTGTATTCGGCTGATGCCCGCACGTCACTAATCGGTACCGATTCGCCTGACGCGATCTGTCCGGCCTGCCAAATCACATCTTCTCCTAGTGTTCGGTTTCGCAGGAACTCCTCACATTTCCTAGCTCTGATAA
>CAYMZN010000001.1:0-148358 GCA_964394935.1 uncultured Candidatus Bathyarchaeia archaeon | reverse complement strand
CGCATATCATGAGCTGGCCGCACGCGAGAAGGTCAAGAACCCGTTCGTTGCGATCCGAAGCTCAGCCACTGCCGAGGATCTACCCGACGCAAGCTTCGCTGGCCAACAGGAGACCTACCTGAACGTCTCCGGCGCGAGCAATGTGGTCGAGAAGGTCAGGGAATGTTTCGCGAGCCTATTCACCGACCGCGCGATCTTCTACAGGGTACAGAAGGGGTTCGATCACCTCAGCATCGCCCTGTCCGCGATAGTTCAGATGATGTGCTACTCCGAATCCAGCGGAGTCATATTCACCATCGATCCGACGAACGGCGACGATTCCGTTGTGATGATAGAGGCGAACTACGGCCTAGGCGAGTACGTCGTCCAAGGCACAGTGACGCCCGACGACTACTACGTGGACAAGAAGACGCTGAAGGTCACCCGCAAGACCATCCCGACAAAGACCGTCATGCTCGTACAGAAACCCGACGGCGGAACGGAGGAGAAGCCGGTTCCAGAGTCGCTGAAGAGTCGCCAAGTGATCACTGACGATGAGGCAATGGAACTCGCAAAGTATGCGCTCACAATCGAGCAGCACTACGGCCGAGCGATGGACATCGAATGGGGACTCGACAAGCAAACCGGCAAACTGCTCATACTCCAGGCGCGGCCTGAGACCGTTTGGTCGCTGAAGAAGGCCCCAACCGAGCAGAAGGCAGCAGCCATCGTGACTGAGAGGAAGATCCTCATCAAAGGTCTACCAGCCTCGCCGGGAATCGCCGCAGGCAAGGTCCACCTGATCCCATCCGTCGACCGCGTAAGCGAGTTTCAACCAGGGGAGATCCTGGTGACAGAGATGACGGCGCCCGACTGGGTTCCAGCCATGAAGAAGGCAAAGGCGATCGTGACAGACAGCGGAGGTATGACATGCCACGCAGCCATCGTCAGCAGAGAACTGGGAATACCCTGCATCGTAGGGTCCAAGAACGGTACAGATGTCCTAGCGTCAGGCATGGAGGTTACAGTCGACGCGAAGAGAGGGATCGTATACGAAGGAATCGTCGCAGAGGCTGTCAAGCCTGAACCGCAGCCAGGCGCGTTGTCCGGCCAGTCTACTTTCAGTGAGGCGCCCGTGACGGGGACGAAGATCCTCGTCAACCTCGGCGAGCCAGAACTCGCGGAGAAGGTCGCTCAGCTACCAGTCGACGGCGTCGGCCTGCTACGCATGGAATTCATCGTCAACGACCACATACGAAAGCACCCAATGTGGCTGATCGAGATCAAGCATCCAGAAGAGTTCGTGGACAAGCTGGCTGAAGGGCTCGCGACCTTCTGCAGAGCCTTCTACCCGAGATCAGTCGTCCTCAGGTTCAGCGATTTCAAGACGAACGAGTATGCCAAGCTGGAAGGCGGAGAGAAGTACGAGACTGACATCAAGGAGGCGAACCCTCTGCTCGGATTCAGAGGAGCAATCCGCTACACCGACCCACGCTACGAGCCAGCCTTCAAGCTTGAGATCGCCGCCGTAAAGAAAGTCAGGAACGAGATGGGCATGAAGAACCTCTGGTGCATGATCCCCTTCAACAGAACCGTAGACGAGTTCGTCAAGATCCGAGAACTGCTACAACGTGAAGGCCTGAAGCAGGACGAGGACTTCAAACTCTGGATAATGGCCGAGATACCTAGCAATGTACTGGTCGCGGACGAGTTCTGCAAGGCGGGGGCCGACGGCTTCTCGATCGGCAGCAATGACCTCACCATGCTGATACTCGGCGCTGACAGAGACAATGAGGTTCTGGCGCCCCTATTCGATGAGAGGAACTTGGCGGTCAAGCGCGCGATCAAGAGTCTCATAGAGACGGCCCACCAGTACGGCAAGACCGTCAGCATCTGCGGGCAGGCACCGAGCGTCTACCCGGAGTTCACAAGGTTCCTAGTCGAATCAGGCATCGACAGCATATCAGTCAACCCCGACGTCGTGGTACAGACCAGGAAGCTCGTAGCCCAAGTCGAGCAAAGGATCCTCCTAGAGAGGCTCACCGGCAAGCGCTGAGACCAACTCTCTGCTCGCTGGTGCAACCCGTGCGTCTCTAGCCGAGCATAGAAACAAGCAGACGCGTCATTACCGAGTCTCTATATATTCTGCTGATTGCCCGAGGGTACCCTCCCCCCTATAGGGGGGTCCTGACTCTGACCGTGATGACGGCCCCGTGCATGTCGGGAAAACGGCACCTCTTTCCTCGAAATAGGTGCCTCATTCCCTAAGCACGTATGGGCGGAGGTGTCCCCAGCATGCGGGCTCACACCTTGCGTTGCGTGACTGGGACCTAGACGGGCAAAGCTGAACACGGGCTTCCAGGAGAGTACTCAAAACATGGGTGTCCTACACCCATATGCTCACATACGGCTAGCGAGCTGAAACATAGAGGAGATATTCGACTCAGGCCAATCTCTTGGTATCCAAGGATCTTCCGAGGATCATGACCAGCCGAAGGTGCCGCGTGTGCGATCGGGAATCTTCTCTTATATCCTCAAGTCTGGGCCTATGCCTCAGCTGCATCCGAGACAAATACGAGAAGGCTGAACCGCACATCGCCGAAGCGCACGCCAAAGTTCGTAGAAGGTTCGGTCTGCCAGGAATCCCGCCACGGACATCGGGAGGTGTCCCATGCACCCTCTGCGCCAATGAGTGTGTGATCGGCGAGTGTGATCATGGCTACTGCGGCTTGCGAGCGAATTCGAATGGCATTTTCACTTCGGCTACGAGTCCAAACGAGGCGGCTCTGTACTACTACCTTGACCCCCAAGTCACGAATTGCTGCGCGGCATGGTTCTGCCCGGCGGGAACCGGCGCCGGATATCCGAGATACGCTTGCAGATCAGGACCTGAGATCGGATACTACAACCTCGCCATATTCTT
The DNA here is from genome assembly GCA_964394935.1 of uncultured Candidatus Bathyarchaeia archaeon. Taxonomy (GTDB): domain Archaea; phylum Thermoproteota; class Bathyarchaeia; order 40CM-2-53-6; family 40CM-2-53-6; genus CAVPLU01. Next base: position 145,456 of record CAYMZN010000001.1, on the reverse strand, counting down.
CTACGGGTGCAACTTCGACTGCCTATTCTGCCAGAACGCCTCTCACAAGCGACTAGAAGAGGCGCCTCGCTGCAGCGTGGATACTCTCGTCTCCACAACGCTCGGGAACGAGCGAATCTCATGTTGGTGTTTCTTCGGCGGCTCACCGGAGCCTCAGCTTCCTTTCGCGGTCTCCGCTTCGAGGACCATGCTCGAATCTAAACCTACGAATCGCATTCTCAGGATATGCTTCGAATGGAACGGCGCGGGAAACAGGATCCTCGTCGACAGGGCGGCGGAGCTCGCGCTGAGAAGCGGAGGCAACGTTAAGTTCGACCTCAAGTGTAGCAGCGACACAGTCAGCAGAGCGCTTAGCGGTGTCTCGAATCGAAGATCGTTCGAGAACTTTGAGAGGCTCTTCGCGAAATACGGTAAGGAGCGCCCAGACCTACCGCTCCTGACAGCCACGACACTGCTAGTGCCAGGGTATGTCGATGATCAAGAGGTTGAGAGAATTGCGGAATTTCTCGCGGGTCTCGATGAGGAGATACCTTACAGCTTGCTCGTGTTTCATCCAGACTTCATGATGAACGATCTTCCTGTAACGCCATACCGGCAGGTGGAGGATTGCTACCGAGCCGCTAGGAAACATCTGAAGAGGGTGAACGTCGGGAACCTGGCAACTCTTGGACTCAGGACTTGGCTAACATAGTGTTCGAGTGTTTGGGCCTACTGTAGGAAATGGTCGAGGACGCTCCTGATCTCCTGTTTCGGAACTGCCCCAACAATACGTTCAACCTCGGTTCCGCCTTGTAGAATAATGAGCGTTGGGATACCCATGATTCCAAATTTTTCGGTTGTCATTGGGTTCTCATCGGTGTTCAGCCTTCCAAAGACTACTCTACCTGCGTACTCTTGGGCAAGCTCTTCGATAGCGGGCGCCATCGCCATACAAGGACCGCACCAAGGCGCCCAAAAATCCACAACCATCAAATCATACCGCTCAACGGCCAGGTCGAAACCATCATCCGAAAGCGTGATTGCCTGCGATATCTGATCATCTGCTTCCATGCGCGGCGCCTCCCCAGTAATGGCGCACCGCCGGCTCGACAAGCAAACTACATAAAAAGACTTGCCCAAACGGTTGCAAATACGCCGCTAGCACATCAAACAGGTAATCAACTTTCGGTCTAGCTCAAGAAAAGTAGGGAACTTTTCGTCCGTTGCCTACATGTATTCGGTCAGCGTCTTCGTGCGAAAGCTCACAAGGTCTATGCCCATAGGATCGGTGATCTGTGACAGCGACTGAAGGAGACTGCGCACGTAGTCCTCCGTGTTCACTTCACTTGCGCGTGTCTCGTCGGTTGGTTTGACCGTAAATGAGCGGCGCCCAACCCTGAAGGGCTGCACCTTGACGAAAGCTATCTCCTCCCTCCTGTGGGGGCCTTTTCCTCTTCTCTGGAGAAGCTTCGCCGCTTGGTATGCCTGCGGAAGAATCTGCGACTCAAACTTCTCCCGGGGCTCTTTCCATAATGCGACCTTGTACTCGAGATCCTGTACCGGAACCTTGCCGGATCGAAGTTGATCGATTGATTGTTCGACAACTTCGACGATAGCCTGCTTCATCTCTTCGAGCTTGCTCAGTTCATCTTTCCCCGCGATTGTCTGAACGAGTCTTCCGAGCACCTCCCTGAAGAACGGCGGTGAGTTCGACTTCGCCACGGTAAGCCCTTTGATGTCCGTCGTTCGATCTGCTTGAATTCCGAGGTAGGCCTTCTTCGCCGAGGTCAGCACGCACAGACTGTAGCGCTTGTCCACCGCAAGCTCCAGTCCCAGCTCGTCGTGGACGCTTTGTATCAGCGAGGCGATGCCTTCCTCGCTTGCTTTGTCTAGAAAGATCGAATCCGTATCACCGTACTTCGGTGATAACCCCAGCTGTTCAGCGGTATTCCATGTTCTCCTGAGGGTGTATCTTCCATAGGCGGTTATCGACTCAGCTAGGATCGGGCTTGCAAGCCCGCGGATCCGGACAGTGACGCCATAGCAGGAAACACTCAGCAGCTTTAGAAGCTTTGCAATCAGCGCGAGTCTGCTCCGTTGTTCCTGTGGAAGTCCAGAATCTCTCGCACGCGGCTTGTGCCAGCGCACCCTCAGATCTCTGAGAGCGCCCGTGAAGGCGCTGAAGATCCCTCTTCTGTCAAGGCACACATAATAATCAGTCGAAGGGACGCTGTTCGCGTTACATCTTGAATGCTGACAGTTTACGGTTTCGTACGACAGATTGAATCTGTCAATGCAGCTGGGGTAGAGAGACTCGAAATCCAGCACCGTCATCCCGAAGTACAGGCCAGGCATAGGAGAGAAGGTCAGCGCGCCTTCCACGGTTGTTCTTTGGACACCTTTCTGCAACTCTTCGGAGTTCGGGATTAGAATGTTGTTGGCTCGATAGTACGTGTACAGGGCCGAGCGAATCCACTCTGACACGCTGCGTTTCCTCTGAACTTGTGAGGGTGGAAGGTTCGCGATTCTGCTGAGAATGAGCGCGGACTCGTACTGTTCTCTGGTCGTCTCTCTTGAGAGTCCGACCTGAGTGGGATCAAGATCGGGAATCGGTTGGTGCAGTAGTGCATAGAACCTCTGCACAAATTGATATTTCGTAGGGTCCGTCTGCTGAAACGAGCCGAACTCCTTCTCGAACTCGCTCCTGGTCACAGCATCGATACTCAAGCTCAGTCGTGGTACGTCGTCTTCGAGATTGTGTTCTGCTCCATAGTTCAGTTGGAGGTCATAGACACAGCTCATCTCGGGACGAATCTCATCTTCCCAAGCCTCGGCCCCCGCCGGTGTTGCAGAGATGGGGACCTTTCCAACCGTGACCAATGAGCCTGTGAATAGGTTGGTCTTCCGAACTTGCTCCTTGCTCAGGTCAGGTGAAACGTAGCAGTACGGAACATAAGGACGAATGATCCGCTCGATTCTACGGCCTGAGCGAGAACCGATGAAAGTGAGGGCAACTGAGGCGTCGGGTCTGGCTCGCCCGTCCACAAGCCAACCTGGTTCATCATAAGCCATCAAGGTCCACCCGCAAAGCTGACAGTTTCAGCCGTACAATCCTGCGATCATTCGCACGATGGTTGCACAACACCTTATCCTGTCATGAACCCGAGAAACGTCCATGCCAATCAAGTACTTCCCGGCCTCCGATGTAAAACTCTTGGCGGATCAGCTCATCCAGGAGTTGAGATTTGTCCACATTGCAAGGGACAGGGTCATCTGCGTCAGGAGTGTCGGGTCAAAGTCTCGAGGCGCCATCGCTCGCGTGCATTCGTTCCCGAGGGTTTGGCAGAAAGGCCTTGGAATGAAATCCCACTACGCGATTGAGGTCATCTCGGAACGTTTCGACGATCTCAAGGCTGCGGAACGGGAGAAGGTCATAATCCACGAGTTGCTTCACATTCCGAAGAGCTTCGGCGGAGGGTTCCGCCACCACAGGGATTGGGTTACCAAGCGAAGGGTCGATCGGCTGCACGCTGCGCTCGTGGCCGGTCGTCTAAACAACTCAAGCAACGGTTAATTCCACGTCAGCTCGTGCAAGTCCTCGTATTGCCATGTACGATCTCGAAGAAAGTCGTCTCATCGAAGAGATCAAGAAGCGATCGCCCCATCGGATCCTCATTCAGTTTCCGGAAGGACTCAAACCGCATGCCGCAAAACTTGCCGAGAAGCTCGAAGACGCGAGTCACGCAGACGTGTTCATCTCGGGGGATCCGTGCTACGGCGCCTGCGACCTTGCACTACTACAGATGAGGCAACTGCAGGCGGATCTCCTGATCCACGTGGGCCACGCAGAGATTCCGAGCGAGAGGTCCCATGATGACATCATCTACGTTGAGGCGAGGTCGGACGAGAAGATAGAAAAGCCTCTCGAGGAGGCCTTGAAGCTTCTAAAGAATGAAAAGAACATCGGACTAGCCGCATCCGTGCAACACCTGCACTTGATTGAGTCAGCAAAGGAGACGCTTGAGCGGTTCGGAAAGGTCGTCCGCGTCGGAAACGCCTCGGGGCGACTGAAGTATGAGGGTCAGATTCTCGGATGCGACTACGGGAGCGCGTTCTCGGTGGCGAGTGACGTTGACGCATTTGTCGTGATTGCGAGCGGTGACTTCCACGCGCTCGGCGTTTCATTGTCCACCGGCAGAAGGACGATTGTTGTCGACCCATACCAGCAGACGGCGCGAGACGCTACCCGAGTAGTGGAGAGGATTCTGCGACAGAGGTATGCAACCATCCTCAAGTTCAGGGAAGCAAAGAGAGTTGGGGTAATCGTCGGGCTCAAGAGCGGCCAGATGAACCTGGCGGTCGCAAGGAAACTGAAGACCCTGCTGGAGGAGAACGGGAAGACCTGTATCCTAATAGCCTCCCTAGAATTGATTCCAGAATCAATAGAGTCGTTCACCGATTTGGACGGGTTTGTGGAGGTTGCGTGCCCTAGAATCTCCGTCGACGACCGCAGCCGCTACCGCAAGCCTGTCGTGAATCCAGATGAGGCTCTGATTGCGATCGGAAGGAAAAGCTGGGAAGACTACGGCAAGCATACCGAAGAAACATGGGATCGAACGTCTCCTACAGCACATGCTGCCGCATCCTAGCCCTCGCATCCGACTTGAGCAATACACGATCCCCGCGAGCATGGCAGCTGATATCTTGCTGCTTGCTGCGACCGTCTACCGAGACATCATTGGGAAAGTCGTAATCGACCTTGGAACAGGTACCGGAAGGCTTGCGATAGGCGCGGCCTTTCTGGGCGCACGCAGAACTGTAGGTATCGACATCGATCCAGCCGCAATCGCCGTTGCTCGCGAAAACTCTGAGGTCGCAAATGTCGATGTCGAGTGGGTCGTAGGCCATCTAGATGCCATTCGTGGACGATATGACACGGTTGTTATGAATCCGCCTTTTGGAACCAAGAGGAGACACATTGACAAGATCTTCTTGAGAAAAGCGGTCAGGATCGCGTCCGTCGTCTACTCTATCCACAAGTCAGCCACGCGAGAACACATTCTGGCGCACCTGGAAAGATCCGGGTGCAGGGTAGATTCGATCCACGAGTACACGCTCGACATTCCAAGAATGTTCGAGCATCACAAGAAGAGGATGCATTCGGTTAAAGTCGACTGTTACAGGATAGAATCGAAGGCTTTTCACCGCAACCGTGGGCCATAGGGATTGAAGCCATAGCGCTATAGTGCAAAATCTGCACTGTGGTTCGTAACTACTTCACGTCGTCTTTAAGATGCGCAAGTATTGACCCGGCCGTTTGAGCGATTGCTTTCATGAGGTCCCCCTTGGTCTTCTGGGGATTCCAACCTAGCGCATTCTGTATCTTCTCTATGGACTCTACCATGGGGTTTACGAGCATCGGATTGGTCACCAGCTTGATCTCGCTCCTTGAATTGGTAAGTTGAATAAGAGCCTGATACAGCTCACGATCTGAGACGAATGTGGCAGGGTTGGAGAGGTTGAAGACTTCACCGTATGCTTCACTATTCAGCGTGGCCAGCAAGTAAGCCTGAACCACTTCGTCGACATGAATGCTTGCTTGACCATCTCCGTCTATGATCTCGACGTTCTCTCCTTTGAATACCTTCTCGACAATCCTTCTGCCGAACATCTGCGATTCCTCATCGTCGAATAGCACTTCTATCCGAAAGACTGTGACTGGCAAGCCATAGGTGTGGTAGTACATGAGGCAGAGTTTTTCGGTCGTTAGCTTCACTATGCCATATTGAGGTCCAGGATCTCCTTCCCACAGCTCCGGTCTACAGAGCGTCTCCTCGTCTACGACCAAAGCCTTCGTCCTTCCATAGACGGCACAGCTGCTCGAAAATAGGAAGTGCTTTACTCCCTGAGACTTTGCCGCTTCCAAGAGGTTGAGCGTGCCTCTGATGTTGACATCGAACAAGTCTGCGAGGGGAAGTGTACGCCCCCAAGTAACTGCGTCCCAATTGATTGCCAGGTGATAGATCACATCTACATCCTTAACAGCCTGATCAACGATGTCCCTACTGGCCATGCCCCCGTGTAGTTCGTCACTTCCAATACCCACAAACTCCAGATTTGGGTTCGTCACAGCCCTCAGACGCCCGAACTGAACGTCAAGAACCTTTACTCCACACCCCTCTCGCAACAATGCTTGAACAAGTCTGGAACCGATGAAGCCGCCTCCACCTGTAACCAAGACTTTTCTTTCAATGGATTTGATGCGCATGTCTCTCACGCTGCGTTGGGATCTGACATAGGATAACAAGTCCGAGCCTATGTGGTCATTTCCGAATGAATCTATATTCGCCCTTCGGATGGGCACAAGCGCCGGAAAGCCGACTTGCTCGTAGATCAAGAAGGCCATGGTCAGCTTCTTGGCGCCTATGGCGGTTCAAGCATGCTGTTCTAAGACCTTTCATACGCAACTAGGCCAGCCACACAGAGCTAGCGTGCAGGCTAAGTAGAGTAAAGTCAACCTAGCCTCCATGCCTTTCACTTCTTTGCGTATCTCCACGCGCCTTCGAAAGTCCCTCTCAGGCACTTCACGCACTTGCTGTACTCCATCGTTGAGATCTCAAGTATTCTGCCGTCTAGCCAAGCAATGTTGAAGATAACGTCCGCAAGAGCAACGGAGCCCGAATTCGCCTCTTCCCCATCGTATTCAAGGTAGATTCTTGAGTTGGCGACTGCGACCTCCCCTAATTCCTTTAGCTCCTGTGTCGTCCTCACGCCAAGAGGGAGGATGATCCTCAAGTCTTTGCCTTTCAGTAGCGGCTTCAGTTCATCGAGCAGAGTCATCGGTATGTTGTTGATCCTCATGCCCCTGGATCTCTGAATCCTTCTCTTGATCTCCTCGATCCCATCCTCGGCTTTCTTGAACCTCGTGCCAATTTTTGCCTCGTACCTTCCCTCCACTATCGGCAAGAAATCACCTCCAGACTATTCTTCTGTGCTCACTCCACTCCAAGCCATAGGCGTAGCAACTCCGGATGCGCATTGAGGAACTGATCTTGGTAGAATCGAAAAGGAATCAGAGCAAACACTCCGATGGCGATTCCGGTGATCAGAGTCCTGAACTTCCTCTCTTTCGCTGTGTATGCGAGGATGAACACAGCTGTTATCGTCGTTATCAGGTGACTTTCTGAGCGACTATCATGTATCCACTCCAACTGAATATGAGTAGTCCGCCGAAGCCGAAGAACAGCAGCCAAGGAACAGCGGCATTCATGAGAAGTCTCCTTTGACTAGCCAACGCCAGAATGGTCGCAAATTGTGTAGGGGAACATATGTTCAACATGATCCAGCTCAATACGTCTAGTCTGAGAAAGACCAGAAAGACTAGCGACGCCCAGACGGCCATAGCGCCGTTCAGGATCATTAGAAGCTTGGCAGTTCTGTTCATCCAATTCGCCTAAACTTCTTTCGCAGAGCTCTATCCTAGATTATGCCATTCTTTGATGCAGCGAGAACAGTCATCGTACAGCATCTCGCTGAGCACGTAGCGACTGTCTGCCGGGTCTTTGAAAACCGAGAATACCCTGTCCTCATCAAGAATGACTGAGATGGCTGGTGTTTCTCTGTTTCTGACCAGCTGCGCAATTTGGATGTCAGCTTCCATGAACTGTGCACCACTGTTAGAGATCTTTCTCTCTCCCGGGAAGAGCGTCACTTTGACCTCGGCGTTAGGATCGAATGCATCCTTGACTTTTTCAAGAAACTCTGTGGTAACGTTGCCTATCCAAACTGTCTTCGCTCTTGCTATCTGTTCTTTGAGTCTCTCTAACGCTACGTCGTACTTCGTTATCACAAATTTCTCCTTCATTTTCACCTCGTCCTTGTCAAGCATCGTTTTGGTGACCTCGAGGACAGCATCATAGTCCTTCTTCATTCTCTCGAAGATCTCCTCAGGATCCAAGGGCTTGAAGGAGCAAAGGGACGCCGGAGTAGACCCTGATCAAACCCTTGGCCGCGAGCGATTCGAGAACGGAATAGATCTTGGTCCTTGGAACACCTGACCTCTCCGAAAGCTTGGACGCGCTGTTCAGGTGATACTTGAGTAGAGATGAGTAAACCTTCGCCTCGTACTCCGTCAGCCCCAGCTTTCGAAGCCGCTCGACGATGCTTTCCATGAATGTGGACTGGGAGAAGGCGCGTATATGCTCGCCGTAACTGGAGGCGGTTAATCGAACCACGTGGCGCAGATTTCTTGTCGAGCGGCTTTTCTTGAGAAATCCCGGTGACACATGTTGATCGCGCCTGCTTATATACGGCCTTTCTTATTATGAAGCGAAGCTCCGGAAGAGCTAGCCTCTCCACCTGACTACGCATGAAAACGCAATAAGGTTCAGTCAAAAATGCCTGCAAGAGATTTTCGAACACCACGCTTTGTCGTACCTGGAGAGGAGCTCTGTGTTGCTGAGGAATTCCTGCCTGGCCCAGGGACATATGAGAGCGGCGGTGTGGTCTACTCACAGCTTACAGGCGACAGAGTCGTAGACCTCGGAAGCAGAACAGTGAAGGTCGTCGCCAAGACGAGAACGCCGACAATGCCCACAGACGGATCAACAGTGATCGGTGAGGTCTCAAATGTTCACGACAAGAACGCAATCGTCAGCATCTTCAAGGTAGACTCGGAGATGCTTGATAGGCCCTTCACGGGCATCCTGCACATCTCCTCGTCGAGTCCGAGATACGAGCGAAAGATGGGCGATGTCTGCAAGACCGGCGACATGATCAAAGCCAAGGTCTTCAACGACAAGAACAGGATCCCGGAACTCACGACCGCAGGGAGAGGGCTCGGCGTCATCCGAGCGTACTGTTCAAGCTGCGGCGGCTTGCTCGTCCTAAGAAACCGCAGGCTACAGTGCCTTGAATGCGGAAATATGGAGCGTAGGCGCTTGGCCGATGACTACGGAGTAGGAGCGAGTCAGGAAGATTGAATCTCAAGGTCTTGGAAAAGTCGAAGAATGAGTTGAAGCTCGAAATCCAAGGGGAAGGGCATACCTTCTGCAACCTGCTCCAGTACGTGCTATTGCAGGACAAGGCAGTTGAGATGGCAGGGTACGACGTTCCGCATCCTCTATTTCCAAACGCGATCCTATACGTTAGGACGAAGCGAGAGTCATCTCCGGAGAAGGCATTGGTGAGGGCCCTCGAAAAGGTAGGCGAGATGAGCAACGAGTTCTTGGAAAAGCTCGACAAAGCCCCCGTCCCAAGCTGACCCGGACAGATCGCAACTGAAGCAAGTTCTTACTGATTCGAGACTAGCGAAACTCGGGGACGCCTACGTAAACTTCGTCTTCTCGCTTGGCAGATCGAAGGCGCTCCATGAGCCACAAGGCATCAAAGTGAGCGATAGGGTACTTGCACAAGCTCTAAGAAGATCAGGGCTGAGAGAAGCGCTTCCTTATCGTACGACCCGTCAAGACTGCGCGAACGCAGTCGAGGCTCTGCTCGTCTATGGCTACCTGAACAAGTTGGTTTCTCTGGAAGAGGCAGCCGACCAGATAGCAGCAGCTCCAGATTCTCCCATCGACGCTTTCGTTCACTTGATCAGATCAGTCGTGGAAAGGATCGGAGACGGGAAGTCAAGTCCCACATGATAAAGAAAGAGATCCGCGTTCTCGGGGTATCTTGCACCGCGCCACCTCATAGATCCGCAGTTCCCATTCAAGTTGTCGGTGTGGTATACCGGGGAAGCCGTTGGCTTGAGGGGGTCATGCGAACAACCGTACGCCCAGAAGCTACTGACCTGGCTCCTAACATAGCCAAAATGGTAACAGGTTCCCCACATTTCCCTCAGCTCAGAGTCATCGTCCTAGACGAGTTGATCAGCAAGTCTGGAAGCTATGTGGACATTGAGGCCCTGAGTAGGAAAACCAGACTTCCAGTGGTAGCGGTTCTTCGACGGAAGATCATCGCAAAACGCCTTCCCAAGAAAGGGGCGAGAATCTCACAACGAGCACTCAAGGTGTTTGCCAAATTGACGTATAGAATGTGGAAGGCAGGAGGAAAGATCTTGTTCGTTTATTCCGCTGGCCTGGGCAAGATCGATCTCGACGAAATTCTGGGAGTTTGTGCTTCGAAAGAGGGCCTTCCGGAGGCGGCTAGGGTTGCGAGGATCATTGCTTCTTCACTTGAGAAGTTCTTGGTAGGGCGCAGGCCCTAGGTAGACGCCGCCTCGATAGCACCAACATCCCTCTCGGGGCCGAGTTGAGAGGCGCCATCTTCCCTCCCCTTCTGAATGTTTTAATATGGACCCCTTAGACTGTCGTGGACGGTTCCGCGGAAATTGAGATTCTGTCCGAAGTGTGGGTCAAGACTCGTACCCGTCAAGAAGGCTAAGTCGATCGTAATGACCTGCCCGAGCTGCGGATATGAGACCAGGAAGCCGGAGAAGACCGTACAGACACTAGCATCGGAGAAGGAGAACGTAGTCGTCATTGGCAGAGAGGAGCAGAAGATCCGCACTCTGCCAAAGATGAAGGTTGAATGCCCCAAATGCGGCCACAAGGAGGCCTTCTACTGGCTCGTGCAGACTCGAGGCGCTGATGAATCCTCCACTCAATTCTTCAGATGTGCGGACTGCGGGACGACCTGGCGGGAGACATCGTGAGACCGAGAGCCTACGCCCACGTACAGCTAAGGCATAAATTACTAGCCGAGCACGTTAGGGCAGGGAGCTCATAGTGTTCAAGGCATCGATGAGTGACGCGCGCCTTTGGAAGAACCTCTTGGCTGCCATATCTACGCTGATCGAGGAGGCGGATTTCAACGCCACCCCTGACGGCATCAAGCTGAGGTCAATGGATCCTTCCCATGTGGCCATGGTTGATTTTGAATGGCAGAAGACAGCCTTCGAAGAGTACACCTGCATCGAGCCGACAAAGATTCGGGTCAACATAGCGTCCATGCTGAAGCTGCTCAAGCGCGTTGCCAGCGACGAGATTCTCGAAATGCTCTACGATGAGAAGACCCGGAAGCTGAACTTGACCCTCAAGGGAAAGATAATGCGGAAATTCACGATGCCCACGCTTGATCCCGCGCATGAAGAAGTTCCTACCCCGAAGATCACGTTCAACTCGAAAGTGAAGTTGACCGCGTCGATCCTGAGGGACATCATTGATGACGTACAGGCCGTGAGCGACAACGTCAGACTTGAGGCCACACCGGAGAAATTGACCGCGGCTGCGACGACTGAGCTCAGCAGCGCCGTCATCGAGCTTGACAAGGGAAGCGATATGCTGTTGGAGCTCGACGTGAAGGAGCCTTCCAAGGCGACTTTCAACCTGAACTATCTCTCGGAGATAACGAAGGCAGGCGCCTCAACCTCAGAGATCGTGACGGTCGAGTTCTCCACGAACATGCCGATCAGACTTGAGTTTGACATCCCACAGCAGGGGCGGCTCTTGTACTATCTGGCTCCTAGGATTGAGGCTGAATAGAGTAGAGTCACGGTGAAGCCACGGCGATTCATGGCTTCATTTGGCTCAGAGTCGTTTGCCCTGATACTGTAGAATCTTGCCGCTACTCAAGATCATAGTTGACGGGAGTCTGTGCGGGGGATAATAATGAGAAAAGGCGGGTGACGGTGGCCGAGTCTGAGTCCCAAGTGAAAGCGAACACAAGAACGGCGTTAAGTTTTGGTCTCACTTCTTGGTCAGTCGATAGCTTGCTGGACTTCTAGGCGTAATCTATGCCTTCTACCCGCTCTTCGACCCAAGGATCTTGAGATTTCCGAATCCAACAGGGATGTGTGGTAAACAAAGGGGAGGTTTACCTTCAACGCGCTGTTCCCGTTTCGTCCTCCGCCGCCGGGGCAAGCGCGCTTGCTCCTCTGTCGTATGCTCGTCTCAGATAGCTCATGTCCTCGTATAGGTATCGTTCAGTTGTAGGAAAGGGTCTAGCCTAGAAGCTATGGAAGAGGGAGATAGAAGTCGCTGTCTACGAGACCTTCAACCGTACCCAAGGCCTGCTGGAATCGCAAGGTTTTCTTTCCCGTGAAAGCCTCCATACAGGTCATTGTAGAGATCTTCAATGACTTCGAACTCACCCCAGGTGGCATATCCGCCTGGTCGCCAGTATGGGCTCCTTGAGCCGTGAGGTCCGATCCAGACTATCTTCAGGAACCACTCCCACTGGTGGACCTTGCCGTCTACCCCAAGGTACCATCCAATCATGTGATTGGTAAGCCAAGCGTCAGGAGTCCAAGGTGCTACGCCACGATGGGCGTCATCCCAGGCCTTGTTCACGTTGATCTGTAGCAGCACGTTGTAGGCATATGGGTACTTCCTAGGATTCGAAGGCCAGTTGGTTGCTGGGTCGCATGTGACGTGTACATGGGCGAAGTACAAGTCTATGTTACCGCATGGATCGCCCCTGACGCCGACATATGGAGTTGCAAATCCTTCGCGCTCCGCATAGGCGTTTACAAACCAACCGTTGAAGATCAATGCGGTCCTGTTGTACCCCCACTGGTCGAAGGTACCATCTGCATGAACAGGACTTGCCATCATCGCAAAGGCTGCGATGGCGAGAATTCCAAAAGCCAATTTTCTCAATTTTTTCGCGACCTATTCCAGACTCATACGCCCCTAGCAATCTCGCCAATAGGGGCTGAACGATATTCCTTCCAACGCCAGGACGATAAACCTCTGCTTACAGAAAAGACGCAACAGCTGCTGTCTGACGAGACTTCCATGATCAAGAACATCTATCCCTAAAGGGAAGGCCCTCTGCCAGAGTCGTTAGTTGAACCACAAAAGCCACCCATTGTTCCGCACGTTATATGATTGACAAAGAACTGCTGTATGAGCTCAGTATTCAGATGATGGATTTCAAGAAGGAGCGCAAGGGGATACAGTGGCAAGTTGAGTTGGGTTGGCCGGCTCCTGAGGGAAAGGGCTCCCTTACCGGACACCGCGACTGTTTCTATGACCAGGAACCAACAAGTATTGGAGTGGCACTTTTTAATGGTATGCGACCTAACAGACGCGGCAGCGGGGGCGTTCACTCATCTTTTACGATTCGTATATAGAATTCAACTACAACCCAACCAAGTGGCAGGCGCCAGTCGCCCAGCCGGCTGGTGGAGCCACTTGAGTGCGGTCTTGACGAAGCTGGACCACGCAAAGTATCCGTTCACGAACGAGGCTTCGGAATACGTCAAGAGCCTAAACATCGACATCAAAGACCTCACCACCCCGGAATTCTCCGTCGTCTTGGATCTCGCCGAAAAGAGAATCGTCGACGCGTTGACGAAAGGTAAGATCGACTGGGAGCTTCAGGGCGAGGCTGAAATACTGGCGTACCCGGCGGCATTGATGCTAATTGCTCTGGCGGGCGACGAGAGGGCGCAAAGAAGATGCGCGCTCGCCGAGTCAAAACGAGCCTACGAACTTCTCAGGCTGGAGCCGCCAGATCTGCTCCTGCAAATTGCCGAACACACTTTCGATTGGAATGCGAAGATCACCGACAGAGAAATCGGCGAAGCGCTCTACGAGTTCGCGCTCCACTATCCTGACTACCTGAGAAACGCCGTAAGGATTCGCGATCCTGACTGGAAGCTCACGAACAGAGTGCTAGAGCAAGGATACGTCTACTGCGACAAAGACGAGTTTGCGAGGCTTGTGAAAGAAGAAGTTGAGCTCAAAGTGCTCTCAAGGATTATGGGCCAATACGGGTCTGTTCCGGAGGCCATTGCCCCTCGAGTTGAGAGGATCAGAAGGCTGGTGGGCTTTAGAGCCCAGCTGTACGGCGTGGAGGAGACTCCCAAAGCTGTCTTGGCCGCTGCGATGCCTCCGTGCATAAAGGCGTTGCTCGGAAACCTTTCGAGCGGAAAACAAGTCCCTCACATGGGGAGGTTCGCGCTGACATCCTTCCTCAGCAACATTAGGGTCCCCAACGAGGAGATCATCGGAATGCTTCGCTCTTCACCCGATTTCAATGAGAGAATAGCTAGGTACCAAGTCGAGCATATCTCGGGAGAGAGAGGGGTCAAGAAGAAGTACACTACCCCGAACTGCAAGACGATGAAAACTCACGGTCTATGCGTCAACCCCGATCAGATATGCGCTATGATCGTCAACCCCCTCGCCTATTACAGGAAGAGGGCTAGAATGATCCTAGCCGAGACGAGGAGACCAAGAGCAGCGCAGGCTCCCAGATCCGTTGCCCCGTAGACCGGCGAAGAAAACGTTGCCTGACACGTTGCGATCGACTGGTGATAGCATTTGAGATCGCTTCCGTTGACATCCAGCCTTCTGGTCTTACTTCTGTTGATTCCCGCCATGCACTTCTCTGCTTTCGGCAACGCGAATCACGTCGAGGTCTCAAAACTAGTCGATCCGTTCCTCTTGCATGGCCGGTATTCACCGACTGGCATGGGCACGCGCGCCGCCGCGATGATAATCACATCAGCAAATCCTCTCACTCCATCTCAACGAATGAGGCTAGGTTCATTTGGTGTGATCACAAGCTCGATCGGCAGGGTAACAACCATCCAAATGCCTCCAGATCACATCGAAGATACATTGAGGCTCGATTTCGTTTCCGGAGTATTCTCCCCGAGGAGTTTTCATCCGACGCTGGACGCGAGTGCGTCTGAGATTGGAGCCACTTTCGTGTGGCAGAGAGTGAAGGATCCGCGTGGCGAACCAGTTGATGGATCCGGCGTCATCGTCGGGGTTGTCGACACAGGGGTCGATCTATCCCATCCAGACCTGAGGTTCCAGAACGGTACCTCCAAGGTGTTGTATCTGTGGGATCAGACGGCATCCGGAGAGCGACCTCAAGGCTTCACTTATGGCGTCGAGTGTTCATGGAAAGAAATCAACACGGGAAAATGCCCCGAAAAGGACACGTTCGGTCACGGAACGCACGTGGCGTCAATTGCAGCAAGTTCCGGCCTGGCCTCCGGCATTTATCGTGGGGTCGCCCCCGGCGCCGCCCTCATTGTTGTGAAGAGTGGGAGAGCGATATGCAATGGCGAAAGCTGGACCTTTGACGAGAACGCAATCATAGATGGTCTGAAGTATCTCGTGGATAGAGGCCATGCCCTCAAGATGAGGCTTGTCATTAACCTAAGCCTCGGGGGAAACGTCGGAGGGCACGACGACACGAGTCCCTTCGAACTTGTCATCGACGATCTGAACGCTCAAGGGGTCATTGTTACAGTCGCTGCCGGCAACGAGGCTGATAACCGAGTGCACGCAACAGGCACCCTTGTCTCCGCCAGTCCAACTCGTGTCGATTGGGCGCCTACTGGGAAAGCCAGTAACGCAACTGCGGACCTGTGGTACGCAAATAACAGAACGATCTCCGCAACTCTCGTCACTCCTTCAGGGGAAGCGGTTCAGGGGCCGACGTCTAGCAATGGAACGCTTACTCCAGACGGGCTAGTCAGGATTCTTCCGGGGAGGACAGCCAAGGGAAAGGAATTGGCGATCTCAGTCGAGACTCAGACCGCGCTGGCAACCTCCGGATGGAGCATCATTCTGAAGGTGATGGATCCTGGACCACCGCTGAGATGGGATGTGTGGGTGGATAGCGACAGTTGCTCCTACCCGCCAGCTTCGTTCTCAAGTGGTGAAGGGTACACGATCGACAGGAATGGCACAATATCGGTTCCCGCCACAGCGAGCGGGGGCATCGCTGTCGGCGCTTATGTGACCAAGAACTCTTGGATCAACAAGCTAGGCGGGAACGTTCGGATCAAAAACTATCATGTAGGCGAGATAGCTCCGTTCAGTTCGCGGGGTCCGACGAGAGATGGACGGGCAAAACCGGAGATTACAGCTCCTGGCTTGTTTATCTCGGCAGCGCGTTCGCTCGACGTGCCGCCTAGCGACAGCGATCCCGATGAATATCACCGGATCCTAGCGGGGACAAGTATGGCAGCCCCTCACGTTGCAGGCGTCATCGCATTGATGCTGCAGTACAATCCCCAGCTCACGCCGCAGGAAATCAGGTCTATCTTGGTTGAGGGAGCTTACCTTGACCACTCCACCGGATTCATCGAAGTATCCGAAGGGTCGAATGATTGGGGGTGTGGAAAATTGGACGCAAGAACCGCGACCTCACTCTTCAGAGTATCCTCGATAGTCAAATCCCTCCCACCCACACTCAGTGTCAATCTCATCATAGACGGAAAACCTCAGGAGCTTCTATATGGTGGCGAGGTCCTGACTCTACGCTTCTCCGCTGGTGATGTCCGAATATTCCAAGTGTCCACCCAAACATTCACGGCAAATAGCACGCGTTACGTCCTCGCTGAAGATCGAGCTGTCTTCTCATCCAACGGCGTCTTCAAGCCAAAGGTGCGAGTCCAATACTTGCTCTCGCTCGAGTCGCCCCTAGGTCGTACTCAAGGTGACGGATGGTACGACGCAGCGAGCTACGCAAACTTTACAGTGAGACCGCTCGAGACTTCGACCGGCTTCGTCCGGCTCATAGGCATCACATTCTTCCTCGATCATTGGACCGACGAACATGGCGATCGAATATCATCGGGGCCTCTCCTCATGGATTCCCCTCACTCACTCAGCGCTTCTTGGAAGCCTCGCCTCACAGACTGGCGACCAATCCTGCTTCTAGTTGTACTGGCTGTGAGCTTGATACTAATTCTCGAATTCAGACGCGGAAGTCTGCGGAGACAGCACGGCACCGCATCAGGAATCAATTGAGACTTTGCCGAGCAACGGCCCCGGCCACGTGGCAACAAGACATTTGTCCCAGTGCTGATAGTGAGGCACAGACTGGGAGCGGATGCGAGACGGCTTTGGCTGGCCCCCAGGACACAGAGCGGGTCAGCTTCATCAAGCAAGCTTTCTGGCGATACTACAACACACACAAGGATAGAATCGCCCTTCCCCCGGACTTCAAAGCGAGAGAATTCGCATTCCTCGCATTCGCCGAGCGATTCATGACACGACACAAGGCAATTCGATCAAGCGAGGAACTCTTCAACATCATAGCCGTACTCATTCCATCGGACATCTACTACTCAACGGCCTACTACGCGCGGCCTGCAGAAGAGATGGAGAAGAAAGGTTGGCTGGGGTCGGACCTTGTCTTCGACATTGACGCGGATCACATTGACACGCCATGCAAGGCAAGTCATGATATGTGGAGTTGTGGTACCTGCAGGCTCACAAAGCGCGGGAAGACTCCTGCCCAGTGCCCTAGCTGCGGCAGCACGAAGTTTGTCGAGCGTACGTGGTTCTGCGATCAGTGCCTGAAGGCTTCGAAGAACGAGGTATTCAAACTGATTGATTTCTTGACAAAGGATTTTGGAATACGGGAACAAGACATGCACATCTTCTTCTCCGGCCACCGAGGCTACCACCTCCACGTCAGGAATGAGGAAGTCCGCAAACTCGACGAATCGCAGAGAAAGGAGATCGTGGACTACGTCTTGGGCTTAGGATTGGACGCGTTCTATCAAGGGCTCTACAAGAAGCCTCGCGACGCCATCGTGGGACCGCAACGCGAAGACCCAGGATGGCGCGGACGATTCGCACGCGAGATCTACAGAACCGTCTTGGAAGGAACCGAAGACGAACTCGTGAACATAGGTTTCTCGCCCCGTCAGACGCGGCGGATTATCCGCGACAGATCACAGATAGGACAAGAATGGAAAGGAAAGATACTGTGGGGCCAATTCGAGGATTCATTTCGCATCAAGGACAGCACTTGGCGAACGATAATCGAGCGGGCCGTCTCAAGAGGTGCCCTACCTGCAGAGATCGATACTGTAGTGACGACGGACATCCACAGATTGATCCGTCTCCCTGAAACGCTGAACGGGAAGACAGGCCTTCGCGCCGCTGCCGTTTCAAGCTTGGATGCGTTTGATCCATTCCGTGATCCGATAGCTTTTGAAGGGGAGGAAACCGTGCGAGTCACAGAAGCCCCAGCCTTCAGGATGCGGGAGGACACTTACGGGCCGTATATGAACGAGGAAGTGACCCTTCCGGCGGCAGCCGCGATGCTCCTGCTGTGCAAGGGCCTAGGTGGTCCCGTAAAGAAATGAACCGTGATGAACTCTACCGACTCTGGAAGGCTGAGAAGAGCGATAGAGCGCTCCAGAGGCTTCCTCCGTCGTTCTACTCTGAAGTCAGCAGGTTGCTGAGCGACTCCAAAGCCGCGCTTGCCGCAACAGGCCAGGACCAAACTCAGAAAGCCATCTCAGAGAAGGAGTTCAAGATACTCCGACGGCTAAGTGCGGAAATCGCTGAAACACGGATGAAGAAGATCGTTGACGCAGCCCTCTCTCGGCAGGATGTTCCGATTGGAATGCTCGCACGAGAGGAGGCAGAGTTCGCGAAACTGATCTCGACACACATAGCAGAACATTGCCGCCTTATCGACGAGGTGGCCCAGGGAGGCGCCGGACTCGTAGAGCCTCCAACCAAACCGGCCCAAGTGAGGTTGCAGGTCGTACGTTTTCTCTCAGACTTCCCTGCGATTATCGGAGTCGACCTCAAAACCTACGGCCCCTTCAAAGCAGAAGATGTCGCTACGTTGCCAGCCGAGAATGCCTCCGCGCTCATCAGCCAAGGAGTCGTCAAACAGGTTCAGTATTCCGAAGGACTGGTCTCAGCTCTCTAGAACGATGTCGTCTCCTTCGAATGACAAGTGCAAGAACCACATGGATACGAAGGCCCTGCAATCCTAACTATGTGTCTTCGCAGAGCTCTATCTCGACTTGTGATGAATTGAGGTGTCTAGCGTCTGGGTTTCTCTTTCTTGCCTGTCAGTAGGGCGTTGAGCGAGACTCCGTTGACCGCGTAGACTTTGAATCTAATTCCTGGGATGTCTCCCATGCTCTTGCCCTCGGCGCCGCCGATACCTTCGATCCAGACCTCGTCATGTTCGTCGATGAAGTTGAGGGCGCCGTCGCCCGGCAGAAACGCCGTGATGACCTTTCCGTTCTTTATCAGCTGAACACGCACAGCTTTGCGGACTGCGCTGTTCGGTTGTCGGCATTCGACGCCAACTTTCTCGAGGACTATGCCGCGACCCTGCGGGGCTCCCTGAAGTGGGTCTGCTTTGTAGTCGAGGCCGAGCATCCGACGCTTGTAGGGTGGGTAGTGCCATCTGAAACGCTTGCGTCTCCGCTTCAACTTGCGAGCGCCTAGTAGGCCCCGCGATGACTTGCCCATTATGGCATCCGTATCCTGAAACTCGTCGTGCTAGACTTGGACCCGCCTTATATGTTGTACGCAGTTGATAGCACAGATACGAAAGGTTTCAAAACGATACACGGCGAAGATGGTCCTGGTCACGCATGCAAACAGGCGTCCTCGACGACAAAGCTGCAATGGCCGAGATTGACCAAGAGAATATGGTCCAGATTCTGGAGGAGACTCCAGAAACCTACGAGCAAGCCTATGTCGCTGCATTGGAGTCGGATGCTCTGCCGCATGCTCTTGCACGATCTCCATCGCATCTGGCACTAGTAGGTATGGGTGGGTCAGCGATCGCCGCTGACATTCTGAAAGACTGGCTCTTTGAGTCTCAGGCAGCGATCGAGGTCATAAGAGGCTCGAAACTGCCGGGCTCCGTCGCCGCAGGCACAAGCGTCCTCGTCGCTAGCTACTCCGGTCAAACGGCCGAGGCGTTGAATGCTCTGAAAGAAGCTCGCCGACGAAAATGTCGAGTCTCCTGTATCGCCTCAGAAGGTGAGATGATCAAGATTTGCAGGGAAAACGGAATCCCTCATGTGCAGGTAAAGTCCGGGCTGCAACCTCGCGAGGCTTTGCCATCTCTCTTGTCGGCTTCGCTCGCCACAGTTGAAAGGTGGGGTTTCTGCGACCGTAAGAGCGCCCGGGCTGAGTTGAGGACCGTTACGGAACGACTGGTAGGACTTAGGAAGGCGATCGGATTTGCGCGACGTCAGACGAAGAATCCTGCGAAACAGTTGGCTGTTCAACTTCACGGAACGATTCCGTTCATATATAGTTCGCAACTCCTCGCGGCAGCCGGCAGGAGATTCAAAAATCAACTGAACGAGAATTCGAAGGTCCTCGCGAAGTTTGAGGTTCTTCCCGAAATGCTTCATAATGAGGTCCAGGGGTGGCGTATGCTTAGAGAGGGCAACTTTGCCGATTCCATATCATTCGTAGTCCTCAGAGGCTGTGAAGCCGAGGACGAATCGAAGCAATTCAATCGGCTGAGGAGTTTGATACGGCAGGCCGGAGGCAAAGGAGTATACGAGATATCTCTGAAATCCCCGACGAGGCTTGCCACAATCCTCGCAACCATTTACTACTGCGACTACGTATCATTCTATCTCGCAATACTGCGAGGCGTTGACCCGACACCGATTGAGACAATTTGGACGTTGAAACGCTGGGCGTAGTCCCTCGACCGTCTAAGGATCACGCGACAAGATCTATCAGCCGTATATGCAAAAGCCTACTAGCAAGGTCCAGCCTTCATGGGGCTCGGTCTGTCGTTGCGCCGGGGGAATGATCTAGTTGTCATATGAGGAACGCGCCAAATCGATCGGAATCACAATCCCACAACCCGCGACCCCTGTTGGGGCATATGTCCTTGCGGTTCAAGGTGGTTCGCTGCTTTTCACTGCGGGCCAAGGACCTGTGAAGGAGGGAGTTCCCGTGTTCAAAGGCAGGGTTGGACGGGATCTCACGGTTGAAAATGCGTATGAGGCTGCGAAGCTGGCGGCGCTAAACTGCTTGGCCGCTGCGAAGTCGGTTCTTGGCACCCTCGACCGAGTAGAACGCGTCGTCAAGGTGAACGGCTATGTCAACAGTGCCCCGGGTTTCATTGATCAGGCAAAGGTGATGAACGGGGCTTCCGACCTTCTAGCTCAGATCTTTGGCGAGAAGGGACGCCACGCCAGAACCTCCGTAGGCGTGAGCGAGCTTCCTCTGAATATTGCAGTGGAAGTCGAGCTCATCCTAGCTTGTAGACCATGATGGTCGGTGCATCGAATCGGGCCTGAACAGGTTACTCGGGTGCCAGAGGCGGCTGCCTAGCCCCGCAGCTAGGGCAAAACACGGCGAGTGAAATCAGAGCTGCTCCACAATTTACGCAGTACTTCATGCCGCGCGGAGCGAGACGACCGCCGGATGGGGCAGGTGGAGGGACTTGAGTAGCAGGAGCGGCAGCGAAGCCCTCAGCGCCTGTAGGGGCGACTAAACCGCGTGTCCTGTCCGCGTAGATGATGAACAGCAGCAGCGTGAAGAAAGCTGAGAGTAGAGCGGTAATCATGGAGTTGGCAAGGTTGCTGGCTCGTAGCATCAGCCCCAGCAGACGGGTACCGCTCGCGTAAAGCGCTGGCCGGGTCAGCTCTGAGTAGGAGAAGCTCGGCCACAGGAAGGATGTCGCCCAAGAGACGGCTATCCAAGCGATCGCGGAGATGACGACGTAACCGATCATCGTGGCGAAGTTTCTTCGGACAAACCTCACACTTGTCTTGATGGACCCCCAGATCCCAAGATCCTCCATCACGAGCGCTTGCATCCACGGCAACAGGAAGATGTAAAGCACTAGCTCGATCAAGCCAACTACTACAAGAATTCCGAGCAATCCTAGGATCATCGGCGCAAGTAGGCCGATGATAGTCTCGGGGGTGAGTTGTTCGGGAGGAGTCAGCGGTCCGATATTGAGAGTGAGGATGCTCGCTGCAAGCGCGCCTATCCCTGCCGCGATTGGAACAATCACGGCTATTCCGACCAGTATTCGGCCGCCGAGGATGCGTAAGAAATACTTCTTTGCTCCAACCAAAAGGTCCCCCAATCTTGTCTGCCCGTCCACGACCGCCCGCTTGTTCATGTATGCCCAGCCAGCCGTCACGAAGGTATCGACGAGGAAGCCGACAATCGCGAGGAGTAAGGCGCCAACGACGGCGGTCTGAATGAGGCCCCCAATATCTCCGGTCAAGCTGTATGCGGCAACGAGGGGAAGGATAGTGAAGGCAGCTACCGCAAACAGTGCAAATGGGACAACGACCTGAGTCAGGATCGGCGGGATGACAAGTATCCAGTTCTTTCTGATCCTATTTGCGGATTGATTGATCATCATCCCTAGATCCATCTATATCTCCACCAAGACCGATTTCCCAAGGTCCGGCGGAGAGGTCGGGATTTAAGCACAACGATTGATGAAACACGAGACTTGTCCCACTTGCGCCACTCGAGAGTTCAACCCTGAAGGAAACCGAAACCCCAGTAGACCCTGGTAGATCATCAGGGTTTTCGGACGCGAGTCCACAGCCCTCACAGAATGGGGCAAGATTTTCGATAAGGCCGTTCCAATAGAACATAAGTGATCGCGATCGTGCTTGTCATGATACTTATCGAACTGGTCAAAGGCCAGGAATGCGGACTCGCCTCCAATCTTCTTCACGAAGCTCAAAATGCCCAAGCCCTAGGCGATGTCGCCGTACCGGCGCGCGATAGTACGGTTTGGCACCAGCGCAAATTTCTCAGCGCTCGGCTATTTGTCACCTACGAGCCCTCCACCTGCCGCGAATCTATCGATGTGGCATCGGGGATCGTTGCAAACCTTCAGACTGAATGATTCCGAACGGATGGTCAGTGGCATAACTTATGTCATGCTTAAATACGCCCTGGCAGGCTACCCATCGTCGGTTCGAAAATTGCTACTGCCCGACGAGATCGCCTCAAAATCGGTGATTCCAGCAATCCGAGCGATGGTTGTCCGCAGGCTCGTTGATGAGCACGGGATGACTCAACAGCAGGCTGCCAGACTCTTAGGAATTACCCAACCGGCAGTGAGCAAGTACATGCATAACAAGCGAGGGATCGCGATCAAGCTGGAAGGAATCACGAAGGTCGACGAAGCAGCGAACAAGATCGCCGCCCTATTAGTGTCAGGGAAGGCAGCGGAGGTACAAGTTATGAGCAAACTGTATGAAGTCTCGATGCATGTCAGGAGGAGGAAGCTTATGTGTGATCTTCATAGACGCCTTGAACCTCAGTTGAACTTGGGCAACTGCCGCATATGCGAAGCCTGATCAACCCATACCGCGGAAATCAAGCAATGAACTGGAAGAGAAGGTGAAGAAGCACGGCCACTGAAGCTGGAAAAGTATTGGAAGCGTCGTCTCCGGCTTCGGGAACGAGCCCGACCCCGGGTGTCTGGGTGGGAAGTCTGAGAGATCTTGTCGAGAAGGTTGTAGATTCTCCACCGCTGAAATACTTGGTCAACTGGAGCCGCATCTACTCGCTTTGGCCTGTTCACCTGACAACGGCCTGTTGTTCAGCCGAATTCGGAGCCATGATGAGTGGTAGATATGACCCGGAAAGATTCGGTATGCAGGCTGCTGTGGGGTCAATGCGCCAGAGCGACCTATTGATAATCGAAGGAACTGTCACAAAGAAGATGATGAAGAGAATAAAGGTCATCTGGGAACAGATGCCCAACCCGAAATATGCAATCGCGATGGGGGACTGCGCCTGCTCAGGTGGGCTCTTCCACGACTCATACAGCATAATCAACGAAGTCGAGAAGGCAATACCGATTGATGTCTATGTTCCAGGATGCCCTCCTCGACCAGAAGCCGTTCTGAACGCCGTCATCAAGCTACGAGAGAAGATTCGAAGGGGGCGAGTCTACTCAAAATGACAACGAGGCCTTCCGCGCCAGAACAGCACATTGCAATGGCGATTAGGGCGCAGTTAGGCAATACTGCGGAGGAGGTAAGGGTTCATCGAAAGGATCGAATGTCGGTTGTTTCTCGCAAAGAGATGGTGAGAGAAGCCGCTCAAAGGTTGCAGCGCCTCGGCTTCGATCACACTGTATCCGTTTCTGGGGTCGATCGCCCGGACGAAAAGAAAATCGAAGTGCTATACTTTCTCTCAAGCTACTCACGTGACGATCTCAAACGCATAGTACTCTCGCTTAGAGTGAAAGCTGATAGAGAGAATCCATCACTGCCGTCACTGACTCCGATCTGGGCGAGTGCCGATCTCTTCGAGCGTGAGGCGTATGAAATGTTTGGAGTGAATTTTGAAGGCCATCCGAACCTCCGGAAGCTGTTGCTTCAAGACAACTGGGATGGCCCGCCTCCGTTGAGAAAGGATCTGAAAATCCCGGAGCTCGCGTGAGTTGTCGACGCTCGACCTGAACGTCGGGCCTCAACATCCGGGCTCAGGCCACATGAGGATCATTGTCAAGACCGACGGCGATCTTATAGTCGAGGCGACTCCGGACATAGGTTATGTTCATAGAGGAGTCGAGAAGATAGCAGAGTCAAGAAACATCATAAAGAACATCCCTATGCTCTGTCGACCTAACATCGCAGACGACTCGCACCTAAACTGGTCCTACATCAAACCAATCGAAGAACTCCAGCGAGTTGAGGTACCAGAACGCGGGCGCTATATCGGCACAATACTCTGCGAGATCAACCGGATAGCCAGTCACCTCTACGGGATGGCCATAATGGGAGGCATCTTCTCAGGACACACTACAATGTACATGTTCGGTTTCGGAGACCGGGAACTGCTGCTCGACCTACACGAGATGCTTACAGGAGCAAGAATGACATTCTCCTTCTTTGTCCCAGGAGGCGTGAGACGAGATCTCCCAAATGGTTTCAAAGACAAGCTGCTAGAAACACTTGACTATATTGAAGGTCACCTACCCGCAATTGACCGAATTTTCGTGAGCAACCCCCTCTTCGTCGAGCGCGCAAGAGGCGTTGGAGTCCTAAGGAGGGAGGATGCGATCAAGCTCGGCGTCGTTGGGCCGGTCCTGAGAGCCTCTGGTGTACGCTGTGACATGAGAAAGGATGCTCCTTACGGCGCCTACGACAAAGTGGACTTTGAGATTCCCACATTCAAGGAAGGAGATAGCCTGTCGCGGTGGTTGGTGAGATTCGAAGAAATCAAGCAAAGCATCTCGATCATAAGGCAGGCGATACGAGACATCCCGAGTGGGCCCATAGCTAGAAAGAGTCCGATCGTAGTTCCCAGGGGGGAGGCCATCAGCAGAATCGAATCGGCGCGTGGAGAGGTAAACCACCATGTCGTAGGAGACGGAGGTGACAAACCATACCGAGTCAAGATGAGCACCGGCTCTTTCAAGAACCTGGCAGCACTGCCGTTCTTGCTGAAACGTGCTCGCATCGGTGACATGCCGATAATCTACGGAGGCCTCGACTACTGGCCTGTGGAGGCAGACAGGTAGGAGACCGAGAGAGTGTCGGCGGCTGAAGCCTTCTGGGAAGGCGTGAAACACATCTTCAAGAAGACCTTCACCATAAAGCATCCATATCAACAGCACGAGCTCCCAGATGGATACCGTGGGAGGCATCTCCTCTATCTGGACCGGTGCACGGGCTGCGGAATATGCGCGTGGATCTGCCCGGAGAAATGCATCACGATGGTCCACGTCACGCATGAGAAGACGTACCCACAGAACCCACAGAAGCGTTTCCCGCAATACTGGTACGTTCGTTGCTGTTTTTGTCACTTTTGCACTGATTTCTGTCCGACTGGAGCCTTGGACTACACAAAGGACTATGATCTTGCAGAGTATGAGAAGGAGTTGATCATTTGGTGCCCCGACAGGTTGGCGAAGGTCCCGGAAGGGTACAAGGGATATCGTACGAAGTTTCACGGCTGGGCCGGGGTTGACCACGTACCCTCCACGAAAGAGGACTGAACCACCAAATGACAGAGATAGAGGACAAGATTGTTCGAAGGATGGTTCGCCGCAAGAAGGCTCGGAGACGGACGCGAGGCCCATACCGTAAATCATCGGGGGCTGGGCTGAGACTTGGCGCATCATAGCGGAATCGTGTTGTCGTTGCGAGGTTATGTCGGACAGAGCCCGCGTGGTCTGTGAAGCGGTGCGCAAATATAGAAGTATGACGTATGTTATGAACAACCCCCGGGGGGTAGCCCGGAGGCGACGGCGATGGTGCTCAACGTCAACAAGATACGGGCAGACTTCCCGATTCTGAAGAGGAAGATAAGGGGGAAGCCGCTTGTCTACCTGGACAGCGCCGCCACCTCCCAGAAGCCGAAGCAAGTCATCCGAGCGATAGAGCGGTATTACAGCGAGTACTGTGCAAACGTTCACCGAGGTGTCCACCGACTAAGTGAAGAAGCGACGACTGCATTCGAGCAGTCAAGGGAGAAATTTGCTCGCTTCATCGGCACAAAGAACGCCAGGGAAATCGTCTTCGCACGTAACGCAACAGAAGCCTTGAACCTCGTAGTGTTCAGTTGGGCAAGAGCGAACCTCAAATCCGGAGACCGCGTTCTTCTTACTGAGATGGAGCACCACAGCAACATCGTTCCCTGGCAGATCCTGGCAAAGGAGAGAGGCATCAAACTTGACTACGTGCGGATCAACGATGATGGATTACTGAGCTTGCAGAGCTTCGAGGAACTGATCAAAGAAAAACCGAAGATCCTCAGCCTGACACACGTCTCGAACGTCTTGGGAACGATCAATCCTGTCAGGCAGATGGCACAGAGGGCCCACAACATTGGCGCCATCGTCGCAGTGGATGCTGCACAGTCAGTTCCTCACATGCCTGTCGATGTGGCAGACCTCGAATGCGATTTCATGGCGGTCTCAGGTCACAAGATGCTGGCACCCACTGGGATTGGAATGCTCTATGGAAGATACGACCTTCTAGATCACATGGAGCCATTCATGGGCGGCGGCGAAATGATCAAGGAAGTTCATCTTCAAGAGGCTCGATGGAACGATCCCCCATGGAAGTTTGAGGCGGGAACTCCGAACATTGAGGGAGTCATCGGCCTAAGTGCAGCGGTCGACTATCTGTCGGACTTGGGAATGCGAAACGTGAGGGAGCATGAGAAGGAGATCACGAGATATGCCCTCGAACAACTGGAAGACGTGAAAGGTCTCGTGCTGTACGGCACCAAAGACATAGAGCAACGGGGAGCGGCAATCTCATTCAATCTCGGAGACATTCACGCGCATGATCTAGCCACAATCCTTGACACTCAAGGCATCGCGATAAGATCTGGACACCACTGTGCGCAGCCTCTAATGGAAAGGTTGAAGGTGCCGGCCACTTCTCGTGTCAGCTTCTACATCTACAACACAAGACGGGAAGTTGACATACTTGTCAGGGCTCTCGAAAGCGCCGGGAAGCTGTTCAAGGTATGAGCGTCGACGTCTATAAGGAGACGATCCTTGACCACTACAGACATCCCAGAAACTATGGCGGCCTTCCAGACGCAAATGCTCGGGCAAGGGAAGCGAGCGTCATATGCGGCGACACGATTGAGATGCAGCTAAAACTTGACGGGAACAAGATCGAGGATGTCAAGTTTCGAGGACAAGGATGTGCGATAAGCATAGCATCCGCCTCTATGCTGACAGAACTCTCGAAAGGGAAGCCAATCTCCGAGATTAGGAAACTTGGAAAGAAAGACATCATCGGTCTTCTAGGAACAGACCCGGGACCCGCGAGAATGGAGTGTGCCCTTCTCGGGCTGAAGGTCTTGAAGACGGCAATCTATTCCCACTTGGGCGTCAAGATGCCAGAAGAACTCGAAGAGACATGACGGAACGAGGATTGTGATGCTTCGACAGAGCTGTAAGGAAAAGTTTCCTCAGGCTGGATCCTCCCCGTAGAGGACCTTGTTGCATTGAGCATTCCAAGTCTACAGCTGGCACCTTCTGAAGATTGCCGACTGGACTCTCGGTTGGACGGATTCTTGGCCTAAATCTAAGGTGTCTGATATCGATATGGTCCCGACACCCGAAGGGACATGTTGCACTGCAAATTGACGATTCGACCGCATAATGCTTATTAGCGCGTCGCCTTGTGCTAAGGGAGAGTTTCGCTAGGGTTCCTATTTCTCGGGGCCTAATGAGGGTTCGGATATCGGAGAGACGATCACTTGAAGGATGAGGAGAGGAGGAAGGCGATAGACGTTTTTGAACATCAACTCGTACCGAAGCATGAGATTGTGCCAAAGCGTGAGGCGGAGCAGCTACTGGAACGCCTACACATCAAGGCACATCAACTGCCCTACCTGAGAGCTGATGATCCAGCCGCGAGACAGATAGGAGCAAAACCATGGGATATCATCAAAATCAGCCGCCGGAGTCCCACTGCGGGTCAGGTCGTCGTCTATAGGTACGTCATCGAGAGTTCAGCTGGAGGAAGCAAGTCTGATCACTCAAGTTGAACCCCAGATGTGGGGTTTGATCAAAGAATTCTTCCGAGAGAAGGGTCTCGTCAGACAGCACATCGACTCCTACAACGAGTTCATCGATACAGGGCTGCAAGCCATCATCGATGAGGTCGGCTCGATCCCGATAGAGATCGAAGAGTACCCGTTGAAGATCAAGCTCGGGAAAATTGAGATCGGTACACCAAGAGTGACAGAGGTCGACGGATCCGAAAGACCAGTATACCCGACTGAGGCGCGGGTGCGCAACCTTACCTACGCGGCACCATTACATCTTGAGATGACGCCGGTAATCGGCGAGCGCGAAGGTCAGACCGAGATCGTCTACATCGGGGACTTCCCGGTGATGCTTCGATCGAAGATATGCCCGCTTTCTCGGCTGACCCCCGATGAGATGACCAGTATCGGCGAGGACCCGATCGATCCGGGTGGATACTTCATCGTCAACGGTGCTGAGCGCGTTGTGGTTGCACTCGAGGACCTAGCGCCGAACAAGATCCTCGTCGACGTGGAGAAGACCGGAGTCAACCCTGTCTACAAGGCGAAGATCTTCTCGACGACCCTGGGCTTTCGGGCGCGGACTGAGGTCACCCTGAAGGCTGATGGGGCGATCTATGCAATGGTTCCAGGGGTTCCTGCCGAGGTCCCCTTGGTTGTCTTGACGAAGGCTCTCGGCGTCCAAGAAGACTTGAAGATCGCTGAATTGATTTCTGAGGAGGAGACGATCCAAAACCAGCTGGAAGGTTCATTCGAGAAGGCGCAGGGGATCCTGACCACGAAGGACGCGCTCCTGTATATTGGGAACCGGCTGGCCCCCGGGCAAGTGGAAGATTACCGCGCCAAGAAGGCAGAGACCACAGTTGATCGTAATTTTCTCCCCCACATGGGACGGACACCCGCAGAAAGGAAAGAGAAGGCATACTTCCTCGCAGAGATCGGGACGAGGCTCATCGAGCTGAAGCTTGGCAGACGTGCGCCGGACGACAAAGACCACTACTCGAACAAGCGACTCAAGCTTGCGGGAGCCTTGATGGCCGATCTCTTCAGGATCTCATTCCGAAATCTCATTCGCGACTTGAAGTATCAACTCGAACGGATCACGATCAGGCGACATCAGGAGCTTTCAATCACCAACTCAATCAGACCCGGGATAATCACAGAGCGGATTCAACATGCGGTTGCCACTGGAAACTGGGTTAGAGGGAGAGTCGGAGTTACTCAGCTTCTCGACCGAACGAATTACTCCTCGACTCTAAGTCACCTTAGGCGTCTGCAGTCGCCATTGAGTAGAAGCCAACCTAACTTGGAAGCACGAGATCTGCATCCGACCCACTGGGGTAGACTGTGCCCCAACGAGACCCCCGAAGGATCGAACTGTGGTCTCGTGAAGAATCTAGCGCTATCCTCCACGTTATCAATTGGAACCGACTCGAGAGAGTTCGTCCTCAAGCTAAGACGAATGGGCGTCGTTCCAATTGAGCAAGCAGATAGCAAGACGGTGGCCGCTGGCACCAAAGTCATCGTTGACGGGATAATAGCTGGCATTTCCAGTGCGCCGAAGGAACTCGTCGACGAACTCGTACGAATGCGTAGAGCAGGCGAGATAAGCTACGAAGTAAACGCTGCCTACTTCCCGCCGGAGAAAGAGAACGCACGAGGATGTGTCTACGTTAACTGTGACAATGGCAGAGTTCGAAGACCTCTCATCATAGTGGAAAACGGGGTGCCCAAGCTGACGCGCGAGCAGATCGAAGCCGTTCAGAGAGGCGAGATGAGATGGGAAGAGCTCGTCGAGAAGGGGATCATCGAATACCTAGACTCGGACGAGGAGGAGAGCGCACTAGTGGCGCTCGACGTTTCGAAGATCTCGAAGGACACGACGCATTTGGAGCATGCCGCTTACACGATGCTAGGCATTTGCGCCTCAATCATACCATATTCTGAGCACAATCAGTCGCCGAGGAACGCGTACGAGTCCGCGATGGCGAAGCAGGCACTTGGAGTGTCCTGCACAAACTTCTTCAACCGAGTCGACTCCCGAGCGCATCTTCTGCACTACCCACAATTGCCCCTCGTCAGAACGAAACCGATGGAGACCATAAACTATGACGGCAGGCCCGCAGGTCAGAACTGCGTCGTCGCCGTCCTTTCATTCCAAGGCTACAACATGGAAGACGCCATCGTCGTCAACCGCTCGTCGGTTGACCGTGGACTGGGGCGATCTACATTCTTCCGGATCTACGAGGCTGAATGCAGACAATACCTGGGAGGACTCCGCGACAAGTTCGAGATTCCTGAAGCAGGAACCAGGGGATACAGAGGAGACAGGTACTATCGACTCCTCGAGGAAGACGGAATCATCTCGGCCGAGGCGGATGTTTCCGGCAACACAGTCCTCGTAGGAAGGACAAGCCCTCCGAGGTTCCTAGAGGAGTACCGGGAATTTGAAGTCAAGGGGCCTACCAAACGCGATTCATCTGTTGGCGTGCGCCCTTCAGAGGTCGGGGTGGTTGACACGATCTTCGTAACGGAATCGATCGAAGGTAGCAAGCTCGTCAAGGTGAAAGTCAGAGACATGCGGATTCCTGAACTGGGAGACAAGTTCGCGTCGAGGCACGGTCAGAAGGGAGTCATCGGGCTTCTCGTTCCTCAACAAGACATGCCTTTCACGGAAGACGGCGTAGTCCCCGACATCATCATTAACCCTCACGCATTTCCGTCCCGAATGACTATCGGACAATTCGTTGAATCATTGGCAGGAAAAGTTGGCTCGCTCAGAGGAGAGCCGGTGGACGGAACCCCGTTCAGTAACGAGCGTCCTGAACAACTTCGTAACGCGTTGCTCAAGCTCGGTTTCACTCACAGTGGAAGTGAGGTGTTCTACAACGGAATTGACGGGAAGAAGTTCACCGCCGATGTCTACGTGGGCGTGGTCTACTACCAGAAGCTCCACCACATGGTCGCGGACAAGATGCATGCACGAGCCCGCGGCCAAGTGCAGATGTTGACCAGGCAACCCACCGAAGGAAGAGCCCGCGGTGGAGGACTCAGGTTCGGCGAAATGGAGCGTGACTGCCTAATCGGACACGGGGCGTCTGCGCTACTTAGGGACAGGCTGCTTGAGGAATCCGACAAGTACACTGTAATGGTCTGCGAGATATGCGGCCTACTCGCCTATCACGACATCAAACAGAACAAGTACGTGTGCCGAATCTGCGGCGAACGAGCAGTCATCTCCCCAGTTTCACTGTCCTATGCCTTCAAGCTGCTTCTTCAGGAGTTGATGGCGCTCGGCGTAGCTTCTAGACTCAATATTTCGGAGCGTGCGTAGGATGGCGATGATTGAAGAAGCAACCAAGATCATCGAGAGCATCAGGTTCTCACTCCTCTCCCCGAATGAGATACGGCGTCTCTCAGCTGTTGAAGTGCAGACAGCGGATACGTATGACGAAGACGGAGTCCCCATAGTTTCAGGTCTCATGGATGGAAGACTAGGAACGCTCGAGCCCAGACAGAAGTGCAAGACGTGTGGAAACACTGCCATAAGTTGCCCAGGCCATTTCGGACACATAGAGCTTGCTGAGCCTGTAATTCACGTCGCATTCGCCAAACTGATACACAAGCTCCTTTCCGTCACCTGCCGCAACTGCGGCAGACTCCTTCTCTCAAATGAGAAGATCCAGAACTACAATGCCAAGATAGCGGAAGAGAAGAAACGTCTCAACGAGGTACCCACACAGTTCTTCGAGGACATTATGAAGGGGGCCAAGAAGGTTCAAGAATGCCCACACTGCGGGACACGTCAACACACCATCGAGCATCAGAAACCCACGACGTTCATAGACGAGACTGGAGCTCGCCTGACCCCGAGCGCAATTAGGGAGATGCTTGAGCGCATCCCCGATGACGATCTTCGCATTCTCGGGATGGATCCATCCGCTGCAAGACCTGAATGGATGGTGCTTCAAGTTCTGCCGGTGCCGCCTGTGACTGTGCGGCCCTCTATCACGCTCGAGTCAGGTATCAGATCAGAAGACGATCTGACTCACAAGCTCGTCGACATTATCCGAATCAACCAGAAACTCCGCGAGGCACTTGAGTCCGGAGTCCCGGTTAACATCATTCAGGAGCTGCATGACCTTCTCCAATACCACGTCACGACATATTTCGACAATGAAGTCTCAGGATTGCCCCCCGCCCGGCATCGGTCTGGGAGAGCGCTAAGGACGATTAGTCAACGCCTCAAAGGAAAGGAAGGCAGATTCAGAGGCAACCTGTCTGGTAAGCGGGTGGACTTCTCTGCAAGAACCGTGATCTCCCCTGACCCCAACCTCGACATCAGCGAGGTTGGGGTGCCCGTGGACATTGCCGCACGACTGACAATACCAGAACGCGTTACGCAATGGAACATTGACGAGATGCGGAGGCTCATCCGAAACGGCCCGGACCAGTACCCGGGCGCTCTCTATATCGTGCGTCCCGACCAAAGACGCGTTAGACTCGAGTTCGTGACAGAGCGAGACAGTCTAGCTGACGCGATAGAGCCCGGCTTCGTTGTCGAACGCCACATCAGAGACGGTGACATCGTTCTCTTCAACAGACAGCCCTCACTTCACAGAATGTCAATCATGGCTCATACGGTCAGAGTCTTGCCGTACAAGACTTTCAGGCTGAACCCCTGCGTGTGCCCGCCATACAACGCTGACTTCGACGGAGACGAAATGAACCTTCATGTCCCACAGAGTGAGGAGGCACGAACAGAAGCAAGACTGTTGATGCAGGTCCAAGATCAGATACTTTCACCTCGCTACGGGGGACCAATCATCGGTGCCAAGACCGACCTCCTAACTGCCGCATATCTGCTGACACGCAAATCGACCGTGCTCACGAAGGACGAGGTATGCAGGCTCTTGACAACTGCCGGCTACACGGGCGACATTCCAGAACCAGTGACGAAGCGTCCCGTCGAGCTGTGGACTGGGAAGCAGATCTTCAGCCTCTTCTTGCCACGAGGCTTCAGCTTCGCAGCAAGATCGAGCATGGTGACAAAGGACGATAAGGAGCACGTGATAATACGCAACGGCAAACTCGAAGAGGGCGCGATCGACAAGAATTCAATCGGCGCCGAGCGGTCCGAGAGTCTCTTCCACCGAATTGTTAAAGATCAGGGATCCGAAACTGGACGAGAGTTTCTTAATCACATCGCCAAGCTCCTTGACCGGTTCGTATTGATGAAGGGCTTCTCATACTCCATCAAAGAGCTCGATGTGCCTGCCAGCGTCGGGGAGAAGATAGACAAGGTCATCCGCAAGGCTGAGGAGCGCGTCTACGCACTCATCGAAAGCTACAATCAGGGAACGCTTGAGCGGCTTCCAGGGCAATCACTCATAGAATCACTTGAGATCCGCATAATGGATGAGCTGTCCAAAGCTCGCGATGTCGCAGGTGAGTACGCAGACGAATACTTGGACGAAACTAACAGCGGCGTGATCATGACTAGAACCGGAGCAAGAGGATCCTCACTGAACGTCGCACAGATGATAGCCTCAGTGGGTCAGCAATCGATTCGCGGTCAAAGAATCAGGAGGGGATACAGGGACCGCGTACTCTCTTTCTTCCGGCCAGGCGACGCAGGCCCTGAGGCGAGAGGCTTCGTCTACTCCTCATACCGGGACGGCCTTAGCCCAATCGAGTTCTTCTTTCATGCTATGGGAGGACGTGAAGGACTAGTTGACACGGCGGTTCGAACTCAGCAGAGCGGATACATGCAGAGAAGGCTCATCAATGCCCTTGAGCATCTCAGGGTGGAATACGACTCAACAGTCCGAGATTCCCGCGGAGACATCATTCAGTTCAGGTACGGCGAAGATGGCGTAGATACGGCGAAGAGCGACCACGGCAAAGCCGTCAACTCAGAACGCTTGGTCGAACGCGTGAGGCTTGCAGCGGAAAAAGGCGTCAAGGCAAGCAGCAAGTATGTCGAGCAGAAGATGCGAGAAGTCATTGGCAGACTCACCCCGCTTCTCGCGGATGAGTTGAAGCGAAACCTACTGAAGGCCAAGCTATCACGCCGTGCTGTTGATGAGGCTGTTCGTCAGGCCGTCGAGAATTATGGTAGGTCACTGATTGAACCGGGAGAAGCGGCCGGCATCGTTTCGGCTCAGTCGATTGGTGAGCCTGGTACACAGATGACATTAAGAACATTCCACTTTGCTGGAGTGAGAGAACAAAACGTCACCCTTGGCCTTCCGAGGTTGATCGAGATCGTGGATGCGAGAAAGGTTCCGTCGACGCCAACAATGACCGTATACTTGGACGAGAAACACAGAACCAGCAAGGAGAAGGCGGAGGAGGTCGCCACCCTACTGACGCATACGACACTTGGAGACATATCGTCTAGCATCGAGTCGGACATTACCAAGATGAGGATCGTTGTCAAGCTTGACACCGCAGCGATGCGCGAAAAGTCCGTCACAATGAGGGACATCAAGACAGCGATTCAGATTCACAACGCAGACGCAAAGGTTGACAAGAATGAAATTGAGATCACCACCCATGACATGGACATCCCACAATTCAGACGCCTCGAATCCCGTGTCTCCGGGATGCACGTGAAAGGAATCCCAGCAGTGAGACGTGCCCTAGTAATGGAGGAGAACGGTGAGTGGATTATCAGAACAGAGGGATCCAACCTTGAACTGGCTTTGTCGACGCCAGGGGTTGACCCAACCAGAACGATCTCCAACAACATGCATGAGGTAGCGGCCGTGCTCGGAATCGAGGCTGCACGCAACGTGATAATCAAAGAGGCGAAGAGCGTACTCGATGAGCAAGGGCTCGACGTCGACATAAGGCACGTGATGCTTGTTGCCGATGCGATGACCGCGTCAGGAGAAGTCCTCCAAGTGGGTAGGCATGGCGTCAGCGGCGAGAAGGCGAGCACCCTGGCAAAGGCAGCTTTTGAAATCACCATCCCAACGATTGTCGATGCGGCTGTGCGCGGAACCAAGGATCAACTCCGCGGCGTCGCCGAGAACGTCATCGTTGGGCAGCAGGTGCCAATGGGCACAGGCCTTATCGAGGTCTTCATGGCGATGTCGGGGAAGGAGAAGTAATGGACCTGAACAAGCAGATCAGTATGGTCGTCAAGACCGGCAAAGTTGAGTTGGGCTGGAAGGAAGCGACGGACGCGGCCAAGACCGGAAAAGCTCGGCTAATCGTCATCGCCTCAAACTGTCCAGAGCCCCACAAGTCTAGCATACTCTACAACGCGAAGCTCTCGGAGGTCCCCGTCTATGTCTACTCGGGCACGAGCGTCGACCTAGCAGCCGCATGCGAAAAGCCATTCCTAGTTGCCGCCCTGACAGTGAAGGAACCCGGAGACTCTGAAATCCTGAAGTTGGTTGAAGCCTAGAGATGTCTGCAGCAAAGATCCGCCTAGGGAGCGATGAGATGCGCTACATCGCCCTATTCGAAAGTATCACGGGTGCAACCGCGAACGATTGCCTAATCGACCCTTCCTGCGATCGAATCATATTTGTCGCAAAGTCAGGTCAGATGGGACTAGCGATAGGCAAGGCAGGCAAGAACATCAACACGCTTCGTCGGATGACCGGTAAGCCGATCGAGATCGTGGAGGCATCTGACAGCGTGGAGGGTCTGATCAAGAACTCCCTCGCTCCCGCAAAGATCAAGCAGATCCGCCTGACCGAACGCCCCGAGAAGAAGATCGTAGTCATAGAGGTAGACCCCAAAGACAAAGCCATGGCAATAGGAAAGAACGGAAGAACGATCGACAAGACCCGTATGCTAGCGAAGAGATACTTCCAAATCGACCACGTCCAAATCACTTAGTCACTCTTCGCACGGGTCCCGCGTTTTTCCCGAGAATACAAGCAGGTTCATTGAGCGTGTGGGAAAAGTAGTAGGACTAACCTTTTTTGCAGATAGAATGGGAAGTATGCTACACTCGTTACCGCGACCGTGACGACCAACCCCGCAACTCCTCGGGTGACCGTGTGCGCGCACAGTTTGGCTCTGGACCAAACCATGAGAATCGAGAGCAAGTACAGCGGCAGAATCCAGGTGCCCAACACAAAAACAAGTGCGGTAGTCGGGCCGGCGATCCCAGCGGTGTGGGCGCTGATCTTCCATGCAAGCGTGATCAGCAAGGTCAGTGAGGCAACGCAGAGGTACGCAAGAGCGATGACTAACATGACCTTGTTATTCAGCATTGAGAAGATTGCTGCCCCACCGGCGTAGCTTGCCAGCCCCGGCAGATAGAGTGGCCCGCGTTTCCTGACATCTGAAACATCCAGATCAGTTCTCCCGCTTCTTGCGCTGTAGGCGACGGGCACGAATGGCAACACACACAGCGTGACAATCAACGCCGAGCACAAGGGACTCATAGATGGTCCAATTCCAATCGGTAAGAACCAAGAGAACACGATCGAGACGATAGCCGCCAGACTGAATGGTGTAAAAGTATTCGAGAACAACTTCGCGGCCTTGATCTCCGCCGCCAAGTACTGCTTCACCATCATCTAAGGCGAACCGGCAAGACCATTTCGCTTATTCACAAGAGGTTATGATGAGCTTGGACCGCTTTGTGAGCTAAACATCCAGTTGGCGCTTCACATAGCTGGCGGTCTTCTCATCAGGTATTTCAGCGGATGCTGCGTTGATTATGACATGATCAAGTCTTTCACGACGCAACACTGGAATATGTACGTACGGGATGTAGTACTGCGTGAGTTCCTCAATCTGAAATGTGTTGCTCAGGACCTGCTTTGGGTTCTCAGGCATCTTCACGATCTTTCCTCTGAACTTCTCCACGACTCCCTCCTTGGTCTCCTTTGACGCAGCGATCTTTGTGATCGCCCCTTGAATATTGAGATATGCAACATCGAATATCCGTTGGGTTCTCCAGTTCTTTGGCAGCGCCTCCTCTAGTACTTGACCTTCACGACCGTCTGAAGTGACATACATTTCAGCGCGTTCATATCTGATGGCCAGTTCGATCGCATCACTGAGGTTGAAGTATCTCCTTTGACCTGTGAAGAGTCCGGCGAATCGTTTCAATCTGCGCCTGAATGCTTCCGGAACGATCTTGCTCTCCTCCTCTTCGATCATCAAGTCACGGGTCTCTCCGTCGACCTCTACGGCCACCACATCCCTGTCCACTGGAATTTCGTAATTTGCGTCTCTCAGGTAGAAGCATTCATGGTACCCCTTCACGTACCATAGAGGAAAATAGACCAGGGTCGGCGCTCCCACGATCCTTGATGTCACGTACCTTGGTCGGAAAAGGTCAACAATCGCTCGAGAAATCCCTGGTCTAATTGCTTTTCTGGCAAGTTTGTCCAGAGACTGAGGGATAACCCTGATCACGGCCTCATCAATCTTGGAGGACTCCCATCCGTTTCCGCGGCGAGGGCCAGGCATCTCTTCAGCCAATTTGTCGAGTGTGCCTACCTCCTGAAGCCTAGAGGCTATGTACGCCCGTGCGCTTTCTTGCAGGTTCATGCTGACTACTCTCCGCCGATGTGGTTAACCAGCGGGCTAGGGTTCATGCAGTCGAGGAGACATCAGAGAAGAGAACTCGAAGATAAATCTGCCAGGCAAGCACTGGCCGTCGCTTGTTCGAAACATTGTAATGCCATACCTGAAGCACCATCATTTCAAGATCTGTTAGGCACTCAAAAATATCTGGTGCGACAGAATTCAAGCGGCGACTTGAGCCTTGACAGGTGATTCAGGAGCCAGTTTGGTCTTCATTCACGGCGCAGGCGGAACACATAGAGTATGGCGGTATCAAACGTCCGCTTTCCCAGGGAGCTTGACACTGGATCTACCAGGCCACCCTAATGGACAGGGGCGGGACACCATCTCAGGATACTCCGAGTTTGTCATACGGAGGATCACGGAACGAAATCTGCAATCGGTGGTCCTAGTTGGCCACTCCATGGGAGGCGCGATTGCAATCGAGATCGCACTTGGTCACCCTCAGCTTCTTGCCGGAATTGTGCTCGTGAGCTCTGGAGCACGCCTCCGCGTTACGCCGGTCATAAAAGACAAGCTGATGCATGAATATCCCCATGCTGCGGAAATCATAGCCGAGTGGGCATATTCTCCTAAGACTGACGCGAAGTTAAGACGAGCATCCATC
Source organism: uncultured Candidatus Bathyarchaeia archaeon (assembly GCA_964394935.1). Classification (GTDB taxonomy): domain Archaea; phylum Thermoproteota; class Bathyarchaeia; order 40CM-2-53-6; family 40CM-2-53-6; genus CAVPLU01. Next base: position 107,089 of record CAYMZN010000001.1, on the reverse strand, counting down.
CAGGAGCTCCTAGAGGTTCCGGCGACTGTCACATATGGAGACTTTGAGGCCTGTGATCATTTCGACAGGATGAATGATATCGGACAGATCGCTCTTCCAACACTGATAGTTTGCGGAGAAGATGATAGGCTGACGCCAGTCAAGTACTCACAGTATATGAAGGAGAGGATCCGAAACGCTCGCCTCGTCATCATACCCGAGGCAGGCCACTCGGTCATGTTGGAGAAGCCACAAGAACTGAACGCGGCGATACAGTCGTTCATCTCTGATCTTCGGACTTGTCTGCAGGCGCCCCGTCGCGTGGCTACGGCGCCTTGAATGTCCAATCATCTTTCTCAGACAGTATTTGTCTCAAGATCCGGGTTGCCCTTGCATTTCCAATCGCTATGAAGGCCTTGCCCAGATGTTTGCACATGAGTTTGGATCTCATGTTCTTCTTCCAATCGTCGCAGTCATGTGTGACGACTTTGTTCTTGAGGTCGATCTGAACTGAGTACTGTTTGACGTTTCCGGAGATGATGTCTCCGCCTAGGCTGGATAGTGACACCAGGCTGTCGGGAATCGATCTAGCGCGTTCATACCGGGCAGTTCCCAGAAAGCGTTGCAGAAGTTCGTCGAGGCCGAGCTTGTCAAGCGCATCTCTCGGCAGCCGTGAAGGAGGCTTGCGCCTAACAGTTCTAGTTGGGAGACGAGCTTGAGCATCATCGGTCGTAATGCCGAAACGGTTCAAAGCTTCATCGATACGGGAATCGATGAAAAGCCGTTCCTGCTCAGTGTACTTGTCCCTGTTGCGGGGCTCGTCGAAATATCTGCGAGCGAGTTTTGCCCTGATCGGTTTGTCCAGAGGGTACATGTAGTTTTGAGGGTCGGCGTACCACTCAGGGTCGATAGGGTAGTTGGGCGGTGGCTCACCTCTCCCGAAAGGCTTCTTCTCAGGCATCTTTCCTAGCATTGGCAAGTACCTACCAAGTGCTCCCTCTAGGGTTGGCTAGCCCATTGAGACCCTGTGGCGCTCTTTGTGGGAGCGGACGTGACCGGAAGCCTTGGCGTAGGCTTCACTTTGGTGATCTCCGTCTCAACAACTGCAAGTACCTCACTCAGATTCTCCCCAGTGAGCGCGCTGATAGGTACTACCACAGTGCCAATGAATTTCTCACGAATCGCTGCGAGGACCCCGTCAAGTTTTCCACCCTCAACTAGGTCGATCTTGTTCGCACACACGATGACTTGCCCGTTCGCGTCGATTTCTTGTAGAATCTTGTTCATGGATGAACAACGCCGTGCGATGATTTGACTTTCTTCGCCTGCATCGACGAACAGCAAAATCAAGTCGGAATGCGCGATTTCACCTAGCGTAGCACTGAAGGCCTTGACGATTGTAGGATGCATATCCTCTATGAAGCCAATCGAGTCCACCAATATGAATTCCATGTCCTTAGACGCTCCGAGCCTGACCTTTCTCGCGAACGTGGACAGTGTTGTGAAAGGGCCGAGCCCCACCGTCTTGTGCTCGGAGGTCAGTCGGTTGAAGAACGTCGTCTTCCCGGATTGCGTGTATCCCGCCAGTGCCACAATCGGAAAACCTAGTTCTCGTCGTCTCCCTCGAGTAATCTCCTTCTTGCGGTCAAGGTCTCTCAGCTGCGCTTCGAGGCGGCTTATACGGTTGCGTGCCGCACGGTAATATTCTTGGAACGGGTAGTCACCCGGCCCCATCCAGCCGACCTGCTCGCCCATTATCCCACGAAGTTTGATGAACTCGCGCCCCCAAGACAGTGTGTATTTCAGCTTGGCCAGCTTGATCTGAAGCTTCGCCTCCTTAGTCATCGCGCGTTTGTCGAAGACTTCCAGGATCAGGAGGTTCCTGTCTATTACTCGCACGTCACCTCCCAGGCGCTGTTGAAGCTTGAAGACCTGGCTGCTCAGCAGCGTGTTGGCGAAGACTACCGTTTCAACTTTATTTGCGTCAAGGATCTCTTTGAGCTCTTCCACCTTGCCTGGGCCTATGAGGTAGGAGTGATGGTCGCTTTTTCGCTTCTGAATCATAACTTCGGACACATCGTATCCTATGTTTTCTGCCATCTCTCTCGCTTCGTCCGCCCGTGATGGCAGCGATGGCAATTTGCACTCAACCACCACGGCGCGCATGAGCTGTCTGCCCTCCAGATTTTCCCAGACTGCATTCTGAACAGCGGCTATTTAGGAATGCTACCGATCAAATCTATCCAAACGCCGCCTTCAGGATCTGCACGAGTGACAGTTGCGACAAGCGCTGAAAACTGGGATCTGCAGACGACCACTCTCCAGGCTTCGAGAAGCTGGATGCCAAGTTCTGTCTCTGATCTTCTGCCAGAGAAGAAGCAGGGGTTCTGGGTCGACTGCTAGCTATAGTATCTTATTGTGAAGTTCTTGAACTCGCCGCGCCATTCCTGCCTTTTCACATCCACGTTAACGACATAGGCATTGGGGGGGCCGCGGCAGCAAAAGTCGATCATCTTTTCTACGTTGTTCTGTTCTCCCTCGAAGACTGCCTCGACACGCCCGTCGGGAAGGTTGCGAACCCAGCCTGTGACATCAAGGCTCCTGGCTCTGGAGGCTGTCTCCGCGCGGTAGAAGACCCCTTGAACCTTACCTGCAACTATAACATGCGCTCTAGTCTTCATGAGTTGCAGCTCTCGCCGGAACCCTACTGTCTCACAGCTCTCGAATTTTGCATACAACATTTTCGGAGTGCAGCCGTTCTACCCAAAGCCTAAAGCCTCCAGCTACGGTATCAGCGTCGGAGAATCACCGGATGCAACCGTTACTGGGAACACGGCACCTCCACGAAGCGCATCCTAGACTAACAAAGGGAGAGGTACTACTAAGAGCCGAAAAGGTCGTCAAAGGGTTCCCGGGTGTCTGGGAGCATCTGATCCTTGACGAAGTTGACTTCGACGTAAGATCCGGCGAAGTCCACGTCATACTAGGGGAAAACGGCGCCGGCAAAACCGTCCTCGCGAACATCCTTTCCGGGTTCTATGTCGCATCGAAGGGGCGGATCTACATTCGCGGAAAGCCAGTCGCAGTAAACTCTCCGCAAGATGCGTTGAAGCTGGGCGTCGCCATGGTTCACCAAGAATTCACGCTGGTCCGCCCACTGACGGTTGCTGAAAACGTTGCCCTCGGTCTCAAGAGGAACAACCTCTCGTTCCCAATAAGCGAAGTCGAGAGAAAGTTAAGCGAGCTATCAACGAAGTACAATCTCAAAGTCGACCCAAAGGCGAAGGGCGAGGACCTATCCGTAGGAGAACAGCAGCGTGCGGAGATCCTCAAAGTCCTATACCATGAGCCCGACGTTATCATACTTGACGAGCCGACATCGGTGCTGACACCAAGCGAGTCTCAGCAGTTGTTCTCAATTCTGCGCGGCCTCGCCGATGAGGGGAGGGGTGTCGTTCTCATCACGCACAAGCTCGAAGACGTCATGCAGAATAGCGATCGAGTGACAGTACTCAAGTTGGGCAAGCTGACTGGAACCAAGAATACATCGGAGACAAATGAGCAGGAACTCGTTAGGATGATGATAGGTCCTGAAGTGCCCGTCCTGCCGAAAGCTCGACCAGCAGAGAAAGGTAAGGTCGCGCTTGAGATCAAAGAACTATTCGTTCTCGGTGGAGAGGGAGAGCAGGCGGTCAGGGGCGCGTCACTCACGGTGCACGAGGGCGAGATTCTCGGCATCGCCGGGGTGTCGGGAAACGGCCAAACTGAGTTAGTTGAAGCGATAACTGGGCTACGCAAGGCCATTAGCGGAAAGATAGTGATCTTCGATCAGGACGTGACCAACCATTCACCAAGAGAGATTGCAATGCTCGGCGTCAGCCACATTCCAGAGGAACGTAGGAGGACCGGAACCGCGGAGGGGCTCCCTCTCATGGAGAACTTGATGATGAAACACTACCGCATTCCTCCATTCTCAAAGGCCGGATTCCTCAGCGTCTCCAAAATCAGGAACCATTGCGAAAAGCTGGTATCCGAGTTCGAGATCCTCACGCCCGACCTCGACAAGACCGAGGCGAGAATACTCTCGGGCGGAAACATTCAGAGGATGATCCTCGCAAGAGAGCTCTGGAAGGAACCAAAGTTGGTAATAGCTTCCCATCCAACGTACGGGCTCGACCTCCGAGCGATCGAGCACACTCATCGACTTTTATTGAAGCTCAGGGAGAATGGCTCCGCGGTTCTATTGGTTTCAGAAGATCTCGACGAGATAATGGCGCTCAGCGACCGAATCGCGGTCATGTTCAACGGCAAGATAGTCGGAGTCACAGAATCTGGTAAGACAAACAAGCAAGAAATCGGTCTCATGATGGCAGGCGTGGCGAGTTAGGCGTTCGAACAGGTCTGCCCGCCTCTGCGGCACCTGATTCAGCTTAAATATGACCTGACCGGACTCAAATCACGCTATAGGCTTCACCTATGGAGGTTGTATGAGAAATTTGAGTAGGAGTTCGAATATCCTGAGACATCTTACTAATGAATCAGCAATCACGAGAATGCAGGCAATCATAATTGTCGTGATCGTCGTAGTAGCCGCAGCAAGCGCAGCCGCTTACTACTTCATGGCGGCTCCAACAGGCTGCCCTAGCGGTTCTCGTTGCATCGCAGTCGTGTCGGACGTTGGGGGACGAGGAGACTTGTCGTTCAACGACATGGCGTTCAAAGGTGGCGCTGAGGCCGAAAGGGACTTTGGAGTCACGATGGTCGAACTGATCAGCAAGTCAGAGGCGGACTATGTTCCGAACCTCGAAACCGCGGCCAAGGACCCGGGTGTTATACTCGTCGTGGGTGTGGGGTTCCTACTGAGCGATGCCCTAAAGGACGTCGGGAGCAGATACCCTAACCAGAACTTCGTGGGAATAGACACGTTCTTCACGCCGTCATTGCCGAATGTGATCAACATAGGCTATGAGGAGCACAAGGGAAGCGCGATCGTCGGTGCTATCGGAGCACTAGCTGCCGCACACTTTGGGTATCCCCACATTGGGGTTGTCTTGGGTATTGAGATTCCAGTGCTTTGGAAGTTTGAGATCGGCTATAAGTGGGGAGCGGACTGGGCTCTCAAGTGGTACCAGAACAAGTTCGGCAAGAGCGCCCCCGTGATCGGAGACACGCCGGTCAAGGAGAGGGTGCTCTGGACCTACACGGGCACGTTCAGTGACATTACGAAAGGATACGAGGCCGCGAAGGCGATGTACGCTCAAAACGCCGTTGCAGTTTACAACGTGGCCGGGCCGCTCGGCCTCGGTATCAACCAGGCTGTCCAGGAGATAGCAACAGCAAAGGGTCTGCAGACGGGCCCACCGTTCTGGATCGGAGTAGACGCCGACCAGGACTGGCTGAACCCGGGTTTCGTACTCACCAGCTGTCTGAAACGTGTTGACACAGGAGTCTATCTCGCTACTCAGCTGGCTGTTCAGGGCAAGTTCAGAGAAGTCGCAGCAGCAAGCGGGGGTTTCGTGACCTTGGGAATTGGGACCACAGTCGCGGGCACCCCCGTGGAAGGAATACAGGCGAGCACACTGGCGAATCTGGATGAATTCATTCAGATGGGTGTTGACGCCGAGCAGATGTCTAGACAGTGCTTCTTCTTCGTCTTATGCTTTGGTGGAAAGAAAGTGCTTCCAATGCCTGCCGATGAAATCAAGTCTAAGGTCTCAGCCATGAGAGATGCGCTCCCAAGCTGGATCTGGGATGCCGCGACGGAACTCCAGAACGCGATTCGCAACGATCCCACCCTCGTTCCACTAGCGATGTCGAAAGAAGCAGTGGAGCAATGGAGAGTCACACTGGGATAGTGGCTCTCTTCCCTTTTTCTTTGAACCGTTGGACAACAACATATGTCAGACAAGTCTTGAGCTTATGTCTTAGCAGACCCAGTTGCGGAGCCAGATGATTAAGCGCTTAGCTGCAATGGGTCGTCCGCTGGCGGAATCCGGAGCGGCTGTCGTGATTGGGCTCGTTGTGGGAGCTTTCCTAATGCTGACCTTCGGCTACGATCCCATCCGAGCATACTTTGCGTTGTTCAGCGGCGCCTTCGGAAGCGCTGGAGGGCTTCTGGAATCTTTGGCCTTCGCGACGCCTCTCATGGTGACCGCGGTCACCTTCGCCGTTGGGGTGAGAGCTGCTCTTTTCAACATAGGGGCAGAAGGTCAGATGTACGTTGGCGCCATAGGGGCGACAATCGTCGGCGGTGCCATCCTACTGCCAGCAGGGGTGCATCCAGCAGTCGCCACAGCCGTCGCCATGAGTCTTGGAGCGCTTTGGGCCCTCCCTGCTGCCATTCTCAAGATCTGGAGAGGAGTGCATGAGGTCGTCTCCACGATCATGCTGAACTGGATCGCCTTATATTTCGTCACCTACCTAATACGCACCTACTTCGGAGAACCAGGGAGAGCTGAACGGGCAATACCCGCACTACCGACGGCCCGCTACCCAATAATAGGGGCAACGCTGACCGCAATCATTCTTGTGATCGTGGCTTTCTGCATCGCGGTCGCTATTCTTCTTTGGCGCACAGGGGTAGGTTTTGAGCTCAGACTCGTCGGAGACAACCCTGAAGCAGCCAAGTATGCAGGAGCCAGTAGCAGCCGAGCTATTCTGGTGAGTTTCCTGGTAGGCGGCCTAGCAGCCGGATTGGCAGGCGCGAGTCAGGTTCTGGGGCGTCCTCCCTCTTGGACTCTCTACGCGACTCTAGGCAACCTGGTGAATCTGGGCTTCGACGGCATTGGAGTGGCCCTGATTGGAAGAAATCATCCTATTGGCGGGATCTTAGCCGCAATATTCTACGGGGGCCTAGCGCATGGAGGTCGTTATATGGAGTATAATGTTGGAGTTGCATCCGAAATGGTCGAGGCGATCCAAGGCATCATTGTGATCGCGCTTGCGATGCCGGAAATAGTCGCAATAGTCAGAAGGCGCCGTCAGTCGTGAAACTAGTACGTAGGCTTCTCTGGTATCTGATCGGAATTGTGGCAACGCTGGCTGTAATGTACATGATTTCATTGGCGGGATTCGGCCTTCCCGGCCTCATAGAGACGGGTCTGTTGGCAATGACTCCTTTGGCGTTGGCCGCGGTCGGCGAGTGTCTGAACGAGCAAGCGGGCACGGTCAACGTTGGCATGGAAGGAATTTTCCTGGTTACCGCAGTTCTCGGGGTTCTCTGGGCGGAAGTTTTCGGGAGCGGGCTGTATGGTCTGATTCTTGGGTCTGCGACTGGTGCCTTGATGGGTCTCATGTTTGGGGTGGTATGCGTCTACGGGAAGGCAAACCAAGTCATCGCTGGCATGGGCTTGAACATACTTGCGCTCGGACTGGGTCCATATCTACTCATGTCCATCTGGGCGTTTCCCGGGATTCACATGTTCCGCCGTGAATTGATGTTCGAGCCCATCCAGTTCAGGTCAGGGGACGTATACTTCAGCCTTAGTCCAGTAACGATCGCCGCGATTGTCATCGCTATCCTCGCCTATCTTCTTCTACGCAGGACTCTGCTGGGAGTAAGGATACGGGCTGCTGGTGAGAACCCCATGGCGGTCGATGTCGCGGGCGTAAGCGTTTGGCGCATCAGGCTCTATATGTGCGTTGCTGGCGGGGCGCTTGCTGGGTTAGGTGGGGCCTTCATGCCGCTGGCCTGGTTCGGCGGAGTGGTCAAGGAGATCTCCGCGGGCAGAGGTTTCATAGCCCTTGCAGCCGTAGTCTTCGCAGGTCTCGACCCGTTGCTGGCGCTGGTCGCCGCCTTCATATTCGGCTTCTCAGAGGGTGTTGCATACACGGTCGTGGTCTCTCCAGGGGTGAAGGAGATAGTTCCTTTCTACTTTGTCCAGATGATGCCATACGCCGTCACGCTCTTAATCCTCGTTGCTGCGATCGGCGGAAAGAAATTCCCGCGCGCGCTAGGCAGACCCTACGTGAGGGAATGATCAAATCAGACGAGTATTGGGCCCCAGCCAAAGCCGAGTCTACTGCGACAGCATTGAGAAATTGGCTAGGACAGTGAGTATACGGCTCTCTTCTCGATCGCTCGCCTCTTCCCTTCCGGCCACAACGCGAGTGGAATGTAAGTGGACGATGAACGCCCGTACTGTGTAACGTTGTCCGACCCGCATGAACTGCAACTCGAAACCAAACCATCGATGATTCGATTGCAGTTCTTGCAGAACGAATAGACCCCAGAATACGTGATGAACCTGAGCCCGCTTGACGATGCGTCATGCGTCAGAGCCAGCAGAGCCTCCGCGCTAGTTTTGGAGTCCACAGAAATCATAGCCAAGTGGCCGCCTAGGATCGCGGTCTGCAGCATTCCTTCGATCGCAAGTCTCTCGTTGAGTGGAATCTTTGAGGTCAAAGGTACAGTCGGCAAATCCGTGTAGAATGGGTAATTCCGTCCACCTTGGGCAGCGACTGTGCTCTTGCCATATTGCTCCACGTCAAGCTCTGCAAGTCTTGAGGTTGCATCATCGCCTGGTCGTTCGGATACAATAAAACGCATTCCTAGGCTCTCTGACGCTGCCTCGCTTTGCTTCTTCAGCTCCTGAAGAATCCTCTCTCCAAAAGCTAGCGAGTCCTTTCTCAACTCGCTTCCCGTATGTGCGAGGCAAGCCTCGTTCAGCCCAAGAAGCGCTATTGAGTAGGCAGCCATTTTCTCGCGGAAGTAGGGCGTCCCTTGTCCGGACCCAAAGAGCAGCGGCAGAATAGGTTGCTTCAGCCTATCGATCATGAACTTTCTCTTCATCTTGAAGGCTTCGAGCGTCAATCCAACTGTGTCGCTCATCAGCTTGAACAACCTATCCTCATCTTTCCGCGCTTCATAGGCCAGCCGCGGTAGATTGAGAAAGATCGTTGCCATGGAGCCTGTCCTATAGCAGTCCGATTCCCACTGCTTGCTCCAATCGTCCGAAAGCCTTAGGCCGGTCGCCGTGTAGCAGTCTCGTGAGCCATCTCGAAGCAGTGCTATATACGGCAGTCTCCTAGACGCGGCCAACTCATGAGTCTTCAGGACATGACATCGGGCCTCATCGTTCTTCTCGACCGAGTCTCGAAGTTTGAAGATGAGCCGGGGGTTGGCCAACGGGTTGATCTGCGCCTCTTGTGAAGTTGCTTCCAGTAGAGCGTCCAGGACTATCCCAGCCTCTTCACGATAGTCACCGTAGACTCCAATCGTTCTTCCTCCTGGCCCAACTGCCTCCACATTCTCCAAGAACTCAGGGACGACGTATTCGAGGCCGATGGAAAGTCCAGGTTGACCGACGCCTCCCGGAGAATCCTGCGCGACGGACGAAAGGAAGAGTTCCAGTGACTCTCTGATTGTGTCCTCAGGTGTGTCCTCGACATATGGTGCCAGAAAGACATTGAAGAGATCGAAGCCCTGTTCTCCGGAAACCTCAGCCTTTCCTAGACGGTAGATGTTCTGAATCATCGTCAGTGCAGCGTTGAAGCTTTGGGGCGGTTTGAAACCAACGAGCCCGTTCTTCAGGAAATATCGGAGATCATGCTGTACCTCGGTCGGCTTGAGAGGCCAGCTGTCGAGATCGCATATGTGGATTTGTCCTGAGATGTGGGCATCAGCTATCTCGCGGGGCAGGCACTCCAGCAAAACATATTCCCCAAGCACGGAAGCTCCCGCGGATTTCTGAACGTAGTCAGTTGCCAAGCCGAGTTCACCTGTGGTGCGGAGAAGTTGCGTCACATCGTAAACCGGCATGCCAACGCGTGTCAGCTTATGCCTGTATTCTTCGAGCTTCTTCTCGATGAGGATAGCATTGACGAACTCACGAATCAACGCCGCTGTCAGATAGGAGGTCCTGAGCTTGATCAGCCGGTCTTCTGCCTCGGCGGCTATTTCATCTGCAAGTTCCTGAGGAACACCCGCCTCAACGACTAGGGATCTTGCGATCTTGCTCCTGTGGAAGTCTTCGATCGCAAGCCGGGACGTCCTGACGAACAGTTTTCCGCGTTTTACACCGACATATTCTTCGAGGTCTCTTGCGAAATGTACTACCATTTCGCCAAGTTCGGTGATCTCATATTTCTTCGTGCGTTTTTCCGAGCTAATCAGGCCTACCTCGGTGAGACTCCGAAGGTGGTAGACGAACTTCCCGGCGTCACGAACTGGATCCAACTTGAGCGATGACATGATCTCCGTATATGGCAAAGCGCCCTTCGTAGAGAGGAGACGAAGGATCTGCAGGCGTAGTGGAGCAGAGGCGGCATCGAAGATGGTGGCGCCTAGCTTCTCAACAGAACGAAGCATGCCGCACGATATGCATCGATTACTTTAAAAAATTGCACTAGTTCGGGCGTTCGCCTTTAGCAAGCTACAGAATTCTGGCATGTCACTTCGGATCTTTGGACGCGTGACCACGAAGTCCAAACCCTGCTACCACTCGACGAACGCTTTTATCCTGTGCAGTTCGACCGATATTGAGGCGGGAAGAGTGAGCGGTAGACTAGTCTCTGCTGTCCGACCTGAGTCCAAGGGAGGGATCCAGTATCACGTCTCGGCAAAGAGGGGGGAAGTCGGCAGTTATGTGTTCCTTCCGGGTGATCCAGACCGTGTGCCGAAGATAGCCAAGTTTTGGGATTCGGCCCATGAAGTATCTTCGCACAGAGAGTACAAGATCTGGTCCGGAACGATAGGCCAAACGATGGTGTCCGCATGTTCCACAGGCATAGGTTGCCCAGCTACGGCCATTGCGGTTGAAGAGTTGAGCAGGATCGGCGCAGACACCTTCATTCGAGTCGGTTCCTGTGGCTCGCTGATACCAGATCTGGAATGTGGAGACATTGCCATATCAACAGCCGCCTTTCGACTTGACGGCACCAGCAAGCAATATGTCCCGGCCGAGTACCCGGCCGCTGCAAGCTACGACGTAACCCTCGCATTGATCGAGGCGGCAGAGAAGTTTGGGAAGAAGTATCGTGTGGGATATACAGCGTCCACTGACAGCTTCTACGTGGGCCAAGGTCGTCCAGGGGTTGAGGGATACCTTCCCCCGCATGCTGAAAGGCTCGTCGAGCGACTTCGAAGACAACGTATTATCACAATGGAAATGGAAGCGTCGACGATCTTCACTCTGACGGGTATCTATGGATTCCGAAGCGGCTGCGTCCTTGCGGTCTACGCTAATCGAGCCACTGACACATTTGAGGTCAAAGGCGAAGAGGACGCGTGCAAGGTCGCTGTTGAAGCCGTTCGTATCCTCAGCAGATGGGACTTGGATCGGGAGAAGGCTGGGAAGAAGAATTGGTCACCAAGTCTCAGCTTCTGAGCCGCTTCCAACACCCACGTGACGGAACTCTGCTTAAGCTCTGCGCTCGTTTGGCCAAATAATTGCTCGAAGCTCGGATAGCTCATTCACTCTGTAGTCGGGTTGAAACTTGAGGTTTGATTGCGCCGCGATCGACTGTACAACAAGGGCCGTCCGTGCGCCGGCAGCTCGGCCTGCCTCGATGTCGTACTTACTATCTCCGACATAGATAGTTTCATTGCCGGCTACTCCGAGCTTCTCCATGGCAACTCTCACAAGTGCTGGGTCTGGCTTGCCCACTTGAACTTCGTCGATTCCGACAACGGCATCTAGCAGCCTGTCCATTCCGAAATGCTGGGTCGTCTTGAATATTCTCTCAACTGTATTCGAGGAGGCCACTGCAGATCGCAGCCCTTCCGCTCTTATCATCTGGAGGAGCTCTAGAGCTCCTTCTCGAGGTTTCACTTCCTGGCGCCAGGCTTCCTCAAAGAGTTGAGTCTTCAGTTCGACGAGCCTTGAGACGGTCTGTTCGCCGAAGCTGGAGACGATCCCTCTTGCGATGTCGAGGGTCTTCAAGCCAAGCCCATGAACGATTTCTTGGTCAGGAACATCGAGTCCCAACTTTTTCAGAGCGATCCGCCATGATCGAAGGTGAAGCCAATTGGAATCTATCAACGTGCCATCCAGATCGAAAACAACAGCTCTGAACGCAGACATCGCATTCCTGCTCCTATACACTTCTCTACCGCTCCGTGCCGTTGGCTCAGCTTAAGACGTGATAGAGATACCTGACTGTGCTGTCCATGTCGAGCAAAGAACTTAAAGCGTCAACGGCTTGCTTTCGCCGTGGTGCTCCGGTGGTGTAGGCTCAGAAAGCAGTTTCGAGATCGTCACTACTATCCGGTCTTGGAATGCGAGAGGAGCGATCCCTCTTTCATCAAGACACTGCACACAAAGTTGATGGGGCTAGGACTGATTGTCGCTCTTCGAGTGAGGCGTCCCTCAACAAGAGAACATATGCGCAGGGTAAAAGGTTCCTTCTACATATCGGGATGGAAGGGCATCAATGGGTGGCTTGAAAGATTCGGTTCTGCAAATGCCAAGCACCTTTCAAAGTTGCTGATAGCGCAGAAGTATGGTTTCTGTCCCCCGCACACCAGTCTTGACGAAAGATTGGCGATAATCGCTGGCGAAATAGATCCCAAATCCTTCTACGGGAGACAGTTGGGTGATCTTATCGCCGTTCCCAGGTATCGGTATGCACACGAAGCGATGATAATGAGACTCGCGTGTCAGCCACGGACGCTCCGCTCGCTTATCTACAAAATGAAAGTGCGAGCTAAGCTGACGGAGAACGTTGTGTCAAAGCTGATCACTTTGCACGCGTTACAAGTGCGTCGGACTGGCATGGGCACTGTAGTTGAGACAACCGAGTGTGGTGTCGAGAGGCTTCAGATTCTCTTCAAGGCTTAGGAAGAGCTAAAGTCCAAGTATGGCATCACAATCCCCGATAGCCCGTCTTACTGCCCCTCTGCATTCCGCGCGAAAAACGTTAATTGACACCATGCGGGTCTCAAGTATGCTCCGATGCCTCGGGGCTCCGGTGGAAGTCAAGCTCTGCCGAGTGTAGCCCGGTTAGCCAAAGTGGCCGAAAGCATAGCGGCCTTTCGCGGCCAAGCCGAGGAAAGCCGTTGATCGCGGGTTCAAAATAGCGCTTCAAAAGTGCTAGGAAATTCCCGCCCGGAGCACCATCTGATCAAGCCGATGTGAAGGCTCTCCTGGTTGGCATACCTGCGAGATTATGGTTGCCCAGACCAAGCATCAAGAATCCAGTGATCACGGATTCCTCTTCTGCTTGAACAGGTGTAGCTGGAGCTCTGTGAAGCTTTCGGGGTAGCGGAGCCCTGCGTCGATGATTCGACCCCGTTTGTCGTGTATCGGCTTCAGGATTGGCATTATGAAGGCCGCTTTCTTCGGGAGATTGATCCGCTTGCAGCGCTCTACCACTTGGTCCCGCCAGGAAGTGTTGACTCTGACCGCGTGCTCAACAACGAGTTTCTTTATCGAGTCATAATCACCTTCGGCCTTTATCCGCATGAGTTCAGATAGCAGCTCGCCAACGGCGTCGCGCATCGCCGTATGGTCTCTCACCCTGAGAAAGATCTTCGAATTCTTCTCGATCTGTTGGATCGAACCATTTCGGTGCATTGTGTAATTGATTATCAGTTGAGTCGCGCGATCGTGGTCCTCCTCAATCGTCAATGAGTCAGAATACCGATTGAGTAGAACCAAGGCTGAGCGGACGTATGCATCGTATCCAGCCTTTGCGACTTCTTGATGGTTCGTGACGCCGATCTCGGCCAGTTTCGGATCCCAAAAGCTCCACAGGGCGACAAGATCTGCTCGACATTCTTCCAATGTAGAATAGTACTCCTTCAAGTATGCATGGGGATCTTCCTTGAGCCTTTCACTCACCTTCCCAGATCCGTGCCCAACGATCTCATGCAGCGCAACAAGCAAGTCTCTAGCCCTCAAACGATGCTTCACTGCTCGTACGCGCTCTTCTTCGGACGAAGAGAATTCAACGGCCGCCTTCTCGCCAATGGCCGCCGCCGCAGCATGCATGATATTGTTCAACAGGACACTCTTGGTTCCATACTTCTCTCTGATCGCCTGCTCGTTCGGCAGATTGATCCCGCCGGGACAGAATGGTCCGCCGTCCCCGGTTGCCACTAAGACATTGATGGCGTTCGCGACGGGAGGCTTGAAATCTCGCTTCTTGTACTCGTCCTTCCAAGGTGCATGCATCTCAAAGTACTCGGCATTCTCGGCTAGACGCTGCATCAGTCTCGTAGCTTCTGGATCCACGAACGAGACGATTGTCTCGAAGCTCCCTTTTGCATTTCTTGGATCCAGATAGGTCTCGACGAAGCCCGAGATCATGTCAACCGTAGGATTCAGCTTGACCCATGCTATGTTGTAGTCCAACCAGTCCTTTTCAAAACCAGTCCTGTAGAATCTGATCAGCTTCCTGAGCACAGCCCTCTGTTCTGGATCGGCGCGGCGAATCGCTAGTTGGATGAACGAGATCATCCTTCTGAGTTGCTTTGCGTAACGCCCAGGCCGAACCTTACCATCCGGCGTTCCTGCTCTGTACGGCTGTTCGACAAGTTTCCCTCTGAATTTTGCAACGCGAGAGTTCAGTTTGTACCGTTCTTTGAAGGACTGAACTTCTTGCAGTGTGACGTTGTCGTAGAAGTTGCAGCTGCTTGCCGAGATGACGTCGTGCCCAGCCGGGGGATTCTTGACCGTAAGCATGGGCTTGTAGTCGGGATTGAATATGGAATCACGAAGGCCAACCAGGGCCTCATTGAGTTGTTTCTTGTCACGAAGACCAAACCTTGCCCCTCTTTTCCAGGCCGCGAGGGCGACCTCCTTCAGCTGCTCGAAAGTAAAGTCAGGTGTGAACTTACGGTAGCTATCGAGATCATAGTTTCCGTGATGAATCCAAACAAGTTTCGCATAGTCTGAGATCTTGGCACCAAGCTCGGAATCGATTTCATCCAGATGACCGACTAGGTTATCTAGAAGATCTGTCAGCCTGAGACCGTATGCAGATATCTGGTCTGTATAGATGTCGTCTCCTGCAAGGCCCGCTTGGGCAAGGTAGTAGGCCAGCACACGTTGTCTCGGGGTCAGTCTCTCAAATCCGTCGGCATACAAAGAGACGACTGCGATCGACCGGATCTGCTCTGATAGGTATTTTCGTTGAGGCGAATCATCCAGTCTCATTGGGCCCCACCAATCCGGGTAGTATGATCCCATTCATTCCATCAGGCCATATATTGCTACGCGTGGAAAGAGTGGGAGATGACCCCTAGGTTCATTGCCATAATCCATGCCGCCCGATTCTATCGAAGAATAGTAGGCGTCATTCAACACAAAACGATCGTCTTAGCGTCGTCAATCTCAAGTTTACGTTGGTTTGATATCCTATGCAGCCGGATTCGGGGCTGCTTGCTGAGTTCATGGCACAAACTTTTTGGTTCTCTGGTGTTGTCTGCAGATCCCTACATGTGGTCCCCCCGATGCGTCTTGAGGAACTGAGTCTGCTCGAAAGCGTCTCAATAGAGAATACGGACGCGCTCGTCATCGTTGACATACAGAACGATTTCATGCCCGAGGGCGCCCTCGCAGTCAGGAAAGCGGATGAGATAATTGATCCCATAAACCTCCTTGGTGAAAGGTTCCATCGTCGGGGTAACGTTGTTGTCATGACGCAGGATTGGCATCCTGCAGGTCATCTTTCGTTTGCCAGCAGCCACAGCATGAAACCGTACGATTCGTACGAGTCCAACGGGATAGGCCCGATTCTCTGGCCCGATCATTGCGTTCAAGGATCGCTCGGGGCAGAGTTTCATCCCCAGATCCAGGCGGAATTCGCCAATGCCATTGTCCGGAAGGGCTACCATATGGCGATAGACAGCTATTCAACATTCATTGAAAATGACAAGAGAACGCCTACGGGCCTCTCCGGCTATCTTGAGACGCTAGGCAAGAAGCGGATCTTCCTCTGCGGACTCGCGTTGGATTATTGCATCTATTATTCAGCCAAGGATGGTAGGGATCTGCATTTTGAGGTGGTTGTTCCGGTCGACCTCACAAAGGCCATCGACTCGCCGCCGGGCCACCTATCCAACGCACTAGATACTATGGTGGAGAAAGGAGTTCAATTCGTCAGATCGGTGGACATAATGGTCTAGTGGTTACCCATACGCACCACAGAACAAGCTGTCGCAAGTGCCTTCGGTGCTATCTCAGTCGTGATTTCGTTCGTGGAAAGCTCCCTCCTCTTAATACGAACGGGGCCTTTCCCTCCGATATTCGGGAACGTTGACGTGAGTTGGGATGCCATGCCACGGCCTTGCAATCTGAGAGGTCCCACTTTCAGAAACGCATGAGTTGGCCGAGGAACTCATAAATACGACGCGTGGTTGGGTTAGGGGCCGCGTGACTTCGATGAAGTTCCCCAAGGCAATTACGACTTACTGTCCAAAATGCAGAAGCCATACTGAGCACGTTGTCTCGATATACAAGAAGGGCAAGGAGCGTGCCCTCTCCGCTGGTGCAAGGCGCCATGAGCGCGAGAAGCACGGGTATGGCGGCCAGAAGTGGCCGGAACTGAAACGGACGGCCAAGACTACAAAGAAACAGCTATTGCGGTTGACATGCAGGAAATGCAGTCAAACGGTCTACAGGCTTGGCATACGACTCCGCAAGCTTGAGGTTGGAGCGTGAGATCGAGTATGGTCAGGAAAGAGCCCATTCCCAAGCCCGCAAGCAACTTCTTGAAGGTGAAGTGTACGAAATGCGGGAACGAACAGGTGGTCTTTGACCGAGCTTCCGCCCAAGTGAAGTGCAATGTCTGCGAAGACATCTTGCTTGAGACGCAAGGGGGAAAAGCGAAGATCAAGGGTGAGGTCACGCAAGTTCTCGGCTGACCTCTATGACTTGAGGTAGGAGTCTAGTCATTTTGTCCGTTCCGGCCTATCCGGATGTTGGGGATCTCGCGATCGCCACTGTGAAACGAGTCGTCGACTACGGCGCCTACGTAAGGCTGGATGAGTACGAAGGGATTGAGGGCCTTGTTCACATCTCAGAGATTTCGACAACGTGGGTGAAGAACATCCGCGAGCACGTCCGTGAAGGCCAAAAGCTCGTTCTTAAGGTTCTCCGCGTAGATCGCGAACGCGCCCAAGTTGACCTTTCACTTCGCCGAGTAACGGGCCGAGAAAAGACAGACAAGATGCTCGAGTGGAAGAGGGCGAAGAAAGCCGACTCGATAATCAAGGGTGCCGGTGAACGCCTGAAGGCCGACAGTGGGGCGACCGAAAAAATTCGCCTTCTCCTATACGAGAGGTTGGAGAACCCCTACGAAGTGTTCCAGGAAGCCGTCGAGGAAGGTGAACAAGTCTTCACAAAACTTGAAGTTCCACCAGAATGGGCTGCCGCGCTGACCGAAGTGGCGAAGAGCAAGATCAAGCTGGAGAAGGCGACGCTCACCGCAACAGTCGAGCTCACCTGTAGAGCCCCCGAAGGAATCGAGGCGATCCGAACCGCCTTGTCTAATGCGAAGAAAGTCAAGAAGCCCAAGGGCGCGAGTATTCGAATATATGCGATTGGGGCGCCACGATACAGGATCGAGGCGACGGCACGTGAGTACTCCGAGGCCGAAGCGACACTTGCTTCCGCGGTTGAAGAAGCTGCTAACACTTTGAAAAGCCTCAGCGGCGAAGGGCGCAAGGTCAGTTGAAGTGGCAGATACGCAAGTGTCAGAGGTGTGGTCGCTACACGCTGAAGAGCAAGTGCCTTGACTGTGACGCAGAGACCATGATTGCGCACCCGGCGAAGTTCTCTCCGACCGATAAATATGCTAGACTGCGGCAACGGGCAGGGCAGGCGCCCTAGTAGTCGGTCCCCTGTCGGAGAGTAATCGATCCGCTATGGCTTCGCGTACAGTACGGCTACGCCGCTAGTGGCGGGTCCGAAGTTTCCAGATCCTGAGTAGTTTGCCCGAATGTAAAGAGTCCCAGCCTTCGCAGGCTCCCACAAATAGTCCGCAGTGCCGTTCTTGGGCTCGGCTGTTGCAAGATTCAGCCAAGTCGCGTTGTCCGTACTGTATTCTATTGTGAATGTGCCATTCGAGAGTCTTTCGGACAATCTCAGCGAGATCGTAACGTTCTCTCCAAGGGTCACATTGTAGTTTGAGAGAGAAATGGCCAATGTGACGGTCTTGGCTTCAACGAAGAGCTGGACACTACTGCTCACCGCGGGAAGGGACTCTCCTTTCGTACCGCTCCAAGACACGCGCACGGAATGGTTGCCTGCGGGCGGTGTCCAATCGTAAGTGAACTTGCCGTCGACCACGTTGACCGCTGCGACGTTATCCCATACTCCGACTTGAATCGAGTCCTGTAGTGTGACCGTTCCGGTTCTGTAGGGGTTTCCCTCATCGTCCGTGACTGTTCCTGTTATGTGAACACTTTCCCCGTACTTCACCCTGTTCTTGTCTATGCTGATGGTCACGATCGTGGTCTTCGGATACAGCACCTTGTAGACTAGGACGAAGTTGTTCGATGATGTGAAGACGCGGTCGAAATAGTTTGAGGTCGCTTGAGAGATTCCCACACCTGTGTTCATCATGAATCCCAAGATGGAGTTGTCTCTGAGCTGCTGTCCAGCTGAGATCGTCTCGTTGGCAACCACCTTATCCCCATTCTTCAGTACCCTGTAGTAGGTGACTTCCGTCTGGGCTCTCTTCTCCTGAAATAGGATCGTTTCGTTGCCATAGCTAGTCTGATTGGCAATGCGAACCATCCAGTACCATTTACCATCTTCGCCGGCACCGAGGAAGCTTGGACTGCTCTGCCCTTGTGTGCGTGCGTACGTCACGAAAACTGTCACGTAAGAGACATTGTACCTCTGCATCATCGGGATGGCCGTTGTCTCGTTTCGCATGAACATCTGCGCAATCATTGCGATCTGCGTCGTGTTCTGTGTTCCATTGTCAGCTAGGGTCCTACGATCAGCAAGTGCAGTCATCCAGTATCCATAGTCCCACCAAGCCATGACCACGGATGACCGAGGTGTATTGTCACGAATCCAAGCAAGTGCCTGAAGCCAGTCATCGTACTTCGTGCCTTCAGCTGGCAACGCCGGAATGCTGGATGTCACGATTGTTGCTGGCGCATATGCCGCTGCTATTGCTTTCGAGAAAGCAGGGATAATTGCAATTATCAAGATTAGGAGCATGGCTAGGCCGAATTCTCTGCCGATCCTGACGAGGCCAGGGATTCTCCTCTTCGGGAATATGACCGCTTGGCGAAGTATGTCAACTGCAGGTTTGGCCATCTCTACGGTTGCGATTGCTGCTAGGAGTGAGAATGCGGGCGCGAGTATGAGCGTGAGTCGCACGAGTGATCCCGAGAAGTAAAGCGAGGTGAGGACCGCCAGTACGAGGAAAATGTCCGTATCACGAAGGCGACGAATTATGAAGAAAAACCCGAATAGACCAAGAAAGGTGAGTGTGTTGTATTCGTAGAAGAATGACGCCCACGTCGCTGGTCTGTGCTCAGATACGCTCTGGACGATCGGCATGTCAAGGCGCGTGAAGGGGTTGAGAGTTGACAGGAACTTGCCAGTAGGTAGATCCATTATTTTCAAGGTAACGAGCGCATACGCCAATCCCACAAGTACCGCAGATGCAACAGCAAGGGCGTAGGCTCTCGACCTCCAAGATGGAAGCTGGCTACCGGCTTCGCGTGCAAGTAGGAGAAGCGCGACGCCTGGGATGACTAGGAAGCTCAGGCTTGTCAGTGTTCCAAACCCGGTTTTCGGCACAGCTAGCGGTGTCAAGAACAGGAAGATACCGTAAGTCGTCGCGTAGGAGAAGAGAAGCTGACGTGTATACCTACCGGTCAAGACAAGGACTGCTGCATAGAGGACGATCAGGTCCATTGGATAGTATGATGCGGCCCATGTTGCCGCCAAGTAGAACAATGTGAGGCCTGCAAGGATCGAGTATGTGATCGTGCTCCTGGAGCTTCGTCCCTTCTGATTTGCGCGAAGGAAGAAGATGAAGACCAGAACCATCAGGAATATTCCGAGCGGCTCATGTCGAAGGAAGCCCAGTGTTGTGCGGCTAATATTGCTCGGATTCAGCGCCATAAAGAGGGCAGTCAATAGGCCTGCTCCGCGGCCCCACAGATCCTTGCCGAGGAAGTAGCATGCGATCGACGTGAGGGCGCCTGCGACTACTGGAAACAGTACCGTGACTTCGAAAACAGTTGCTTGCACACCAATTGCATGCAGGAACATGTAAACAGCTGCTACAGTGAAGGCTACTCCGTAGAGGTTGCCCTGGGCCATATTCATCCCCCAGGGGTACCAGCTCATCGTGTCATGCCAGCTGAACCACGCAACAAAACCGTTTTTCACAATGTACTCAGCCATCCGCCATTGAAGATACGGGTCAAACTCCGACAGGTAGAACCCGAATCTCAGAGGAAGAAGCCGGACGGCCAATGCTACGACGAACACCAGCGATAGGACGCCGATCTCCAGAACACGGCCACGCGAGATCCCGGAAGCAGCCTTGCGAATCGCCCGAACTCTTTCTGCCAATACCCCACGGCCGATGTATGGCCCCAGAGCTGATCGCAATCCTTTCAACCGTGGCAATCTGCGGCACCTATGTGTTCATGCATCTTCATTCATTCGCGGAAGCACCATTGTCAAACGGCGCGAGCAGTTAAAGTTTGCCTGAAACCGAGATGACGTTTCTCACAGTGCTGAGTAGATTCCTTGCGTGATGCGTTACTTCATTCGACTGAACGCGATCGAGCCTATCACGAGCATTCCGGCGGAGAACGCGAGAAGTACACCGAAGTCTAGGATCACAGAAAATGCAGACGTGCCTAGCATGACGCCTCTCATTCCGTCAACAGCATAGGTAACGGGATTCAGGACTGTGAAAATGCCAAGCCAGGACGGCAAGTTACTGATCGGGAAAAGGGCGCCACTCAGAAAGAAGAGAGGAAAAACAAGGAAGCTAACGATCAGATTGAAACCTTCGGGGCTCTCCATACGGGAGCCTATCACAAGTCCGATGCTCACGGTTGCCGAGGCAAGCACAAGCATGAACATCATCGCGGCAGCCACCGTCTCTAAGGTGTATGAGACACCTAGGACCACTCCGAAGGCGAGCATTAGAGCGCCTTGAATGAGTGCATCTGTGCAGCCACCCAGCATCTTTCCCGCAAAGATTGTCAGACGTGACAGTGGAGCAACGAGAACTTCCTTGAAGAAGTCGATCCTCTTGTCCCACACAATATAGAGACCGAAGAATATCGAGGAGAACAGGATCGTCATCGTCAGGATGCCTGGGAAGATGAAGACTTGGTAGTTGGTCCCACCCAGAGAGACACTGGAGCCTAATCCTCCTCCGAAAACGACTACCCAGAGCAGAGGAGTGAAGAGGGATGAGACAATCCTGGACTTCTCTCGAAGGAAGACTTTGAACTCACGATACCATAGGGCGTACAGACCTTCAAGTTCTGTCATTTTCTGTTAGACCTCGCTCTTGCGGTTCGCTCGAAGAAGCCCCCCTCCGCCTCGGCCTCTCTGATCTCGTGGCCCGTGTAGTGCAAGAACACATCGTTCAGGGTAGGGGTTCTCAGCTCTACAGAGTCAACGTTTCCCACTAGGCTAAGGATCTCTTGAAGATGTACACTTGAGTCCTTGACGGTCAACAGAACAAATCCGTCCGTCTGCTCAACCTTCACGACGTACGCAAGCTCCTTGATGGGGCTGAGCCTGGGATTCCTGATGCGGAGGCGAACAATGTCGCCGCCTATGATTTGCTTCAGCCGCTCGGGCGTGTCGAGCGCAACTATCTTGCCGTCGTCGATAATTGCAACCCTGTCACACAGGTGCTCTGCTTCGTCCATGTAATGAGTCGTTATGATAATGGTCACTCTTTCCTGATCGACGAGCCTTCGGATATATTGCCAGATATGCTCGCGGGTTTGCGGATCAAGTCCAAGGGTCGGTTCGTCTAGGAAAAGTATCTTTGGTCTGTGTAGGAGGCCACGGGCCAGCTCGAGGCGGCGCCTCATGCCTCCAGAATAGGTCTTGACCTGACCGTTCGCTCTATCCTCGAGGTCTACGAGCCGTAGCACTTCTCTGATACGTAGCTCTCGCACGCTGTTCTCGACACCATACATCAGCGCGTGTAGGTACAGATTCTCTCTGCCCGTCAGGATGTCGTCGCTGCTGGGATCTTGAAAGACGATTCCAATTGATCTTCTCACCGCGTCAGAGTTCCTTAGTATGTCATGCCCGTTGACCTTCGCTGTGCCGTCTGTCGGTTTGAGCAGTGTTGCGAGCATCGAAAGCGTCGTCGTCTTTCCCGCACCGTTCGGTCCAAGGAGGCCAAATATTTCGCCTTCACGGATGGATAGATTTACGTGGTCGACGGCCACCAAGCGACCGAAATTCTTGGTCAGATCGAAGGTTTCTATCACCGGTTCGCTAAGTGGATGCCGGTGGGTCTCTATTGTGAGTTGATTCATGATTGATCACGCAAAGTCGCTTCCGCAAGTACCACTGGCAATAGCTCTTAAGGGTTCCTTGATACAAAAAGAAAACTGCACCTTGGTGTGTGATGCTTATCCGAAAGAGTGCGCTCAATTCGCCTTCCTCGACAAGTCAATGGGCGCCCGGACGTTCATGATGTGACATTTCAGCGTGGAGCCAGGAGGGAATACCCCATTATACAGGCATGAGTGGGAACACGAGGTCTACGTGTTAGAAGGTGAAGGTTTCGTGAGGCACGAGGAGCGGGAATATCCGATACGTCCTGGAGACGCTATCTTCATCCCCTCAAATCAGCTACATCAGTTTCGAAGCGCTGAATCGCCTTACCTGAAGTCTCTCTGCATGGTGCCAGCATAGTTCCACCGCCACTCGACCTGCAGCTTCTTGCATACCGCTGTTTCGAGTGCAGCCCAAAGCGGAGGAATTCCATTGAATTCCAAGGTTACGATTGCTACGTTGAGTCGTTGCGCTTCACGCTTGAGTAAATCGTAGACCCGATAGAGCGAAGTCTTGGCATAGTCGTAGATGGTCATCCCAATCTGTATCATGTTTATCTGGGGATCTGGCCCTTAAGTCTGGGAAAGAGGTTTGAGAGGAACCGCTTTCGGAACGGGTGAATTCTGCTGTTGAGAAGTTCTGTGAGCACGTAGTAGTTTGTGTTAAACTCTTCCAAGTTGTCGCTTCTAAACTTCAAAGTTGGAACCCCCTTGGCAGGAGGTTCCCAAGACCTATCCCAAGCTTCAACTGCCCCAAAGTGGCCTTTTACGTGTGTTCTTTCGAGAAGGGATTCTCTGCTTGCCACAACCACGATTAGCAAGCTATTGACGTTCGGAGCTTTGGTGCGCATCAAAAAGGAGCGCGTTTGATTTGTTGGAGCAGTCGTGTCGATTACAACGTTGTGGTGGCGTCTAAGTAGCTCATCTCGCACAAGTGCTAGTGTCGAGTACAGTAGATCCTCATCACGTGAAGAAGCCGGCTCATCGAAGAACATTGTGCGCAGGTCGTCACCGCTAATTCTCACGAAGCTTGGATTGTCTTGCACGAGTCTCCTAGCCAGAAGCGTCTTGCCTGAACTCGGGTACCCTGTGAGCACAAGGTTCCAAAGCGGCAAGATACAGCCTCAGTAGCAGCAGTCTCCCCGGTTATGCGCAGAACTCCTTCACAAGAGACAATGTTTCTCCGTCGAGATTCTTCATTTTGCCCAGTATGTCACTTAACGGAACTTTGGAGATCATGTTGCCTCGAAGGCACACCATCACTCCAAATTCTCGATTCTTCACTGCTTGCACAGCAGCGACCCCAAGGCGAGTGGCAAGCACGCGGTCATAGGCTGATGGCGCGCCGCCTCTTACCACATGACCTAACACCACTGCGCGCGTTTCGATTCCAGTGCGTCGCTCGATCTCCTTCGCCAGGAGGTCTCCGATTCCTCCTAGGCGGACGTGGCCGAATTCATCCACCTTCGTCGGATCGCCGGGAGGGGAGCCTTTCAAACTGCACCCCTCACCGACAACGACCACGGAAGCCGTAGCGCCTGACTCATGCCTCCCCTTGAGAAAGGCTGAGACCTCCTCCAAATCGAACGGCTGCTCAGGCACAAGGATGAGATTTGCACCGCTCGCTATCCCTGCATGCGCAGCAATCCATCCCGCGTGTCGACCCATCACTTCAACGATCATTATTCTGTCATGCGACTCGCCGGTGGTCTGAATTCTGTCTATTGCGTCGACAGTCACGTTGACAGCTGAGTCAAATCCAAATGTGACATCAGTTCCGACTATGTCGTTGTCGATTGTCTTTGGAACGCCAATAACTTTCAATCCCATCTGTGCGAGCTTTGCGGCAACACTGAGCGTGTCTTCCCCGCCCACGGCTATGAGGGCATCCAAACCAAGTTTCTTCGCGTTTGCGAGGACCGTCTCAGGTCCCTCCTTCCGGCTGAACGGGTTCGTCCTCGTAGTGTGCAGGATGGTCCCGCCAACTTTGATGATGTCAGACACCTCGGTCCATCTTAGGGGGACAGTTGCGAGGTTGAGTAGTCCGGCCCAGCCATGTTTGATGCCGATTACCTCGTACCCCAACTCATCGCTCTTTCTCACAACCGCCCTAGTGACCGCGTTTAGACCCGCGCAGTCGCCGCCGCCATTCAACATCCCGATCTTCAAGTCCGAAGCGTCTCCTCCACTGAGCGGTCTTCGATCACAAGACTTCGCAAAGTGCGCGCCATTCTAAGGGGATCTGAACTCTGCCACACGTTGCGACCCACTGCCAGGCCGGTTGCACCCGCATCCATTGCTCCTCTAACCTGTCCTAGGAAGTCAACTTCCGTGGGAGCCTTTGGTCCGCCTGACATGAAGACTCTTGTCTTACCAGCAGACCTCACCGCCCACTTGAATGATTGAACATCGCCTGTGTACTTGATCTTGACAGCATCTGCACCGACCTCGAGCCCAGTCCTTGCTGCGTACGCAACAATCTCGGGAGCTGTGTCGTTCTTGATGGCCTCTCCACGGGGATAGACCCAAGCGATCGCGGCCATCTCGAGCTTGTGAGCTTCCTCTTGAATCCTTCCGAATTCTTCGAGCATGATGCTCTCATGAGCGCTGCCTGCATAGATCGTGTATCCGACCGCTTTCGCACCAATTTCACAGGCCCGCTGCACACTGCAATTCTGCCGAGCCAGCGGTTCCCCCTTCACAAGAGTCGTCTTCCCATTGACTTTCAGGATTAGCGGCACTCGACCATCATAATATTTCTCAGCTATCCCCTTCTGGAATACTACCCCCTTGAATCGGCCAGCAGCGGCGAGTTCCATGATGAACGCTGGATCAACATTCTGTTCATTGAAATCCGTAGGACCGTGCTCAAGCCCCTGGTCGTAAGCGAGGAGGATTCCTCTGTTGTTCTCTAGAAAGACTTCCATGCTCATTTATGCATGACTTCCTTGCCGAGCCGTTCAGAGGTTCCCAACTTCAGAGGTCAAGGAAATAAGAATTTGGAACCTTAGCTCGCCGGGTCATGCCATACCACTTCTCAACAATGTGACGGAATTAGACCCGGCCGCAGCTTCACAGCTAGCCGATTTCCGGTAAATCTTTACTAACGTGTCAGGGAATGTCTAGGCCTCCGGAGGGTCTTCGCGTGACCAGGGAAGACATGCTTGAAAATCTGAGAGAGGCGATCGTAAGGTTCGACATAGATAACATCAAGCCTCTCGCTGAGAGGGCGCTCAAGGAAGGAGTCAGCGCGTACGAGGGCGTCATCAACGGCATGGCGAAGGGTATGGAGGTTGTCGGCCAAAAGTATCAAGCGGGGGAGTTCTTCCTTCCAGAGTTGGTGATGGCAGGCGAGACCTTCAAAGAAGGCATGAAGATCTTCGGTGCGCATCTGAAACCGTCGGAGATTGCCGCCCAGGGTCGTATCGTCATAGGAACTGTTGAAGGCGACCTACACGACATCGGAAAGAATATAGTCGCAAGCATGGTGGAAGCGTCAGGATTTGAAATTCATGACCTAGGAGTCGATGTCACTGCTGACCGTTTCTTGGCGAAAACAAAAGAGGTCTCAGCTGACGTAGTCGCAATGTCAGCATTGCTATCGACGACCTTTCCGCACATGAGCGAAGTAATAGACGCAATTCGGAAGGCTCAGATTGGCTCGAAGACACTGGTCGGAGGTGCCCCCCTCAACATGGAGATTGCAGAATCAATGGGCGCCGACGGCTACGGCAGAGATGCCGTAGAAGGAGCAAACGTATGCAAACAATGGGCAGCCAAGAAGTATCCCAAGTGAGTTCCCTGACTGCCAGCGGCCGAAGACTGAAAGGAAGAGTCGTTGCGGTTGAGAAGACCGGCGAGACCGTAGCAAGAGACGGCGAGACATGGGAGAAGTGCATTTTCACTCTCGAGGCTACACGTTTCTCGAAACGAACTCCCAAGGAAGTGGTTCCGTCGCATCTCAGAGGCAAGATAGTGAAGCTGGTTAGGCATTGCCTCTATGATTGGCATTGCAGATTGGGAATCGAGAAGACCCTCACTCCAGAGGAGACTCAGAGCCTATTGCAAGGGAAACAGTCTTCGACTGTCTTCTGGAAAGCGCGCCCTCCGGGCTGCTCGTTAAAGAATAACTTTCATGAGTCTCTCCATACACTTTCGTCCGCCTCATTGCTTATCCTCAAAACTTGATGGCGTTCAATTCGATTACACTTGTCTCACACATTAGAGGACATTCAGGACCTAGAAGGCGTCGGCCCAGTAACCGCAAATAAGCTCAAGGAAGCTGGCTTCGACTCCATCGAAGCGATAGCAGTAGCGCCGATCAGGGAACTCGTCGACAAGGCAGGGTTGGAATCCTCTGCGGCGATCAAGATTGTACGCGCTGCACGTCAAATCATTCATGTAGACCTTCTAACAGCAAAACAGCTCTACGATAGACGCCAATCTCTGCTCCGCCTAAGCACAGGCTCCGAGAACCTGAATAAGCTACTTGGCGGAGGTCTTGAAACTCAAGCCATCACCGAATTCATAGGAGAATTCGGAGCCGGCAAATGCGTTGCTAAGGATTCCATGATCGCTACTACTGGTGGCCTGAGGATGGCTTCCGAGCTTTCTATGACAGATTCACCTTTCGAGATCGATCCTATGAAGCACATCACTCATGGCAAACCCGTGAGGAAGTTCGTACAGAATGTACCGCAGCAGTTCGCAATCCAAGCCTCAGGCGGATTCAAGATCACTTGTAGCCCCCAACACCGGTTCTACACATTGAATGACGAGGCGCAGTTAGAAGAAATTCAGGCCGAGGATCTGAAGGAGAAGCGGTGGCTAGCTGTCGTTCGAAGGTTGCCAATCGTCGAGGAATCCTATGACTTACCGACTCCCTCATTGGAACACGGCAGACAGTATATTTTTCCAAAGAAGAGCACGGTCCAATTGGCCAAGTTGATAGGTTATCTCGCGAGCGAAGGCTACATCGATTGGCGGGAGAAGTCATGCTCAATAGTCTTCACTAACACTGACGAAGATCTGCAAAGATCTTACATCGAGTGTTTTGAGAAGACCTTTGGGGTCGCGCCGCACGCGCCACCGAGTCACCCTAATGACCTAATCGTTTCCTCGGTGCAGATAGGAGAATGGCTTCTAAGGCTCATGCCGACGCTGAAAGTGTCTGGGGCGGGCAAGACCGCCAGAAAGCTTCTGCCGCAACAAGCAATGTGTCTAGGCGCTGAAGAAACCAAATGGTTACTTCGAGCATACTTTGACGGCGATGGCTGGGCCGAAGAAGAGGCGCCTAAGATCGAGATCTACTCGGTTCACAAGCCGCTCCTTGAGCAGCTACGCTTCCTGCTACTGAAACTTGGAATCTACTCAAGGATGCGACGCCGCTCTCTAGCGATAAGTGGCGAGTATGCCTATAGGTTCGCTTCTGAGATAGGATCTGATAGGTCCCTCAACCTCGACAAATTCCGTAACTGGCGTCTCGAACGAAGGAACCTCTCAGCTGATATCATTCCCGTTCCGATGGCAACCTTCAACAGACTAGGCAAGCTCTTAGGCTTCAACTCCGACAACCCGGCATGGCGACGATGGGTGAGGAACTACCTCGCCCAATCCAGTCAAGCGCATCCGACCCGAACCACCCTCCGAGAACTCGTCCAAAACATACGCGTATTCACAGCCCAAATGAAGCAGGCTGGATTCACCTCCGAAGATGAAGCCCAACAGATCATAGATAGGCTTGGCATGTTGGTCGAGAGCGACCTAGCTTGGGAGCGGGTCCTAAAGGTCGAAGTGAAGAATGAGCCTGTGGACATGGTAGACTACGAAGTCAATCCGCACCACAATTACGTCGTCAACGGATTCGTAACCCACAACTCCCAGATCTGCATGCAGCTCAGCATCACGACTCAGCTTCCACTACAGCAAGGTGGGCTGAACGGCAAAGTCCTCTTTCTGGACAGCGAAGGAACATTTGCTCCTCAGCGCGTCCATCAGATTGCGCAGGCGATGTCACTTGACCCCGACAAGATCCTTGAAGGAGTCTTCATCGCACGCACTTACAATAGTGATCATCAGATCCTCACAGTTGATCACGCCTTCAAGCTCTGTCAAGAAGAGAACATCAAACTCATCGTAGTTGATTCAGTGCTTTCACACTTCAGGAGCGAATACATTGGCCGGGAGAATCTTAGTGAGCGTCAGCAGAAACTCAACGCACATTTGCACAAGCTCACGCGGATCGCCCAAGCGCTGAACTTGGTCGTCGTCTTGACCAACCAAGTCCAAGCAAACCCTCAAGCTTTCTTCGGAGACCCCATTAGGCCAGCGGGAGGAAACATCCTTGCTCATGCGTCGACCCATCGAATCATGATCAAGAAGGCTTCAAACAATCTTCGTTGTGCCCGCATCATAGACTCACCTTGCCTTCCAGAATCGGAGACATACTTTGCGATCACGGAAAAAGGGATCGAGGACGCACAGCCCAAGCTTCGAAGAGGAGACTGATCTAATCCGCCTCGAAGACTGGAGATAGTTTCTGTAGTGACACTCCAGATCAATACCGCAAAGACGTGGAAGCTCGAAGAGCTCGCACAACAATCATGCTACACCCGTAAAGTCGAAGCATGGGTCTACTACTGTGGGTTATGCGACGAAGTCTTGCTGATCTCACGACGTTTTGTAGAAGCCAAAGGTGTGCAAGCAGCGTTCGATGGAGTCTGCCCAGATTGTGGGTTTGGCTTAGAAGATGTCATGCATTGCGAACACACACGGCTACCCCATGCCAGAGCCACCTACGTCAACCCAAAATACCTTAAAGCAGCGCTCCTCGCTGAGTTGCCGCTCCAACCTCTCGAGACAATCAGGCCACGGAACGCTCGTCTTGCCGCAGAGGAGCAGATACTCACTACAGGGATCGAGAAACTGGACGAGCTTGTCCACTTGACCACGGGACAGTTTGTGGTCTTTCAAGGTTACCCTTTCTCAAGGTCACTGGCTGAGCTCCTCTGTGTCCGAGCTCAGCTTGTCCATCCGATCGGATTGAATTCAGACACGGTCTGTATCGATGGTGGAAACAGCTTCGACGCCTACGCCGTATCCAAATATGCGATCGAACACGGAATCGAACCTAAGCTCGCATTGTCCCGCGTACATATCAGCCGTGCATTCACGTACTTCCAGCTCGCATCTTTACTGACCGAAAAGCTGTCCAGCGCCCTAGCACGTTACAACTCCAAACTTGCAATCGTCTCAGACATAACTGAGCTTTTCCAAGATCCGGAGATCAAAGATAGACAGGAAGCCTATCGTGTCTTTCAACGAGTACTACGTTCGTTGTCCGCGATCGCCGAAATCACAGGTTCTTGTGTGATCGCAACAAGTTTCCGCCAAGACATCAAACCATTCGACGGAGCCCTCATACAAACCGCACACACAACAATCATCGCCGAAGGCCGCGACGCGTTTACACGATTCACCTTGGCACATCACAAACCATTGCCGATCAGAAAGATCTCACATCGAGAAGACCATACTGACCGATTCCTCGAAGATTACGTGGAGGGGTAGGGGGATGGGGAGAACCGTCCCATCTTGGCGGATCGTCGTCGAGCAAGAACTTGCGAAGATGAACAAGTTCAAACAGTTCCTCAGAGTCGAGGACCGGGCGATCTTCGAGGACCTCATGAACCAATGCAAGCTCTACGCCTCAGCCGCCGGAGTCCTCGCTTCATCGGTGAAGGAGTTCCCATTACTGCTCTCGATGCTGTTCGCGAATCACAAGAGACTCACCGAACTTGAAAGACGAATGAAGGAGCAGCTGAAGTGAAGACAGAAGGCTGGCTCTTCGACCTCTACCCAAAATCAGGCTGCATGGTTATTTGGCTGAAGAAACGCGACGGTGAATGCGTAAGACTTGTAGACGAGTGGACCCCGAGGATCCACATCGCCGGGAACTTCACCGACCTGCTGGGCCTTGTCGCTCGGCCTGAACTCAGTGACCGATACAGTTTCGTTGAGAGGTTCGAGAGGCCAAACGATTCATCACTGTCTAAGGTTCTTGAGATCAAGGTCTTCTCTGACCGTGAAGCTACAGCACTAGCACAGAAAATCCAGCGGCTTGCAGCCTACGGAGGCAAGTACAGACCATATGATGTTGACATACCATCATCACAGATGTACCTCTACCAGAAAGATCTCTTCCCATTAGCTTATGTCGAAGCCGAAACCCACAACGACCACGTATTTTGGCGTCTTCTCGATTCATCCGAATCCACAAAATATGAGGTCCCACCATTCAGGATCGCCAAGCTGACCGTCAGCACGAAGACGAGCAAGCGTATACCGACTCTGAACGACCCGATCGACACCATAACCATCACTATGGAGCATGAGGAAAGACGGATCGACTCAGGCTCGGAAGCCGAAAAACTACTAGGCCTTGTTAGGGCGGTCAACGAGTTCGATCCAGATATTGTACGCACCGACGGCGGCGACTTCTTCATCTTCCCGTACATAGCCCAACGCGCCAAAGAACACGTCGCACTCCACAAACTTGTACTTGGCAGAGAGCATGCACCGCTGCAGGTCTTCGAGGTCACAGGCCGAAGCTACTTCAGCTACGGAAGAATCTACTACCGTAGCACCGCAGCCCGCCTAATGGGCCGACTACACCTAGACTACAGCAACAGCTTCATCGACACCGACTGCGGTCTCGAAGGTCTCATAGAGGTTGCCCGAACATGCATCATCCCACTCCAACGTGCCTCGCGTAGTACGATTGGAACAAGCATGTCGTCGCTCCAGATCTACCACGCCATAAAGCGAGGAGTAATGATTCCTTGGAACAAGTCTCAACCTGAAGACTTCAAGGACGGAAACAATCTTCTCCTAGCCGACCGAGGCGGGTTCGTCTATGAGCCAAAGTTTGGAGTTCACGATTGGGTTGGCGAAGTCGACTTCTCTTCACTGTATCCGACGATCATGTCGAAGAACAACCTGAGCGGTGAGACCGTAAACTGCGAATGCTGTCCCGACTCGCCCAACCGTGTTCCAGAGGTTGGCTTCCGCATATGTAAACGCCGGCAGGGGATCGTCCCCGCCTCACTTGAGGTCCTACTCAAGAAACGAGCCGAGTACAAACGCTGGAGGAATGAGACGAAGGATCCTCCGACACGAACGCGATACGATCAACGCCAAGCCGCGCTCAAATGGATCCTAGTCTGCTCATAGGTGCTCGATGAGTAAATCGAAACCGAGCAGTCGGCTACCTTGGGTTCAAGAACGCGCGGTTTGGCAAGATCGATGCACACATCGCAACCTGCGCCTACGCACGGGAAGCTCTCCAAAGGGCAAGTGCCATCGCTGAATCAAGAGGCTTCCACGTCATCCACGGGATAGTGGACTCGCTCTGGCTCAGAAAAGAGAACGCATCAGAACAAGAATACCATAACTTATGCCGCGAGATCGAAACGGAACTAGACCTGCCGATAAGTTTCGAAGGAATCTACAAATGGATAGTCTTCCTAAATTCCAGGACCAACCCTCGCATCCCTGTGCTGAATAGATACTACGGCATCTTCCGAGACGGAACAATGAAGACCCGTGGGATCGATCTCAGACGCCATGACACAGCAGGCATAGTCGGCGACTGTCAAAGAGAAATCCTAATCCTTCTTTCGCGTGCGTCGAATTCGATAGAACTTCGCGAACTCATCCCGCAAGCGCTTGAAGTGACAAGGAAGTACATACGCATGATTAGAAGCGGCGAAGTCCCTGCCGAGAAGCTGACACTCGAGAAGAGGTTGAGCAAATCACCTGAAGAATACAAAAGCTTCAGCCATCAAGTAGTTGCTGCTCAACAACTACGGAGAGAAGGAGGATACATTCACGCGGGGCAGAGCATTCGCTACATAGTAACCGCTGATAGAGCAACAATGCAAAGTAAACGCGCTGTCCCCTCCGAATTATTTGAGGAATCAATCGGCTACGATGCAGAGGCGTACGTGAAACTCTTGATCTCGTCAGTTGTCAATCTGTTTCTACCGCTCGGATACGATACGACACTGGTCAAAGGAACCCTGCAGACATGAACTTACGTGCAGAAGCCTTGTGATCCTCGTGATCCGAGCTTGCTATCACACCTAGCGATTGAGAGAGAGCTTGCCGCATCGCGTGGCAGGTTCCTGGTGATCAGCTGTTGCACAAAGTAGGTTTCGCGGTCTAGGCGGACGCCACGGCAGCGAATACTCTCAAGGATTCAAGGAACCTACCTTGCTTTGGCGGAGAAGACCGTCGGGTCTTGCAAGGGGCAATCGCGAGCCTAGGCTAGACCTCATACCGTCTTGGAGTCGCAGTTACTGGGCCAACCCAAGTTCTTCGAGTTTCTTGAGAACATCCAAAGCGTGGGTCGTAGCACGCTCGCGTGTGTACGAATCATCCAGACGTTTCCTTCCGAACTGCCTTAAGTATTGAAGGCATCATTAGGGCTCGATTCGCGCTCCGCCGATTTCTTTCTCGGTGGAACCGACGCCTGGTTGAGCGGCATACACCCGCTTGGGCCAGTAGTCCCCTCATTTCTTTCCCCTTTCGTCTGTTCTTGGACTCTAGATTATAATTTCCTTAGACTCCGCGAAAACGCCTTGTCTTGTTAGGAATTGCTTTGACCGTTCCTACACGCTGCTTAGCCGTGAACCTTGCGAGACAAGTCATTTAAGAGAAGGCTACAGGCTGCATAGGCTGTAGCGAGTCCCTGTTCTGTGGATGAGAGCATGTTTCTCATAGGCGAGGCACTCGTCGGCAAGGAACCCGAGATTGCACACATTGATCTGGTAGTTGGCGACAAGAATGGGCCGGTAGGCCAGGCCTTCGTAAGTGGTCTGGCAAGCCTATCAGCCGGGCACACGCCGCTTCTTGCGGTGATTCGGCCAAATCTACCGCCGAAGCCTCACACACTAATCGTCCCCAAGGTGACTATCAAGGGAATGGAGGACGCCGCCAAGGTCTTTGGTCCAGCGCAAGCGGCAGTTGCCAAGGCTGTTGCAGATGCCGTTGAGGAGGGCATCATTCCCGAGAACAAGGTCGACGATTGGGTGATTATATGTAGTGTTTTCATTCATCCTGAGGCCCGTGACTACCGCAAGATATACCACTACAACTACGGCGCAACAAAGCTTGCTTTGAGGAGAGCCGTCACAAACTATCCAAGCCTTGAAAAGATCATGTATGAGAAGGACAGGGCAACGCACCCGATCATGGGATTCAGAGTCCCCCGCCTCTGGAACCCGCCCTATCTCCAAGTCGCGCTCGATGTCACAGACATCGAGAAGGCCAAGGAGATCATTCGACAACTGCCGGCGAGCGACAGGATCATACTCGAGGCCGGAACCCCGCTTGTCAAGAAGTACGGCGCAGGAATCGTCCACGAGTTACGATCGGTCGCAAAGGACTCTTTCATAATTTCAGACTTGAAGACCCTTGACGTTGGCCAAGTGGAGGTAGATGTCGCCTTCGAAGAGACAGCAGATGCGGTCGTCGCGTCAGGGCTTGCCTCGAAAGACACTGTAGACAAATTCATCTACGAAGCAAAGAGGCTTGGAATCTACTCCATTGTGGATATGATGGATGTCTCCAATCCCCTACGCGTGCTTGAAGGGTACAAGGAACCGCCGCATGTCGTGATCATCCATAGGGGGATTGACGAGGAAAAGGCCGGAGGTACAAGATGGGACCTGATCCGCGAAATCAAGAAAGCATCCAAGGAAAGAAGACTGCTCGTCGCCGTTGCCGGCGGAATAGAACCGGGCAACCTCAAGACAGCGTTGGAGGCGCAGGCGGACATTATCGTGGTGGGACGATATATCACCCAGTCCAGAGATGTCAACCGTGCCGCCAGAGACTTCTTGGACCAGCTAGGTCCGGACATCGACCTCTTTAGGGTACATATAGAGTAGCAGGAGCTCCGCGCATTCAACTCACGCCTTGCCATGCTTTCAATAGGGGGCCTCGAAAGCGAACAGATCATATCGGAGTCCCAGCATCATGACGGAGGCGGCGCCATAGTATGAAGGTCCAGAAAACTGGGACCGTCGTTGGGATCATGCAAAGCGAGGATCCTGTGAAGGTTCGCGTCCAAGTGAGGCTCGACGAAGAGCCGCTCGAGCAACGAGTCAGACCATATCCGCAGTCGGAACAGGAGAGAATCGCCCAGCAGATGACGGAGAACATTGCCAAGCAACTCCGGACAACAATCCCTGGCGCGGTGATAATGGGCCCCGGGTTTGCTGGCACCTCAGGACCTCACATCGAGGAGTGGCTGGTTCCAGCAGATCAAGCCACAAAGATGTCTATCGGCAAGAGAGTCAGAGTCAGCTTAGAACTTCTTGAAGAAGAGTAGGCAGTGCAGGGCTCAGTCCCGCTCAACAAGTCCAAAGTCATCATCAATCCGGAACAGAAGGTAGCGCAACTAGATCAGCATCAAGAGACGATAACTCTCGGTTTAACTGACCATACACATACACGAGTCCAAAGGAGCGGCGGGGATTGGCCGAGCGAATCCATCCCCCCGTACCGAGTCCGGAGAAAGGGGCCCTCCGAGGTTTCTTGCTCGACCTCACAGAGAAAGGGATCAAGAGCCACCTGCTCACATCCGGCTGGCGCCGAGAATGGGATTTCCCATTTCTTTCACCGCGCGCGCACAACGCTTTAAGGTTTGTAACCCTCTGATTTCCCACAGGCACCGAGACTTGGAAGAGAGAGTCATCAGGATGCCCGCCGAATGGGGCGGAGTCGTCCCAACGGAAGCCTTCCTCGAGGCAGGGCGGAAGATTGTGGACGAGGCGTCAAAGGCCAAGATACCGCTCAGATTGATCGGCGGTGTCGCGATTCGTGTTCACAGCGGAAATTTCGCTGAATTTGCGAAGAGGCTGAGTAGACTCGGACCAGGTGAGCAGGAGTATACTGACCTCGACTTTGTGTCGTACTCAAAGTTCCGAGACGCTGTGCGCAAGTTCTTCGAGTCTAGTGGCTACCGCAAGCGGCGGACAACTCTGTCTTCCGCGGCGACGCAACGCCAGATATACTTCCACCCAGACGGATGGTTCTATGCCGACGTATTCTTCGACAAGCTTCTTGCCGCGAATCATCCGATTGATTTCAGAGGCAGACTTGAACTGGATTTGCCAACGATATGTCTTACAGACCTTCTGCTGGAGAAACTGCAGATAGTCTCCTTTAGCGAGAAGGATCTCAAGGACACGCTGCTCCTTCTTCGAGCTCACGCCATGAGTGAGGGGCAGGCGCCTGAGTCGATCGACGCACGGTACATCGCGACCCTTTTAGCAAGAGATTGGGGTTTCTGGTACACAGTCACGACGAACTTGAGGGGCTTGCAGAAGGCTGCCTTGGAGACGCCTTCCCTTCAGGAAGCTGAGAAGAGCGACATAACGTCAAAGATTGACAGACTCCTGGAAGTCATTGAAAGTGAACGCAGGACTTCCGGCTGGAAGATGCGATCCATCGTCGGCGCGAAGAAACGGTGGTACAACCCTGTGGAAACGTCCGAGACAGTAGGAGAATTCGGGATCTGGAAACTCTAGTCTAGCCTCAGAGATACTTCATAGTTCAGGACATCTCTCTCTCCCACCTGCGACGAAGGGTCTCACAGGACAAACCTTGGACGGAGCACTCTATGCCTTTTCTATCCTAGGATTCCTGCGCGTCGGTGTCGAGCGTCCGATGAACAAGAATTCGAAGCCGCCTAATCGAAGACTTAAATCTTTAGGAAGAAGCGTACGCGCCAAGCGAGAACACAGATGGAGAACGAGATCAAAGTCGTCGTTTTCGGGCTCGGGCCGTTGGGGGTAGCCATAGCTAAAGGAATGTTGGACAAGAAGGGAATGAGGATTGTCGGCGCAGTCGATATTGCGAAAGACCTTTCCGGAAAGGATCTAGGTGAAGTCCTCAACCTGGGCAAGACACTCGGTGTCACAGTAACCAGTGATGCTGAGGGTTTGCTTTCAAGAGTGAAAGCGGACATAGCGGTTGTTGCAACAAAATCTTCGATCAAGGATATTCATCCTCAATTGATTTTATGTGCTAAAGCGGGAGTCGATGTCATCTCGACATGCGAAGAACTTGCCTATCCATACTACAGGTACGCAGAAGTATCAAACGAAATTGATCAACTGGCCAAGAAACATGGCGTGACGATTCTTGGGACAGGCATAAATCCTGGTTACCTCATGGATGTGTTGCCGATCACTCTCACAGGGGCATGCTTGCGCGTAGATAGCATCAAAGTCACAAGAATGATGGATTCATCCAAGCGGAGAATTCCTTATCAGAAGAAGATAGGAACCGGACTTACTCCCGAGGAATTTGCGAAGATGATTCGTGAAAAGACCATCACAGGGCACGTGGGCCTCCCTGAATCAGCAGCGATGATTGCGGCCGCCTTAGGATGGAAACTTGACGAAATAAAGGAGTTCGCGCCGGAACCGTTCATAGCTCAGAAGCAAGTGGTGACTTCGTACACGACTGTGAAACCAGGGTGTGTCACCGGGCTCAAGAGCGTCGCGCACGGAATCAAGGACGGAAAGCCTGTCATACTAATGGAATTCGTCTCACATGCGGGCGTGCAAGAAGAATACGATGCAGTCTCAATCGAGGGAGTTCCAAAGGTAAACGAGAGAATCATTGGAGGAGTCCACGGTGACATTGGGACGGTGGCAGTAATCGTCAACACGATCCCTAAGGTGTTGAACGCCGAGCCAGGGCTCGTTACGATGAAAGACCTGCCCCTGCCATCAGTTCTCAGCCAGGACATCAGGGTCTACCTCCGTTCATCGAACTATTCCTAGACATCTTGCGTTCTACTCACAAATCAGCAAGGATAGTCAGGACCAACACCACCCGCACAAGTTTGGGCTATCCGACTTCCCTACGGCCTGGCCCGTCAGCACCAGCTCGTGGCATTCTCGAACATGCAGTTTTCGCTCAGTGGTCGAGTGTAGGCTATAGTTTCGTTGTCATTCGTGGCTCGCCGACATCAGTCTCGAGTGAAGTGGCGCATCGTTCTAGTCCGGTTCCACGGGAGTTTCGAGGGATGCTAGGTAACGACTATTCCTAGCGGAGTGATTTTAGGAACTCTTGGGTCGCAGCGACTGTGCTTTGGCTTTCCTCTTCCTTATGCGTTAGTGAAACGTAGAAATGTACTTCACTAGGCATCATAGCGAGTATTCCCTTTGAAATCAAGTGGCGGAAGTATTCTCTCTCGGCTTGCCGGTCCGCGTTTGTGACCAATGACTTCAAGTCCTTGGTCTCGATCTCATGCTTTAGAAGGTGTAGTTTAGCCATTGAATTACACCCTGTTACGTGCGCTTTGGCTCGTGCGTCTTCGATCGCATCTTGCAGGGCTTTCATTAGCTTGCGGCCAAGCCTGTCTATGTGGGTGTAGGAATCCGCCCTCTCGTACACCTTTGTTGCCTCCTAGCCAGCCCGCATAACCAGAGGATTCCCGACATAGGTGCCGCCTCGTACGACGTGCTCGGACTTCTTTGGGTGGCTAAGATGATTGATAAGCTCCATTACCTCCGCCCACCGCTGGCTCAAGAATTCCGTGGAAATGGCCTTCAAACTTGCCAACCTTGTCTCTCTTAGTGTACGCTCCAGCCAGCTTCATGGCGTGCATATTGGCTTCAGTACCGCTGTTGTTGAAAGTTACCATGCCTACGCTAGGAACCAGCTTAGCTACCTGTTCGGCGAATTTGACTTCCCATTCGTTGCAGACTCCTAAGTGAAATCCTAGCTGAAGCTGTTCCTTGGTGGCCCCAACTATTGCAGGATGCATGTGGCCCAGGACCAGAGCGCCATGACCTATCCAGAAATCCGAGTACACATTATCCTCGAAGTCAACAACCTTGCTTCCGTATGCTTTTTTGGCGTAGAAGGGATACGGATCGAAAAATGGAACGGCCTCGTTACTCCGCCAGGAATCACTTTGACACCTCTTTCATACAAACGCTCAGAGATGGTCTTCACCAACCTAATTGAGCCCAAACGGAGGCTTCGCTACGCTAAGATGGGTCTTTCGGTCCTTTTGTGATTTGGCTCAGTTCAAGAGTCGCTGATGGCTTGAAGGTGCCTCGACGTTCGAGGCGGACGAGCAGGACATCTAGTAGCTTGGCCAGCCCTCCATGTGCTGAAGCCAACAACGCTCTCTGCGGTATGGAAACCTCTGAGTCCGATCCTTGATCCGTTAGGAAGATCGAACACGCCCTACAGCGAAGAACCGGTTCAGGTCGCTGAAGCATTGAACCCAATTCTAAACCGGGACATGGCTCCACGGAAAGAAATCCTCCAAGCATCGGGACACAGCCCTCAGAATCAGAGCTTGAAAATACATGTAGACCGCATAGAGCCTCACAAATCCAGGAGTCCTCCGGCGTTCAATTAGCGACGAGTACGTACAGATTCCGGATAGCGTGCCTCCACTCAGTCGATGCTAGTTCTTGCTATAGGGTGTGTCATGCTCAGCGCCTCGGCCAAATTCGTCACACCGAGTGAAACCCACGTCGTTATCTTGCTCAACTCAAGCAACTCCGCTTACCTGGCACCTGCTGACAGCTAACCTAGCTTGCAGCATCGTAAGCAACCCTGCCTCTTACCAATACTTTGGAAACGTTCAGTTGGGGGTCACAGATCACCATGTCCGCATCTTTTCCGGCCTGCAGGCTGCCTTTCAGACTGTCGATTCCAACGGCGACGGCGGGGTTTATCGTCGCCATGGCTATGGCTTTCTGGAGTGGTATACCAACAAGTTCTTGGATGACTTTCACCGCCCTATTCATCGTCAAAGTGCTCCCTGCAATCGTGCCATCTAGGTCGTACAGTCCTCTTTCCTTCACGTAGATCTGCTTATCATAGAGTCGGAAGCTGGTCATTGACGTGCCGGCTGGGGGCATCGCGTCAGTAACGAGGAATACCTTCTCCACACCCTTTGCTTGAATGCAGACTTTCATCGACATGGGATGCACGTGAATACCGTCTGCTATCAATCCTGTTCGAAGCTTGTCGATAGATAATATCGCGCCGACGGTTCCAGGTTCGCGATTGCCGAGACCTTCCATGGCGTTGAAAATGTGAGTCGCCATCGTTGCGCCAGCCTCCACAGCCCTCTCGACTTCTGAGAACGTCGCTGTCGTGTGACCAATAGAGACAGTCAAGCCCATCGCAGTTGCATGTTCCATGAGGGACAGACTCCCCGGCAACTCTGGCGCCATTGTGAGGAGTCTCAATGTGCCCTGCGAGGCCTCATAGAATGACGAAAACTGGTCAACCGAGGGCGGGAGAACATAACGTTCATCATGAGCGCCCTTCATCTTTTCGTTGATGAACGGCCCTTCAAGATGACTCCCAATAATGGATGCGGTTCCAGTCCCTTTGCGAACGGCATCGCCTACTGCAGAGAGGGCTGCGCGGATTTGTTTCTCATGAGCCGTTATCACGGTAGGCATGAGGGTCGTCGTTCCAAAAGACAAATGTGTTTTCGCAATTCTGCAAACGGACTCGTAGTTTCCGTCCTCTGTCAAAAACGCTCCTCCCCCACCGTTCACCTGAAGATCAATGAAACCTGGACAGATCAGTTGCCCTTGGGCGTCTATCGTTTCGAGGTCTTCGTCAGAAATCTCTGTTCTGGAACCAACTTTTTCGATCTTGCCCTCTTTTACGAAAATGGCTCCGTCCTCAATCACGGAGGATGGCGTGTAGACGACCCCGTTGCAAACAACCAGAGATCTTGTTGACAATCTGTCCCACATAACCGAAGCTCACGAATCAACAGTGACACTGGGTAATGTGAGATGTGGAATATATTGCCTGTCTGTACGGTCGTTCTTCTGCTAGGTCGCATTCTATTAGATGGCGTTCAAAACTAGGGCTTTCATAACGATCCCGCTACGGTAGCGTCACAAACCGTCCACCCTGCGCGCCAATGTCGAGAAAACGATCTGGAGTATGGTTCGAGAAGCTGACAAGAACAAAGCGGAAGGCTAGGATGTGTGGCATTTCAAGGAGTACATCATGGGGTGGAAGATCTTCCCTAGTTCCTCAGAGACCTCAGGCCGTGCGAAGGCGTACAGGACGTAGTATCTCTCGGAATCTTCGCAGTGCACGTGCAGGGCGTACGCGTCTTGGGTGACGCGGCGCGTACCGAACAGGAAGCCTCTCTGCTCGACGAGCATCCTCGCATGGGTATAGACGGCATCGTGATCCTGAATCTTCAGGTTCCTGGTCTCGGGAGTTCCGTCCAATTTCCCACCGGTGCTCTTGACGGAACGCTCAACGCTGCCGGAAGCCTGCGCAGCCGCGGTGGAGTATCGCTTCTTCGCTTCTTCTAGGCTTCCCCACGAAAGAAAGACCTTGAACCCCTCTTCCAAATGAAAGATCAAGTCGCCCTTTTTCCTAGTTGATTTTCGATTAAATTCAAGACGTGCGTTCTTCGGGTACTTGGCCGAGAACCCGTACAGTGCCACTAGCTCGTAGTCGGAATCTTCCATGAGGCGGACCATGAGCCAAGATGGCAAGGCTCCATATTACCTCTGTGTAGCAGATCAGAGGAGCAGTCTTCGGGCGTCTTGTGAAGCCCCCATACGCTCCAGCAGTGTTTACATCAAGGGAAACACAATCTATGCGCAGTCTTGCCCGCTGGGACTGAGCCATAGTCTGAAATCGGAGAGGGATTGAGCAGATGAGTATCAAAGTTAGAGAATGGCTGCGCAGGCTAGGCATTGAGACGACCCATGAAGAACGTGAGGAGATAGATCGTGAGATTGAACGGAGAACAGGACGCTATTGCGACGACGGCATTGCCCTGCTGAACGAGGCTGAGTTCTTGTCCATTGTGGATTCCGTGAGGCGCAAACGCAGGAAGGCCATAATTGAGCCATTGGTCGCATAATTACTGCTCCAGACTGTGCTGCACATGTAGCTCCTGACGTGAGACATGGGCGGCTGTGACAGATTGATCGAATCGTATGATTTTGGGCGAATTGTGATCGATGGGGTCACCTACAGAAGCGACGTAATGATCTTAGGGGACAAAGTCCAGGCGAGCTGGTGGAGAGAGGAAGGACATGCATTGCAAGTCTCAGACATGAGGGAGGCTCTACAGAGTTTCGAGCCCGAGGTTGTCATCATCGGAACGGGCTACATGGGCATGATGAAGGTTCCGAAAGAAACGACAGAGTATTTTCAAAAGAAAGGTATCGAGATTCTGGTGGAGAGAACGAAGAAAGCCTGCGACCTCTTCAACGCTATGTCGAAATCAAAGAGATCACTAGCAGCTCTTCATCTGACCTGCTGACCGATGTACATGGAAGAATTGGAGGGGTGGGAGGTTCCCATGCGTGTAGAACCGAAGCTCCTCCGTGTTGCCTAGTTGGAGTAGGTCCTTCCGTCCCGCGATCGATGGCAAGTAGGCCTCACAGACTTCGACTTCGCCCAACATCAAGGTGTTCTTGATTCGACTCACCTTGGATTTCCTTCTTGGCTCCGATGGAAGTTATATGGCGACTTCGCTAATTTGGTTGGGCAGGTTATGATGAAGGCCG
Source organism: uncultured Candidatus Bathyarchaeia archaeon (assembly GCA_964394935.1). Lineage (GTDB taxonomy): Archaea > Thermoproteota > Bathyarchaeia > 40CM-2-53-6 > 40CM-2-53-6 > CAVPLU01. Next base: position 65,044 of record CAYMZN010000001.1, on the reverse strand, counting down.
CATTTGTTGTACAGCCAAACATGGTGCGGATTGAGGATCGACCGATTCCTAGTGTAGGTCCGGGCGATGTTCTTGTGAAGATGCGAGCCTGTGGAGTATGCGGCACAGATATCGAAAAGGTTCGAGGCCTCCACATCACTCCTCCGATGTTGGGCCACGAGGCCGTTGGGAGAATCACTGACGTCGGGGAAGAAGTTGAGGGCTTTCATGCTGGTGACCGCGTATTCGTGCATCACCATGTTCCGTGCTATGTGTGCCACTATTGTAGGCGTGGAGATCACACGATGTGCGCGAGTTTTGCCAACACAACCATCGAGCCTTGCGGCTTCGCCGAATACTTCAAGGTGCCTCGAACGAGCGTCGAGCGGGGTGCAGTTCTCAATCTGCCTTCCAAAATCTCCGACGAGGAAGCAACACTCATTGAGCCAACGGCTTGCTGTATCAGAGGGCTGTCGAAGGCTCGCATTAGGCCGGGGGATGACTTCATGGTGGTTGGTTGCGGACCGATAGGACTAACCCACATTCGGCTTCTGACGATCTTCGGAGCGGGTAGGGTTTTCGCAAGTGACATCGCTGGATTCAGGCTAGACGCGGCAAGAAAGCTTGGAGCCACGGCTGTCTTCAATCCTAGAAGTGAGGACATGGTCGAACGCGTAAGAGAAGAGACCGGTGGCAGGGGAGCCGACGGTGTGATTGTCTCCGTCGGGGCACCCGATGCAATACTTCAAGCAATTGACTTGGTGAGAAAAGGTGGAGCCGTCATTCTCTTCGGTGCGCCGCATAGAGGTGCGATGCTTTCATACGATGTCAGCAAGGTCTTTCTGAATGAGATTTCAATAGTCCCTAGCTACTCGACGACTGAGTTGGAGACAAACGCGGCGCTCGAGCTAATGACCTCAGGAAGAATAGACCTAACTTCCATCATAACGCATAGGTTTAGGCTCGAAGACACTGCTGAGGCTATTCGGTGCGCGGCCGAGGCCAAGGACTCTCTGAAGGTCGTTGTTCTGTCAGGGTGACAAGAGACGAGGAGGACGAGTCGAAGATCCAGCCGTGGCGTGAGTCCCTCATTCTGACGAGGCACGTTTTTCGGCTGTGTACAGTTCATCAGCTCCTCTGACACAGAGGAATTCTAGGGGTTCAGTCTCGGTGTTGACAAATTGATGAAGTTCATATGAACCAATGAAAATCGCATCTCCGGGCCCTACATCGTATTCTCGTTCGCTTCCAACTAGACGGCCTTTGCCTTTCATAATGAAGACTTCATGCTCGGCCGCATGCTTATTCAGGGGCGTGTGCCCTCCCTTCTCGACTGAGTAGTAGCGCAGAAAGAACTTCTCCGCGCCCGCTGCCTTGTGGATGAGATACTTCACCCTCACCTTCTCTGCGCCTGCTTTTGACAAGACCTCGAACTGCATCTTTTGGTCCAGGTTCACGACATACATGATCTTGCCCGCTTCGAATGTCGAGTTGGTCAGCTGGTTGTTAAGCATTAGTAAATCTCGGATTCCGCAGCTTTCGTTCCGCTGTCGGCATCGCTAATCGATTCGATATGTATGACACCACGGTTCAAAGATCCGGGCGGATAGCGACCTTTACCGCTTGACCTTGAGCCATCAGCTCCAAGGCTGCGGAGACCTCGGCTAGTGGCATCTCCCGGCTGACCAGGTGCTCGGCCTTCACAATCCCTGAAGAGATCAAATTGAGCGCTTTTTCGACGCACGAAGGCGTGTGGTGAAAGGCTCCTCTAATGGTCAGCTCGCCATAGTGCACCACATCCGTATCGATCGAGATACTAGTGCCTGATCTGCATCCTCCAAAGAGCAGCGCGACGCCGCCTCGCCTAGTCATCGCCACCGCTTTCTCCCAGGTCTCAGGCGTGCCCGCAGCCTCTATCACGATATCTGCTCCTCTTCGGCCTGTCAACTCCTTAACTCTCTTGACTTGGTCCTCCTGACCTGCTTCTATCACATGATCTGCCCCAATGTCTTGTGCAGCCTCAAGTCTTCGTTTTGAAAGGTCAGAAACGATGACGGTTCCTGCACTCTTCTTTGCAAGTTGGAGATGAAGGAGCCCTATCGGGCCAGCTCCGATAACAACGACAGTGTCTCCAATGCCCATTTCGGCCGCTTCCTTGCCATGGACAACGCAGGCGAGAGGCTCTACCAACGCCGCTTCCTTGAAAGAAATGTGACTCGGAATCTCAAGGGTGTTCTGTTTCACGATGTGGGGTGGCACACGAACATACTCGGCATAGGCACCGGGCCACGAAAAGCCTATGACGTTCTCATCGAGGTGCTCGCAGAGGTTCTGTCTGCCTCTCTTGCAGAAGAAGCAGGTATTGCAGGGAGCAGAATTTGCCGCCACAACCCTCATGCCTTCCCTGAACTTCTGAACATTGTCGCCAACCTGGGCGACAACGCCGGCGAACTCATGACCAATGATGAGAGGAGGCTTGGCCAACGGGTGGCCCCTCTTGTACATCTTCAGGTCTGTGCCACACGTCAAGGTGACTGCGGTCTTGACCAGTATCTCATCCGGACCTATCATCGGCAGCTCAACTTGTTCCAGTTTCAGCACTCCAGGCTCGTAGAACTGGACCGCTCTCATGGTTTTTCTTTGCAATGCCCGTCTCCTTAGGGGGTATCCTAGTTCGCATTTTAGGTTTAGGAAGCTCACGGTTGGTTCCAGTGCTTCTGGGATGCTTACGTCTCACAGAGCATCATCATGATACTCGTTGCGGTCACGAGTCTCACGAGAACACTTGAAAAAGGGGAGAATTGCGATCCGGTAGGAACAATTGCGCGGCTATTCACGACTGGGCATTCGGAACCAGGCGCCAGGTTAACATCACGTGACGCTTCTCGAGTATCAGCCGACCTGGCGTATAGGAAGTACTCGAACCGCAAAGGTGAACTATGGCGACATATCGCTTCGCTTGAACATCACAGGTGCGGCGAGTTGGGAAAGGGCGTAGACATGAGTCAGCCCACAGGAAAGCTGGGCGTGATGCTTGTTGGTCTCGGAGCTGTCAGCACGACGTTGATCGCTGGCGTCGAAGCAGTAAAGTTTGGACTTGCAAAGCCATTCGGCAGTCTGACTCAGATGGCAACGATAAGGCTTGGAAAGCGAACTGAGAAGAGGAGCCCCCTCATCAAGGACTTCGTGCCACTGGCGGACATCCGTGACCTTGTCTTTGGCGCCTGGGACATTTTCCCTGACGATGCATTCATGGCTGCGTCGAAAGCCGCTGTTCTTGATCCAGCATTGCTGAAGAGTCTAGAGACACCGCTTCGGGATATCAAGCCGATGAAAGGTGCCTTTGAGCAGAGATGGGTGAGGCGTCTCACTGGGACGCATGTGAAGGTTGGCTGCAACAAGAAAGATCTCGCAGATCAGATAGTGGCGGACATCAAAGAGTTCAAGACGAGGACGGGCGCATCGAGGCTCGTGATGATCTGCTGCGGCTCCACAGAGGCGCACACGATCGTTAAGCCAGAACACGAGAACCTTACGGCCTTCGAGAAGGCACTAGAAGACAATTCACCAGAGATCTCTCCGTCAATGATCTACGCCTATGCATCTCTGGTCACCGGAGTTCCGTTCGCGAACGCGGCTCCGAACCTCTGTGTCGACATACCCGCCCTGATTGATCTGGCCAAGCAAAACAAAGTCCCCATTGCAGGGAAAGATCTCAAGACCGGCCAGACACTAATGAAAACGATAGTTGCGCCAGGTTTCAAGGCGCGCATGCTCGGCCTCCGCGGATGGTACTCCACCAACATTCTAGGCAACCGGGATGGCGAGGTGCTGGATGACCCGGAGAGTTTCAAGACGAAGGAAGAGTCCAAGCTGGGCGTCCTGCAGTACATACTTCAGCCCGACATGTATCCGGACTTGTACGGAAATATCCGGCACCAGGTGAGAATAGACTACTATCCTCCGAGAGGTGATAATAAGGAAGGCTGGGACAACATCGACATCTTCGGATGGCTCGGGTACCCGATGCAGCTCAAAATAAACTTCCTCTGCCGCGATTCCATCCTAGCTGCGCCAATCGTGCTAGACTTGGCGCTTTTCCTAGATCTTGCGCAGCGCAGCGGCATGAAGGGAATCCAGGAATGGCTCAGCTTCTACTTTAAGAGCCCGATGACCCCGCCTGGTCTTTATCCCGAACACGACTTGTTCATCCAATTGATGAAGCTGAAGAATACGTTGAGGTATCTACGTGGAGAAGAATTGATCACCCACCTCGGCCTCGAGTACTACGACTGACGAACTCTCATGCGGTTGAATTTCGGAGACAAATTGGGAGGACACCACGGAGCTTGCTAAGATCTTGCTTGAAAAAAGCCCCCTCAAAGTACATTCAATGCGCCGGAAACCGGGACAACGACGTGCCCGTCGGCGGCGATGGAATCCACAAGAGGGCGGCTGGGGTCAGATCTATGTGATTGACTACCTGCTCAAGACAAGGAGGACCGCTACGTTGGCGATTTGTAGAACGGCACTCGACTCATGGATGGGTTGAGGAACATCCACCTGCTCGGTGCGCCGGGTACAGGTTGCTGGGCGACTCCCCAGGAGACGCCTCCGCAGATACGTGCCCCCGGTCATGTTCGCGGGAACGCTTTCGCTTGGCAACGCCGAGGTTCTTGCGAGTATTGCGCTTGCGCAGCTCCTCGACGCTTTTACGCCCTGCGTCTACGGATGCTACGGCTCATCCTTAGGTCCGTGTCGAAGCCCTACTGAGAGTCAACAGCCTTAAAGTCAGTTGTTCCCGAGTTTGCGGCTGTGGGCAGTCCATGCGACCGTGCAAGTTGAACCATTCCCGCCCGAAGGTCGCGCTCTGGGGTGCCAACCCGGGCGGAACGGTCGGACAGCTGGGGGTGGACCGGGGTGAATCCCTCGCGCATCCCGTCATAGCTGACGAGATCGCGGCAGCCACGCACAGAATCATAGAAGGAATCCGAGTAGGCGAGGATACTCTGGCCCTTGACACACGCTGGCTCATTTCCCGAAAGAACATCTGCTTTTCAGCATCATGGACAGATGGGACTGGGCACACCGGAAGAAAAATGGCGGAAAAGACTTAGCATCGAGGGCACGTGAGAAGAGCCAGTCGTCCTCAAGGATCAATGGTCTTCCCCTCCGCCCGCCGGTGTCAAAGATAGACTAGATGAATTGCTTGCTGAGGCTTCGAAATCTGCCTAGAAAACGGGTCTTAGGGTTTGCCGCTATGGAGGATAGGCTAGTGTGTAGATGTGCCTGCCTCCGTTGAGCGGTCCTTTCACGACGGCCTCTACGTCCTCTCTTCTCCTCTGCGTGACCTGCTCCATCGGAGGGAGCTGTCCAGCCGGGAACTTCTCCATAATCGCGTTGTGGAGTTCCACCATGTAGTCAAGCAGGGATTCGATCCCTTTGAAAGCCTTCTCGGCCTTCGCGAGTGTTGCTCTCCCGACGACCCCTGGAGGATAGGCAAACACTTCCATGGGGCCCAGACCCACATGCCCATACCAGTTTATCGGTCTTTGGTATAGGTTGCCTGCCTTGTCAACGTGCCTCGCCTGATCCGCTAGGAAACCATAGGGTTTCGTGTCTACAGCCTTCTCCATTTGGAACAGCTCCGGGAACAGCGCGAGGCTGAAAGAAGTTTCCGCTTCATCAGCGTGTATGAAGGGCGTGTCGAATGGCCCGCCGCCCTGTTTATCCTTACACCACTGCGGAATCGCATGGTACCAGTTCAGGTTGACGAAAACGCCTGGCACCTGATACTTCTTTGCGAACTGATGTATTGCCGACGGTATCACGTATTCCTGGCCGTGTCCGTTGAGCAGGATCTGCTTCCTGAATCCTGTGTTCCAGAGGCCCGCCATGACCGCTCGTAGGGTTGCCTTGAAATCGTCATCGTCCACCACCACCGTTCCCGGCATTCCCAAGTGATGATACGGATGGGACCCATACCAGTAGGGCTGTGCTACAGTACAACCCGTTTTCTGGGCGACAAGCTCAGCCATTCGTGTTACTAGAAACGTGTCCTCTCCAACAGGAGCGTGGGGACCGTGGTTTTCAGTTGAACCCACTGGAATGATTATCAGGTCATTCTTCTTCAGCCTCTCCTTTATGTCCGACATGGTCATGTTTTGGAAGTAGATCCTCGAAGGCTTCTCCATGTGGCCGCCATCAGGCGGAAGCTTCCAATTTGCCAATCCAATCAACCACGCGCCCACGTACAGGGCGACCTCTATTAATCTTCTTCCTTTAAATTCACAGATCACTTCTAACACTTGCAGACTATCAAGTCTACGAGCATCCTGTATCGTAATGCAGTCGCAAGATCCACGACAAACTGTTTTGGTATCCGTTCTATTGCGCGAATACCGGATGCAAAGTTCTATCCGCTTTTCTTGACCAGCCCGAATGCTTCAGCGTGGCTTACGCTTGACTGAAGCCCCCGGATATGCGGCAAATATCCCAGCATTTTCTACAAGCGTCCGCCCAACGCTGGCTTGAGAAATTCCGAAGAAATGTCATTTGTGACCCATGAGACGCGAGCGCTCTCAGCTTGATCTCGATGGTATCTCTGATATCAAGCCAGAAATCCGGCCCCAAATCCCGCCCAAAGATCGTGTGTGCATATATCGTTCTGGCGACACTGACGGCCTGTCTGTCACGTACTTGAGATTGCTGGCATTGAAGACCACCAATACGGTTGCTTCAGACCCCGCCAGATGGTCCGGGTTATAGTCCTTGCATAAATGAGTGAAGACCATATCCCGCCTAACGTCTCTAACGAGGCTCATTATCTTCCTCACGAGTTCGTCTGTTAGGTACGCCTTATTGTCACGATACCCAAAAGTTCCCACATGTCGGAGCATATAAGAGAGGAGTCATCTCACTCGTTCCGGCGAACGAAGGAGAAGCTTGAACTTTGAAACTTGGAATAGCTTTGCCGCTGTTAGGCGACTCTCCTCACAAGTACCGTGAGCTACAGATCCGTCTTGAGTCAGTTCGAAGGAATCGCTTCCATGGTGTCGAGCTTCATATCGATGACCCACGAAAGACGAACCCCGCAAAGATTGCTAAGCTTCTGGCTGCACTCGGTCTTGAGCTCGCCGCCCTCGGAACAGGCATGACGTACACAAAATTTGGGTTAAGCTTTCTTGACGACCGGAAGTATATCCGTGCGGCCGCCGCTCAGAGAGCTCACGAATATATTCGTTTAGGCTCTGAACTTGATTGTGCAGTGATTCTTGGGCTGATTCGCGGTAGCTATTCAGCGAGACTCGGCAGAAATGGCGGCAAAGATAGACTGTCACAGACATTACGACAAATCTGTGGCTTAGCCGATCGGGCAGGTGTTCAACTCCTACTTGAGCCCGTGAATCGGGCCGAATCGAATCTGATTCATACCCTCTCTGACGGCGCAAGGATGCTGGCACGAGTTGGCACGACCAAGATGAGGATACTGGCTGATACTTACCACATGAACATAGAGGAGGACTCCCCGGTTCAGTCCATTCGTTCGTTCGGACGACACATCGGCCATGTGCACCTAGCCGACTGTAATAGAGGTGCACCTGGACAAGGGCACATCGACTTTGAGGCTGTTCTCAGAGCGCTCAAACAGGTAAATTATCAGGGATGGGTATCTGCAGAGATCATCTTCAAGCCAGATGAAGCGCAGGCGTTTCGACAGACGGGCAAGGCTATTGCTCCACTCTTGTGAGACCAATCGGTCTGCCCGAAAAAGAAACCGCACTAGTTCACAGCAGTATCGGAAAGATCACATGCTCGGACTGCCGAATGAGCAAGGAACCTGACATCGAGACCGCCTTTCATTGTTTCCTATCGAGCTCACGATGAACAAGTCCCGAATGCACTGTCCGAGTCGGACTCCAAGTCACAGGAGTGAAGAGCCCGCCTTTCGGTCAGCGAGAGAGATACGCCTCTGGAACGGAAATCAAATGTGCATGTTAGTGTGGACGCTGAAATCCTAGACGATGGCTCTCTCCGTCTTCTTGTCGAATATGTGAATCTTCTCTCTGTTGAACTCTATGAAGACCTTGTCTCCTATTCCGGCACGCAGGTCCGCTGGCCCAAAAGCTTTGTAGACGCTGGCGCCCAGCTTAAAGTCAACCAACAGTTGGTCTCCCAGGGGCTCAACTACGTACACCTCGGCAGGGATGCTGTTCTCTCTCTTCTCAAGCCTGATAGCAATGTCCGCCGGGCGCACTCCCAGAATGGCCTCACCACTCGTCGCCTCGTCGATGACCAACTTGCTCAGTTCAGTATCTAACTCGTACGTGAAAGTTCCCGCATCGAGCATTGCGAGTCCATCCTTGCTGACGAGTGAGCAGTCAAAGAAGTTCATAGCCGGACTTCCAACGAATCCCGCGACAAAGAGGTTGGCTGGCTTCCGGTATATGCCCTGGGGTTTATCAAGTTGAATGAGCTTGCCAGCCTCTATGATCGCGATCCTGTCAGACATCGTCATCGCCTCCAACTGGTCGTGGGTCACATAGATGAGCGTCGTAGCGAGCTCCTTCTGAAGCCTAATCAGCTCGGCCCTCATGTGAACTCTTAGCTTGGCGTCTAGGTTGGAGAGCGGCTCGTCCATCAGAAACACCTGAGGGTTCCTCACGATGGCGCGTCCGAGTGCGACGCGCTGCTGCTCACCTCCGCTGAGCTCTTTGGGCTTCCTCTTCAGGTACTTGTCGATGCCCAATAGAGTTGCAGCCTCTTTGACTCTCTTTGATATCTCATCCTTCCGTTTCTTCTTGATCTTGAGGGGAAATGCAAGGTTGTCGTAGACCGTCATGTGCGGGTAGAGCGCATAGCTCTGAAAGACCATCGCTATGTCCCGATCACGGGGCGAGACATCGTTGACTCTCTTGCCTCCAATGAATATGTCGCCGGAAGTTGGCGTTTCCAACCCCGATATCATTCTAAGAACTGTTGTCTTTCCGCATCCGGACGGACCGAGAAGTGTTAGGAACTCCTTGTCGATGACTTTTAGGCTGACATCCTTGACGGCCTCGACAGTGCCGAACCGTTTGGTGACGTGTTGCAGCTCCACTTCGGCCATAACCGTTTCACTCCAAGCTCATACACCAGAAGTAGAGCTTATTTTTAGGCCTTTGCGCCGGATCTCCCTAGGCCGCGAGCAAGGATGTCTTCTTTATCGCATCGATTGGGCAGACAGAAGCTCTCGGACAGGTCTCGCATTCGACGCAAGTATCCAGCTCGATGACGCCGTGGCTATTGCGCGTAGATATGGCATTCTGGTGACAGTAGGATATGCATGCACCGCACTCGACACACAGTTCGTGGTCTATTCTCAAGGCGGAACCGGCAGATTCAGCCTCGTTCGGCTATAAGGCTATCATCATCTCCGCTGAATTTCTGCGCTAGCTCATAACTCGGGATCGCGATTGGTTCTCGCTTTCGACAACTGCACAGGAAAACAAGTAAATACCATTTGAGAACAACGCTGCCAAGAGGTATGCTTTCGATGAAGCGCGTTCGAATTGGAGTCTGGGGCGTCGGCCGAATAGGCAAGTTGCACGCTGAGAATGTTGCGGGCAGTGCAAGAAAAGCGGAACTCATCGCTGTGGCGGATCCGATCAAGAGAGTTGCGCTAGCCGTTGCGAGAAGGTTCGGCATTCGAGCGTATGAGAGCCCCGCTCAGATGCTGGAAAAGGAGAGTTTGGACGGCGTTGTGATCGCTTCACCTACACCGTTGCATACAGAACATGTGGTCTTGGCTTGTGAAGCTCATGTGCCTATGCTTCTCGAAAAACCGATCGCGCTTAGCCTAAAGGAGGCCGATAAGATCGTTTCGGCGGTTAAGAGATCAGGCGTCAAGTGTCAACTTGGTTTCAATCGGCGTTTCGATCCGGGCTATCAAAAGGCGAAGAAAATGATCGTGGAGGGCTCGATAGGTAAGCCGCTGGTGGTTAAGACCTGCGCAAGGGATCCCAAGCCGCTTCCGGATGAATACATCCGCGTGAGCGGCGGTATGTTCGTGGATGAGTGCATACACGATATCGACATTGCACTCTGGTTAATGAACAGTAGAGTTAGGAGAGTCTCGGCTGTTGGAAAGACCTTGGTCTATCCACAGTTCGCAAAATACGGCGACTACGACAACGGCGTCGCCATTCTCGAATTCGAGACAGGCGCCTTGGGGATAATTGAGGGAAGTCGAACTTCAAGATACGGCTATGATCTCAGAACCGAGGTTCTAGGCAGTCAAGGTGCAGTGAGGATCGACAACTGGAAGAACGATTCTACCCGGCTTTGGAGCAAGCGAGGCATGATTGACGAACCATATCCGTGGTTCTTGGGAAGGTTCCAAGAGGCCTACAGAAGGGAACTGGACGCGTTCTACGACTATATTTCAAAAGGCGGCAAATCACCCGTCAGCGCGGAAGAAGGCCGAGCAAGTCTCCAAGTAGCGCTGGCGGCGAGGGAGGCAGCGAAAACACAAGAAGTTGTCACTATTCGCTGACAAGCAATCCTCGAAAGCCGACACCAAGCCATCGGACCTCTCCGGAAAAGTGGGCACTTAATCTCGCAATGGACTCTGAGAGCAGCCATGCTGACCGCCCCACGCTTAACAAGGTATCCGTGTGCAGGAAATGCATTTGATCTAGGAGCAGGCGACATATGGGCACCGGCGTTGATCAAGATTGAATCACTTGGAAAGAGTTCTGCTAGCGCTCGGCCGGAAAGAACCGGACAGCGTTCCAATAGACCTAGGGGGCCCCGTTTCCTCGATACACATACTTGCATACCAAGAGTTGACCAAGTTCCTGGCGATGAATACATCCCCCGTCATAAAGGATAGAATCCAACAGATCGTTGACCCCGACGAAGCGCTACTCAGACGTTTTGATGTTGATTTTCGACACATATCACTCAGGCCGCCAGATGTTTGGAGATTTCGCGAGTTCGAAGATCCTTCAGGAAGACTGGCATTCGTGGATGAGTGGGGAATCAAATGGGCGCGGGGCCCCTACTATTACGATATGATAGACCACCCGCTTCGAAACGCCACGATAGCGCAGCTGGAAACGTTCGAGTGGCCTAACCCGGCGGACCCCGGGAGAACTCAAGGACTTGAGAAACAGGCAAAGACGCTCCGGGAGACCACCGACTTCGCGATCGTTGCGGACTCGATCTATGGCGGCTTGTTCGAGACGGCTTGGTGGCTCAGAGGCTTCGAGAAGCTAATGATCGACTTCCACAGAAACGTTGAATTCGTCGAGCTCCTACTTGATCGCCTGTTAGAACTCTTCAAATCATTCTACACTGAATTCCTCCGGGCAGTGGGCGACTATGTGCAAGTGGTACAGTTCGGGGATGACTATGGCATGCAAACTGGGCCGATACTTTCTCCGGAGCTGTTCCGCAGCCTTTTCAAACCTCGACTCAAGGAGCTCTATGATCATATTCACCGAACCACAAAGGCGAGGATCTTCCATCACTCCTGCGGGTCAGTGCGTCCACTAATACCTGATCTGGCAGAGGCAGGCGTGGACATTCTAAACCCGGTCCAGCCCTTCGCAGTGGGCATGGAACCCGAATCGCTCAAGAGAGATTTTGGCAGCCTGATCTGCTTTCATGGCGGTCTCGACGTTCAGAGACTCCTTCCATTCGAAACGGCAGAAAACGTATCGAGAGAGGCTGAAAGAGTTGCAGAAACCCTTGGAGCTGGGGGAGGATACATTTTTGCAAGCGCTCACAACATGCAAGCATTCACGCCTCCCGAGAACATTTGCGCCGCATTCGACTCTGTCAGATCGATCAAGCACTTGTAGACCGCTTTTTCATCACGGATATTGTTAGACGTCCGGTCACTGGTGCTGTAGCGACAGAAGCCGGGACCCCCGCATGCGCCGGCGGCACATCTTCCAACTCCTCGGCGCTCCTAAGACATTGACTGAGGCCACGAGCACGGCTGGGTCAGAAAGCGCCGGCGGGCTCCTGAAGAAGTATATTAGGCGTACGAACGCTTGGGGTAAGCATTATATTGGAACCGGGGCGTACCCTAAGCCGGAGGCTTTTGGATGGCTAAAGAAAAAGGAGCTGAGGAGTCCAAAGTCTCACGAAGAGATTTCGTCAAGGGCACTGTCACGGGTCTTGTCGTTGGTGCTGTAGCGACTGGCGCTGGTGCAGCGGCCATGTGGCCGCCAGCAGCTCCTCCAGCCGGTGTTGTGACCCAGACCGTCACTCAGGCAGCGCAGACGGTAACTGTAAGTGCTCCGGGAAAACCAGCGCCGTTTGAGGGCAAGAGTATCACAGTAGTCCTGCACTCGGGGCATTTCGAGGTCCCATGGCGTGACTGGTATTCCGGACCTATCAAGGAAATTTTTGGCGTGGATCTTAAGGTCGTGGGGATTCCCATAGGCGAACTATTCGAGAAAGAACTCTTAGAGCTCTCAACTGGCACCGGTGCGTACGATCTTCTCATGTTCAGCCCGGCATGGATGGGCGATTATGTCAAGTATCTCCTGCCGCTCGACGACTACATGCTGAAGGATGACCCTGCCTGGGGAGACATACACGGGGGATTTCGCGAATGGGAGAACACTTACGGCGGAAAGGTATACTCGCTGACGATGGACGGGGACGTCATACTCCTCTACTACCGAAAGGACCTCTTCGAGGATCCGAAGGAGAAGGCAGACTTCAAGGCAAAGTATGGATACAATCTGGCGCTTCCACAAACGTGGGATCAATACAACGATGTCGCCGAGTTCTTCAAGAGAGACAGAAACGGTGACGGACAGACCGATCTGTGGGGCTGCGCCGAGCAAGGAAAGAGAGGACGACAGTTCTATTGGTATATGCTGCGATACATAGCATACAGCTCACCCGATCCGCACCTCTTCGATCCAACAAACATGAAGCCTCTGATAAACTCTCCAAACGCGTTGGCCGCGCTCGAAAGCTACAAACGATCGATAGATCTATCCCCGCCAGGAGTCCTAGGCTTTGAGTGGGATGAACTGTTCAGCGCGTTCATGAACGGCAGCGTTGCGATGATGTGCCACTGGCCCGACGAAGGGAAACGATACAACGAGTTGAAGGATCCTCTCGCGAAGACCCCGCAAATGGGATTCGGCGTACCTCCTGGTGTCATCAAGGATGGGGTGCTATACAAGCGCTCAATGACTTTCGGCGGGTGGCTGCTAGGCATCGCGAAGGCAAGCAAGAACCCCGACGCGGCATACGCGGTCCTGCGCTACTTCGAATCACCCGAAGTCAGCTTGAGGCTCGTCACGGACCCAGCGACCGGCCAAGACTTCTTCAGATACTCGCACTTCTACTCCCCGAAGGTCAAGGCTATGGGTATACCGAAGGAATACTTGGACGCCTTCGAGGAGAACATCAGGTTGCTCTATCCCGAGCTTAGAATACCGGGAGGGGCGCAATACAACGATATCTTGGACCTGCAGACGTCGAGGTTCTTGGCGGGAGAAATCAGCGCGAAGGAAGCGCTTGATACCGTAGCAAAAGAGTGGGAAAGAATCACGGACGAGCACGGAAGGGACTCCCAGCTAAAGTTGTATAGAGAAGCGATGGGGCTTCCGTCCCTGTAGATTGGAAAGAGGCCCCATCTTCCACCTTTTTTTGTATCAGGATTGGAATGACCCTATGAATGGTGACAGACGCCTCGCGATCCTACTAGTTGTCCCTACGATTGCTCTGCTTCTTTTCATCGTCATTTTCCCAATGATCTACTCGATCTACATCAGTGCGACATCATTCAATTTTGTTCACAGAGAGCTCACGAAGTTCGTCTACGCAGACAACTTCGTTCGCGCGTTCACTGACATGAGGTTCCTGTCTTCACTGAGGAATACGGCGGTGCTTGTGGGTGTTGCTGTGACCGTTGAGTTCCTGTTGGGCTTGGCGATCGCGCTTCTGTTCTTGGAACCTTTCAAAGGCAAAACGATCGCGCTGCCACTGCTCCTTCTTCCGATGATGATTACGCCTGTCACTGTAGGCTACATGTTCAGACTGATCTACGAGGTGAGGACCAGCCCTATCAACTACCTGATAGGCCTGCTCGGGTTTAATAGGAACATTGAGTGGACCACCAGTTCCTCCACGGCGATGCTCTCGATCCTGCTCGTTGACATCTGGGAATGGACTCCGTTCATGATGATGGTTCTACTCGCGGGGATAGTAGCGCTCCCCAGGGAGCCTATTGAAGCTGCGGAGGTTGACGGGGCTTCCGGCTGGCAGAGGATGCGGTGGGTGACGTTTCCCATGCTGAAACCCATAGTAGCGATTGCCCTACTCATAAGAACCCTTGACGCGTTCAAGATCTTCGACTCGATCTTTGTTGTGACGTTCGGCGGTCCCGGCAGTGCGACTGAGACAGGAAGCTTCTACGCCTACCTGGTCGGTTTCAGATACTTCCAGATGGGGTATGGCTCTGCCTTGTCATACATCTTGTTGATAATAATCACGATAGTCACAACCTTGATAGCAAGAAGGCTGTTCGAGTAGGTGGAAAGTGCATGGCAAAGAAGAAGACCGTGAAGACTGTCGTTCGTTATCTTCTTCTCGTTGTCGTACTCATCGCCTTCATGTTCCCGATCTACTGGATGCTGATGACCTCATTCAAGCCGCGTGAAGAAGTGATGGTCTATCCGCCCATCTTCGTGAGCACGCGCCCAACCTTGGACGCCTATTTCGATGCCATCAGGGCTCGCGGCGGTTTGGTCATCCAGAACAGTATTATGGTGGCGATAGCGACGACGGTCATCACAACGGTCCTCGCCGCATTCTCAGGCTACAGCCTTGCCAGATTCAAGACCGGAGGAATGAATCTCGCCTTCTGGATCCTCTCTACAAGGATGCTGCCGCCCGTGGCGGTGATCATCCCGCTGTTCTTGATGTGGTACACCCTCGGCCTAGTGGACACCATCCCTGGACTGGTCCTAGCTCACTTCGTACTCACTGTTCCGTTTGCCGTTTGGCTGATGCGGGGGTTCTACTTGGACATCCCAAAGGAACTCGAGGAGTCTGCCATGGTCGATGGATGCTCCAGATTCAGCGCTCTGCTTAGGGTTGTGCTGCCGGTTGCGGTTCCCGGAATAGCTGTAACAGCGCTCTTCTCATTCGTCTTCTCCTGGAACGAGTTCCTCTTCGCCATTGTACTGACCCGCGAAGCAGCCACAACGATGCCCGTTCTCGTGGCAGGCATGCATGAGGCTCACGGGGTCATATGGTCCCAAATGGCGGGTCTTTCAGCGTTGGGTATGGCGCCGATCATCGTCTTGACCGTACTGGCACAACGCTACCTAGTCAGGGGACTGACCCTCGGAGCCGTCAGAGGCTGAGCCGGTAGCAGCCATATTTTGCTTCAGGTTTCAGGCGATAGGATACGACCCAAACTCTCTCGCTGAAGTGTAGACGGCGACGAAATTGTGAACGCTTATGTCGATCGTGGCCTGATTTGACGGAGAGATTATGAAACCACCGTGATGGGCAAGGGTACGAATTCTGTCTCTTACCTCTTCCTTGACACTGTCCACGGATCCGAAGGCCAGGTTGCTCTGTAAAGAGATAGTCCCACTGAGTGTAAGCCTGTCCCCGTATAACTGTTTGATCCGAAGAGGGTTCATACATTCCGGTTGGATCGGATCGAGGATGTCGACACCAATCTCCACAAGGTCCGGTATGATGGCCTCGCAGTTCCCATCCGAGTGAAATGCGACACGACATCCTCTTTTCTTGACTGCGCGGACAATCTCAGCCAACCGGGTTTTGAAATATCTCCGCCATAGAGCCGGAGAGATTATCATGCCCGTCTGCATTGCTACGTCGTCTCCAATACAGACGACGTCTACGCCCAACTCAGCCAGACGCTTCCCGGCGTCTAGAAAGAACCCTAGAAGTCCGTCTAGGATTCGGTCAGCAATCTTTGGTCGAGAAATCATGTCCACAAGGAACTTGTTGAAGCCTCTGAGGTACCAGGCTTGCATGAAGAGTCCATCGCCTCCCCAACTCCCGCTGACCGCATAGCGCTCCGTCCATCTCCGCAGATGCGCCTCGGCCTGGTCAAATCGCCCCTCCGCATCCGCATCGGGGAGCTCGTAGTGCTCTAGGGCGTCATCATCATCCAACGGGTGACTGACTATCCTACTCTGAGTCCGAGTTGAGTTCAGTATGCGCTTTACCCCCCACTCATCCTGCATGATACCATCCTGCAAGAGAAATCCCCAAGGATAATGAAATAGTGGATTGCAGACGGCTTTTCTCACGAATTTCGTAGGCGGATTCATCGACACTTGCCTAAAGTCTATGTTGAGCTGTTCAGCTAGAGATTCGAGCGTGTTCTCTGGCAAGGGCTCGTCATGCCTGCAACTTGGGAGCTTAAAGTATGGAAGAAGATGCTCCACGAGGAATGGTTGCGACCATTTCCACCAAGTGACTCCCTCAATAGGAACCCGATCAGGTTCCTTATGTTCGATAGCCAGTAGGACTCTCACTTTCGAATTCGTTTGAGACCACCAACTCGTTCAAGCAGTCCCGGGATCGGCAACGACAAGCATGTGCTCGACACCGCATCCGTCCAAGTATGTTATGCGAAAAGAGTTGAAGAGGCAATGATTATCCTAGGCTTATAACGTTGAGCTCATGGGGCCTCTCGATGATCAGTCCTCTCAGATAACGCGGAAGTGAGAGTGTGAAGATTGTAAACGTAAGAGAGCACTGCTGAGTTCAGAGCCTCGCGGAGATCCCCTTAGAATCTTTACGATCACCGACAAAATCTTCGGTTTCCATCAACCTCTCGACAAATAGCGCTTAGGCCAGTTAAACTGTCGTGGAATGCTGTCTACGCGCTGCTGGCATGCCGGCGTGCGTGAACATCGCGTCGATTCTTGATCTCTTCCTCCCTGGAAGCGCGCGCCAAATCGGCTTCTTCATCGATTTGGAGCGCACTTCGAACCACCTCAGGTTTTGCTCTCGAAAAGTGACTTGTGATCCTTGAGAATGGAGCCGTTGCCGATCCTTGCTCCACGACGCATATATACGTGAGCTGGGGCAGACGCTTGTGCCCTTGGACAATCAAGAGTGTGCTCACGATTTCTCACGCGCTTCCCACACAAAGGGAAGAGAAAGAATCCGAGGTGCAGGATTGAGAGTCATCTGGTTGGCCCTGACTTACGTACTCTTCAACTTGGTGGGTGCATACTGGGAAGCATCCCAAGGTCTACGCTATAGGCGGTACTGCCGGCCCCAGGCGATCGACCCCCGAGCCCGTGCGAAAACCGTGGAGTCAATGCAAGCTTGGTGGTCCCACCGAGGCAGTTACGAAGATCTCCTTGCGGTGAACCCAAACTTGAGCAAGCTGTCGGTCATGTACGTGTTGAGTCACCGCGAGAAGATTCTAGAAGACTACCTTAGGGCGACCAACAAGACCTAGCTGGAGGCGTGCTCCTTGATCGACAGATTGCGAGCGCTCGAGCAGAAACTAGCCTCCGGAATGGGTTCTACTGAGTCTAGAATGCTCTGGTTCATCGTGAAGTGGGCAAAAGCTTCGACGCACCCGATTTTCGGCTCACTGCTGCGGAGACTGCTGAACTCTCTCACAGAATACTGGGGTGCCATGGTTGTTCCGATTGACAAGTCCGTCGACTCCGATACACGCATCCTACCTTTCGAAGTCGCCTCCAGTTTGATCAGGTCAGCTGAAATAGCTTCAGTTATTCCCTGCTACTGCAGAAATGAATTCCGCAGATGTGATGCCCCTAGAGATACCTGTATAATTCTGGGATCCAGAGAACAGGTTCAAGCAATAGATGAGCTCACCGAAGTAACTTCAGGAAGCAGGGTCGTCCCCCAGAAGGCCCTAGAAGTACTCGAAAAAGCCAACAGGCACGGTCTGGTTCATCACCTAATCTACTTTTCCTATCCTCCTGGGAAGAACGCCTATGTTATCTGTTCCTGCTGCGACTGCTGCTGCGTCATAATGGCGATGTGCAACAGGTACGGGATCAACATAAGTAGGAAATCGGGTTTCGTCGCCGTTGCTGACGCGATAAAATGTAACGCCTGCGGAACATGTATGAAGAGATGCAAGTTTGGGGCGCGCTTCTGGTTGAACGGCAAAGCTTCGGTCAACGAGGAGAGATGTCATGGATGCGGACTTTGCGTGACCACATGCACGTCGAAGGCCACCAGGCTCCAGCGACATCCAACAGAAGAACTTCACCGGTACGCAATGCAAGTGCTTCAAAAAACGTGACGGCTCGCGTGAAGCAAAGAAAGCCTGCACCTGCAGAATCGTTAAGTGAATAATATTTGCAGCACCCAAGCGTAGGCGCGCGGCATTTGGCTGAGCAATTTCTAGTAGCGATTGTTGACAGTCCTTTCGAGACGGGTGAGAGAGCAGGCGATACTGGGCAGGGTTGGTGCCAAGGTCCAGAAGTTTAACTGCTCAAACGAGTCGCAAGTGATCGAGGCAGCAAGGGAGGCTCATGTCGTTCTCTGCGACACCTCAACGATGACGCGAAACGTGATCCTCAATCTGCACAGAGCCATCTGCATAGCCGAGTATGGGATTGGCTACGACAACATCGATGTGGAAGCGGCAACCGAGAAAGGCATAGTCGTCTGCAATGTCCCCGACTTCATGACATCTGAAGTTGCGGATCACACGGTTGCTCTCATTCTCGCCTTGGCAAGAAGACTACACCAGATCCTTCCCTCTACTCGAGCTGGCGAGTAGGGCTGGTGATAGCTCTCGTCAAGGGATTACCCAACTCTAGGAATTGCGCTTGTCACCGGTGTGATCTAGAGGTGGAGGATTTCGGTGAGTACCGAGTGTCGAGTGACGAAGATTCCAACCGTAACCCCGGCATTTCTAGAGCCGACACCGGGGTCGCGCAAGACGGCAAGGGAGCCAAAGACCTGACGTTGTCCGCAAGAGAGGGAAGAACCCTCCTCGAAACCTCTAGAGCCTGAGTTTCTGCATTCTTCTCTCTTCTCTCATGCCACCAGGCCGGAGTCAGCATGATCTTCGTCAACATGTAGCTGCATCGTTTCGTAGTCGCTGAGAGGAACCGCTGCCCCAAATGACATCTTTGGACGCTCGGAAAACCTACATATGTAAGGCTCCAAGCTATGGTGTTTCAACTCTGCATCGGGAGAAGGATGCTACTTGGGAATCTCTTGGGAGAATAGTGTTCGACTCAGCATCGTGCACTTTATGCTATATCCGAACACGCAATCGGGACAAGGACCAATCCTGGAAACAGTGACCCGACTCGCTGATGACGACTTCTTCTCGGTTCTCGAAGTGACTTGGATCAAGGATCCAGAGGTACGCAAAGCCGTGCGGGAGGTCGCGGAGAATTCGCATGTCTCGCTCGCGTACGGCGCCCAGCCAGTACTCCTCAGCCAAAAACTCGACTTGAACTCGCTGGATGACTCGGAAAGGAGCAGGGCTGTCAACCAAGTCAAGTCTTGTATTGATGAGGCTTCTGAGCTCGGAGCTAGGCGACTTGCTCTGCTGAGTGGCCCAGACCCGGGCGACGAGCGGCGAGACGATGCCACCCATGTACTCGTGAGTTCGCTGAAGGAGATATGCGCCTACGGTGAGAAGAAGGGTGTCGCAATCACCATGGAAACCTTCGATCGCGACATCGAGAAGAAGTGCCTCGCAGGACCCGCAAAAGAAAGTGCGGCTTTGGCGCGGATGGTCAGGGAGGACTACCCTGACTTTGGAATAATGTATGACATGGCTCACGCGCCATTACTTAGCGAAGATCCGAGACGTGCGCTTGCTCTTCTTAAGAACTATCTCGTGCACGTTCACGTGGGCAACTGCGTGAAGGTTCTAGGACATCCCGCGTACGGGGACAAGCATCCCAGATTCGGCATCAAGAGAGGAGAGCACGACGTGGACGATCTGGCACGATTCCTCAAGATACTCTTCGATATTGGATATCTTGGTAAGAAGACCCGCCCGAAGGAGCAGCTCCCGATCGTGGGGTTCGAGGTTAGACCGCTGCCTGACGAGAGACCTGAGGCTATCGTCGCAGGCACAAAGCGTGTCTGGAGGCAAGCCTGGGCAAAACTTCAGGAGCGGTCGTAAGAGACAGGAAGCGGGGTTCCATAAGACGAAGCCAAAGGTCTATGTAACCCGGCTAATTCCTGAAGAAGCCCTCAACAAACTGGCAGAGAACGCTCAGTATCGGATTTGGGAGGGTGAGCTTCCGGTCCCGCGCGAAGTGCTCCTTAGGGAAGTCTCTGGTGTGGACGGAGTTCTTTCGCTTCTCACGGATAAGATAGACGCAGCCGTCATGGACGCGGCGCCTAAACTACGGGTCATCAGCAACATGGCTGTCGGGTTCGACAACGTGGATGTTCGAGTGGCCACCACGCGGAAGATCATGGTATGTAATACGCCCGAGGTGCTCACAGACACAACCGCTGACTTCGCGTTTGCATTGCTGCTGGCCGCCGCCAGGCGCGTCGTTGAGGGCGAACGAAGCGTCAGAGCCGGAAAGTGGAAGACCTGGGGTCCCATGATACTACTTGGCCGAGACGTACACCACGCAACATTAGGCATAATCGGTCTCGGCAGGATAGGAGCCGAAGTCGCGAAGCGAGGCAAAGGGTTCGACATGAACGTCATATACTACGACACGGTCAGGCGGCCTGGGCTAGAGAAGAAGCTTGGTGTAGAGTTCAGGGACCTCAAGACGTTGCTTGCGGAGTCGGATTTCGTTACGATTCACTGCCCGCTCCTTCCTGAAACGCATCACTTGATCGGTGAGGAACAGTTTAAACTGATGAAGAAGACCGCGATACTAGTCAATAGCGCTCGAGGACCGATCGTAGACCCAAAGGCGCTCTACAACGCCTTGCGTAGTAGACAGATTGCGTACGCTGCATTAGACGTGACTGAACCAGAACCGATACCACCGGACGATCCGCTGCTGACACTGGACAACATCGTCATCGTGCCCCACATCGCCAGCGCCTCGGTCGCAACGCGGACAAAGATGGCTATCATGGCGGTCGACAACCTGCTGGCAGGTCTCAAGGGTGAAAAGCCGCCGCACATAGTGAATCCCGAAGTGCTCGCCAAGTAGTCGTCACTTCTGAATCGGAAGAAGAGACCCAGGCCCAACTCCCGGTTCATTGCACGGCTTGCTGACAACTACTGTGGGAGCGTTTTCTTCAGTTGCACTTTGGCGAGGTCCTCGAGCACTGTTATGATTCCTGAGTGATCATACTCGCCGCGGCCGCAACTCTTCATCGCACCCATCATTTCATGTATCAACCCGGTGACAGGAAGCGGCACGCCATACGCGTAGCCTATAGCAAGGGCGATGGCTAGATCCTTGTAGTGCAGCTTCGTCTTGAAGCCTGGCTTGAACTGTCTGAATCTTCCAGCCCATCGTGACTCTCTCCGGCTTCTGGGTACTCGGATCAGCTTGAAGCGGTCCTGGCTTAATCTTGTTTCTTAAAGCCGTGCGTTTCTGTTCTGCCGAACTGAATTCCGGTCCGATCTGACCAGATAATTTGACAGGTCGATCGCGATTATGGTCACGTTCGTCGATAAGGAGCAGATCTCATCGGATCGATTCTGCCCTTCGCTGTTTCGAAAGGCCGCCTCAGTCTGTCCGATTTCCTCCCTGACTGACCTCGTGAGTCCTCGAATACCTTTCCAATGAAGAAAGGCGTTTTCACCATCTTTCTTCGCTTCAGGTGCTTTCTCTCTTTATCTTCTGGAAGGTCAGTCCCACTCCTGGAGGAAATGCGAGGAAACCTGAAGTCTCAGCTGATATTATCGGCACAACAGCTTTGGTCGGCTCGCGAGAAGTCATAAATCTCAGTTATTACCTCTGACCGAAACATGGCTCGACAAATGATTGCAGCCGTTTTCCACGGTGTGGCGGAGGGTGTCAGGCTTGAGAAGGTTCCAGTTCCGGAGGTCAAGAATCCGAGTGATATTCTCGTCAAGGTTCATCGTTGCGGCGTATGCGGTAGTGATCTCGCCACCCTTGAGGGAAGAAATGTCGTTCGTGCCCCCCTGATAATAGGGCACGAGATCGGCGGAGAGGTTATCGAGGTCGGGAACGAGGTGAGGCTGCTGAAGCCCGGAGATCACGTGACGATGATTCCGGACCTGAGCTGCGGAGTCTGTCTCTACTGTCGGTCGAATCGACGGAATCTCTGCCCGAACATGGTTGCGTTGGGTGAACACGCTAACGGCGCCTTCGCGGAGTACCTCGTCGCACCCGAGAGTGTCATCTTCAAGGTTCCTGATGATATGCCTTGGGACATCATTCCGCTCGCCGAGCCGCTCTCTTGCGTCGTAAACGGCGTGGTGAAGACCCAGCTTCAACCCGGTGAGAATGCCGTTGTGTATGGCGCCGGTCCAATTGGCCTGCTATGGCTCTCGCTCCTGAGAAGAAGTGGAGCTGGCACGCTAATCTCGGTCGAGCCGAGAGAGAAACGAGCCGAGGCTGCACGAAAGGTAGGGGCCGATTTCGTGATAGATCCCACCAAGGTTGACCCGGTCGCTGAGGTCATGCGGGTGACCGACGGAAGAGGGGCGGATGTCGCGGCCGAACTGGTCGGCAGAACAGATACTATAGAGTTTGCCATAAGATCCGCAGCCTACGGGGGACGGGTCATAATCATGGGCACCTCCAAGCCGGACGCGCTAGCATGCTTCCCAGCGTACGAGTTGATGCGATATGAGAAGAGGATCATGGGATCCTACATATCTAACGGGAACTTCCAGCTCGCAATTGATGAACTCGCGAAAGGGTTCATACCCGCAGACGTAATCATAACTCATCGGCTTCCAATCCGCGAGATCCACCTCGCTCTCGAACTCAACAAGAGAGGCGAGAGCATCAAGACTCTGATCCTTCCCGGCCAAGATTGAGGGCGGAAATTGAGATATCAAAGAGGCTTACGGCGAGCCCGAGGGAGGACGTAATGACCCAACCGTTCTCGTCGGTCTGGCAGACCGAATTTACCGAGCTTTCCTAAGTTTACTGAGACTGTCAGTTCCTCATACGCTCTCTCGCATAAGCTCTAGCTGGACTCAGCGGAGCAGTTATCAGCATGAAAGCCTCGTACTCGGACCGAGTTGCTGTTGAACGTCTCGGGAATAATCACCGCGCTAGTAACTCCCTTCGATGATGACGGGAAGATCGCAGAGTCGTCTCTTAGAGATATCGTAGAGTTCCAGATACGAGAGGGAGTCAACGGTTTCTTCCCGTGCGGGAGTACTGGGCAAGTAGCGTTGATGTCACTTCAGGAGCGAGAGAGAGTCGCCGAGATTGTTGTGGAGGAGACTCGAGGGCGTATTCCTGTGATAGTTCAGGTCGGCTGCCCAGACACCGCTTCAACGGTGAGACTTGCCAAGCATGCAGAGAGGATCGGCGCGGACGCCATCGGATGTGTAAGTCCCTACTACTACTCGAGCATAGATGAAGAATCGATTCTGGAACACTTCAGACTAGTCGCGGAATCCGTAGCGATCCCAGTCTTCATCTACAACATCCCACGATACACGGGGATCAACCTCCGCCCGGCACTCGTATCCCGCATCGCGGAGATCAAGAGTGTCGTGGGAATCAAGGACAGCAGCCACGACTTCACCCAACTGCTGTCTCTTCTGGGAACGATGCCGGAGGATTTTTCAGTGATTAACGGTTCCGACGCATCCATATTTCCCGCGATCATCATGGGCGCTAATGGAGCGGTTGCAGCATCAGCCAACGCTGTTCCAGAAATCTGCACGGACATCTACCGGTCCGCAATTTCGGGAAATCACGCAGCAGCGGTAAGGCAACAGTTCCGTCTGAACACACTGCTACCGACGCTGAACAAACCCCCGATCGCGCCGCTCATGGAGTGCCTACGACTGAGAGGAATGAAGTCCGGGAAGGTGAGGCGTCCTCTTAGAGAGCTTTCTGAAAGGGAAGCGTCCAGAGTTGCCGTCTCCCTCAGAGGAGCCGGCATCTTAGTCGAAGCGTAGTTCTCCGCCTGGGACCAGGCCAGGGAGCGCAATTATGCTATGGCTTTATTGTGATCTTTGCATCAACTCTGCTTCTGATGCGCTCAAGCGCCTTAGGCGCCTCTGGAAGCCGGAAACGCGCTGTGACTATGCTGAGAGGATCGTACCTTCCAGATGCGACTAGGTTTATCACTCTGGGCCAGACGCCCTCTCCTGCATGCCCTTGGGTCCCGTAGGCCTGTAGCGAACGAACCTGATACAGTTCGAAGAACACCGGCGCAGCCTTGTCTGCTCGCCCTATGTCTACTATCTTGCCTCCGATTGCCAGACTCTTTTCGGCCTGGGGGATGATCGTGGCAGGATCGCCAGCTGCTTCGATATGCATCTCAACTCCTTTTCCGCCGGTGACCTCAACGACCTTCTCCCACGGCTGTGCTCCCTTCTCAGCCAGTTCCTTCGGGTTGAAAGTGTAGTCGGCCCCGATCCTCTTCGCTATCTCCAAGCGTTCTTTCACGAGTTCGAAGGCGATTATCTTGGATGCGCCGGCAGCCTTCGCAAGTCCAATCGCGGATAGACCAATTGGGCCGGCTCCCCAAACGGCAACATCCGCCCCTGGCCTGAAGCCCCCTGCTCGCACGAACATGCCGTTATAGGAGACACAGGCGGGCTCGATGAGGGAACCGGCCTCAAAGATTTGATCTTCCGTCTTGAACCTGCTCTTGAAGTCGTTGATTCTCCAGCAGAACTTGTGGTGTATACGCATGTACTGTTCAAATCCGCCGTTGTGGGTGAAACCCATCTCCTCCAAGTAGAGGCAGTGATTGAAGTAACTCATCCTGCAAGGGTCGCATTCGCCGCAGTACCACATCTCCTCGCAGGCAACATAGTCACCAGGTTTGAGTTTCTTAACGTCGCTGCCTACCTTCTCGACAACTCCTGCAAGCTCGTGGCCGATCACGACCGGGGTTCTCACCAGTCCGGGGTATAGCATGTAGCCTTCGTTGTCGCTTTCATACATGTGAACGTCGGAGCCGCAGATTCCACAGGCTTTGATGTTCACCAGAACGTCCTTCGGCCCTATCTCGGGCATTGGTATTTCCTCGACAAGGACCTTTGGATTGTGCCAGATCCGGCTTCCGTAAATTGCACGTCGGGTCGAAGCCTCTTCCGGGGTCGGCGTGTAACCTTTTCTCGGCTTCCAATCGGCATGTAGGACAGCCGCAGTCTGTTTCCCGACCATGGACCATTCGACGCGAGTACGCTATGATAGGGTACAAAAGGCTTGCTTCGAGGCTCAACACCCGAGAGACTTTTCGGGGCGGACTCTTTGAATCAGATTTCGAGGATGGGATCATTTGATTAGTCTGTGGCGAATAGCGCTAACCGCTATTGGGTGCTTGAACTTTGAAGGCGAAGGTTCTCCTGGTCGAGCCGATTCACGAGGATGGGATCAGAATACTCAATGAGTTTGCTGATCTAAAACTAGCCGAGAGTCCCAGGGAGCCCGCCATTCTAGCCGAACTCCGAGAAGCGAACGGCATCATAACGAGGCTTGCTAAGGTTACCTGCACTATGATCGATGCCGCCCCTCAACTCCGTGTAATCGCCCGACATGGCGTGGGTTATGACAACATAGATGTCGCACACGCAACCAAACGTGGAATCCCAGTTGTCTTCGCTCCAGAAGCAATTAGTCTCTCCGTGGCCGAGTACACCCTGGGGATGATTCTGAGTCTCACTAGAAAGTTAACGATGGCTGACATGGCCGCAAGATCTGGACAATGGGACAAAAGGCATCGTGAACTAGTTGGAACTGACCTGCGAGGAAAGACCATCGGCCTCGTTGGGTTCGGGAGGATCGGAATTCAAGTTGCGAGAAGGTTGCATCCGTTCCAAGTCAAACTGCTGTACTATGATGTGGTTCCCAGACCCGAAGAGGAGCAAGCATTAGGCATTCGCCTAGTCTCGCTCGACGATCTTCTACGGGAATCTGATATCGTCACCATTCACACTCCGCTGACGGAGGCAACTCGTGGTCTAATCGGCCGCAGAGAGATCGGACTGATGAAACAGACTGCGATGCTGGTCAACACTTCAAGGGGGGCGGCCATCGATGAGAAAGCACTCATCGAAGCCCTTCGGCAACAGAGGATTGCAGGAGCAGCGCTTGACACATATGAAATTGAACCGCTCGAGACAAGCAATCCACTAACTCAATTTCAGAACGCATTCTTGTCGCCCCACATGTCGGGACACACGGTTGAGGCTCTGAGAGCAACAGCCATCCAAGTGGCTGAAGAAGTTAAGGCAGTTCTATCCAATCAAAGGCCGCGCCATATCGCAAATCCCGAAGTTCTTAAGTTCCAGTAGAGGACATCGCCACGGCTGAGGTTCTGAAATGGCGACTGTGAAGTTCGCCGTGATTGGAACTGGTCGGATGGGTCTAATACATGCCAAGAACTTGCGAGCGCGCATTCAAAACGCTGAACTTGTCGCTGTAGCAGATATCAATGCAGAAGTTGCCAAGGAGGCAGGCCGTCAGACCGGCGTCGAATCGTTCTCAGATTACGGCGAGGTTCTGGAGTTGCCGGGATTAGACGCCGTCTGCATAGTTACTTCTACGGATACTCATGCTCAGATTTCGACTGAGGCGGCAGAGAAGGGGCTTCATGTCTTCTGCGAGAAGCCGATGGCGATCAACCTCGAGGAAGCAGACCGACTCATAGCAACAGTTGAGCGTAAGAAGATCAAGCTTCAGGTTGGATTCATGAGACGTTTTGATCTGCCACATGTCTACGCAAAGCGCAGGCTCGATGAAGGAGCGATCGGAAAACCCACCGTTTTTCGCTCGATAAGTCGAGACCCCTTCCCTCCACCCGCGTGGGCTTGCGACCCGAAGCGCGGGGGTGGACTTCAGCTGGAGATGCACACACATGACTACGACCTTGCGCGTTGGATGATGAACGATGAAGTTGTGCGGATCTACGCCGATGCAGAGTGTTTGGTGTTCTCAGACCTCAAGAAGCAGGTCCCGGAATTCGTCGACAATACCCTGCTCATCCTCCGATTTGCAAGAGGTCAGCTGGGGTACATAGAGGGGAGCCTGAATGCAAAGTACGGGTATGATATTCGGGCCGAGATCTCAGGGACTGAGGGGAGCATTCTGATAGGAAACCCAAGGATGACAGATGTTACTGTGTGCACCTCGGAGGGTCTCAACTATGAAGTCACGTACACCGGAAGTAGTGAGATACCCCATTTTGCCCAACGATTCGGAGACGCCTACGTCGCAGAGATGGAAAACTTCGTCAAGACGATACTGGAAGATATGCCCGCGAGTCCAGACGTTTCTGACGGAAGGGCAGCGCTGCAGATTGGGCTAGGGGCTTTCGAGTCCACGAGCACCGGAAGGCCGGTTGAGGTCCGCGATATCAGGTGAATCACTCCGATACACGTATTATACTTGAGTGTTAAGACTCCAGGCTCCCATACAGTTGATGCGGGTCAGACTTTGAAAGTAGTGAACATTAATGAAACTCCTGCAAGAAAGTTCGAAGGCCGAGACAACTACTTCCTTCTCCTGCCTGAAGAGGGAGGACCCAAGAACTTCCTAGTCGGGTACACTATCATATGGCCGGGATGCGAGACGAAGCCAGCTCATTCACACAACGAGATGGAAGAGATCTATCACATAACCAAAGGAAAAGGAGAGTTAGTGATCGACGGAGAGACCAAGACAGTTTCTGCTGGAGACGTTGTATACATTCCGTTCGGCTCCACTCATCTAGCCAGAAACCCGAGCACAGCTCCGTTCGAGTATTTGTGGGTGATTGCTCCACCAAAGCTTCCTGATTTCCTCAAGAAGGGATAGCGCCTGTCTGATGATCAACAGTGGCCGCGAGATCGCCCGTGACACCACTTGAGCCGACCACGGATGTTCAAGAATAGTATAGACAATCTAGGATCTGACTTGACCGCTCCCACACAGTCTGCAGTCCCTCCACGCTTTGCATACTTCTATTCGACCTGAGATGCGGGCCAGCTGTCGATCTATCCGAAGAGCTACTCGACGAAGGGTAGAATAGGCAACATCGATTTTCTTTCGGTGCGTCCCTGTGGATTGATCAAGAGACAATAGGCTGTCGTGAGATACTGGATCCGGCGTGCTCGCCTTCTCGCCAAAACAAGAAACAACATGTCAATGGGTCGCGGTTTCTGCAAGAAGTTTCTGGCGGCCGGTAAACTAGATTAGTAACTCTGAAGATGTAGGCCGAAAGATGTCTCTTCATGAGACGGCTTCGAATCGGCGTCTGGGGTCTCGGTCGAATAGGCAGCCTGCATGCGGAGAATGTTGCAAGCAGTGCGGGAAGGGCAGAGTTAGTAGCGGTGGCAGATCCGATAAAGAAACTCGCCGTAGCTGTTGCGAGGAGATTTGGGGCGCGGATATATGAGAGCCCAACCCAAATGCTCAAAAAGGAAAAGTTGGACGGCGTTGTGATCGCTACGCCTACCCGCCTACACACGGAACATGTGGCCTTGGCTTGTAAAGGTCATGTGCCTATGCTTCTTGAAAAACCCATGGCGCTGACACTAAAGGAAGCCGACAAGATCGTCTCCATAGTTAGGAACTCCGGTGGAAAGTTCCAACTTGGTTTCAACAGGCGCTTCGACCCAGGATATCATAAAGCAAAGCAGATGATCGTCAAAGGCGCTCTCGGCAAGCCGCTCATCGTTAAGACCTGCGCCAGGGATCCCATGCCTCCCCCAGACGAGTACATTCGGGTGAGCGGAGGCATTTTCGTGGACGAATGCATACATGATATCGACATTGCGCTTTGGTTGATGGACAGTAGAGTCAAGAGAGTCTTGGCTGTTGGGAAGACCCTGGTCTATCCACAGTTCGCAAAGTATGGCGACTACGACAACGGCGTTGCCGTTCTCGAATTCCAGACAGGCGCCTTGGGAATAATTGAGGGAAGTCGAACTTCCAAGTATGGGTACGACCTGCGAACCGAGGTCCTAGGCAGTAAAGGCGCAGTAAGAGTCGACAACTGGAAGAACGATTCCACGCGGCTCTGGACAAGACAGGGCGCAATCGACGAACCCTATCCATGGTTCATGGGAAGGTTCGCTGAAGCTTACCGGAGAGAACTCGACGCGTTCTACGACCATGTTTCCAAAGGCGGGAAGTCCCCCGTCTCCGCTGAAGAAGGTCGAGCCGCCCTCCGAGTAGCACTGGCAGCACGGGAGTCGGCCAAGGAAGGAAAAGCGGTCACAATTCGCTGATAGTCGAATTTGCAGATGTAATCTTCCTCATTGTGAAGGCGTCTTTCGAGTCAGTGCGCAGCCGATGCTTCGACTGTAAGACTTGGGCCCCGACTTCGACCCCAACGTCATGTGTAACCATCTAGTTCTCCCTTCCGTTCCGCACGTGAGTTCCAAGATATACCTAGGCGGGGTCAGCAACCATTTGCTTGACGACACCGGCCCGAAGAATCTCTTAGTGGGGCACCCGTACATAACGGCCAATCCTGAATAGCAACAAGGCCGAGAGCGAGCGCTCTACCCAGATTTCGAAGCTTCAACAAGCAATTCATCTAGTCTATCTTTGACCTGGGCCGGGAGAGGGGAAGGCCAGTGATCCCTCAGGATTGACTGAGCCTTCTCGTGTGCCTTCCATGCCAAGTCTCTTCCACCATCCTTCTTCCACCGCGTCCAGTCCCATCTGTCCGCAATGCTCGGAAGGAGATGCTCGTTTCGGAAGTGAGCCAGGGTGTGTCTTTGCCCCAGGTAGCTCCCGCCATGCCCAACCTTATGGATGACGTCAAGGGCCAGAGTCTCCTCCTGGACGCGGATGCCTTCTACTATTCTGTACACCACCGCAGCGATCTCATCAGCAATCACTAGGTGCTCCATAGATGCGCCCTGGTCCGCCCCGAGCTGTCCAACCGTACCGCTCAGGTTTGCTCCAGCGAGTGCAACCAGAGCCAAGTTGAGCCCGGTGTCGAAGCCCTCCTGAGAGTCAACGGTCTTGGAGTCAGTTGTCCCCGAGTTTGCGGCAGAGGGTAGCCGGTGCAAACGCGCCAGCTGAACCATTGCTGCCTGAATGAGGGCGCATTCGGCGCCGCCGTACGTGATCAGCCCAGTGCGCATGTCGAAGGATGAGCCATAGCATCCATAGACGCAGGGCGTACCCGGATTGAGGAGCTGCGCGAGCGAGATACCAGCGAGAACCTCAGCGTTGCCAAGTGCAAGGGTTCCCGCCAAGGTGACGGGAGCCGTAGCACCCGCCATCGGCATAGGAGCAAAAAGTACGGGAAGACCATGCTCGACCATCAACTGCATAATCTTCAACGTCTCAGTCCCGTACTGAAGAGGAGATGTGGCTTCACACTCGAAGCCGGCAAGAGGACGCCTCCTCAGCTCCTCGAGGTTTCCCGCGATCGCTTCACCCATTCTGATGACGTATCTTGCATTCCGCTCACTGTAGATCCAAGCTGAGACTGGTTTCTCAGAATATTCAAACAGAGTCCTCCAAGCGCAAAGGTCACGTATCTGCGCGGGAGTCTCCTGAGGAGTTACCCAATAACCTGTACCCGGCGCGCCAAGCAGGTGGATGTTCTTCAACGCATCCATGAGTCGAGTACCATTCTGCAGGTCAGCTAACGTAGCTGTCCTCCTCGTCTTAGTCACTGAGTCAATAACGTAGATCTGGCCTGAGCCGCCCCTTACGTGGATCTCATCCCCGCCCACGGACACGTCATTGTCCGGATTTCTGGCGCATTGTATGTACTCTGACGGAGCATCTCTCAAGCAAGACTGCAGCAAGGTCTGCGGTATCTTCACGATCTCTCGCTGAAAGTCCACTTGAGCACCTGCTTTGTGAAAGACCTCTAGCGCGCGCTGATCACGGAATCGCACACCCGTCCTCTCAAGGATCTCCATAGATGCCGTATCTATCCGGACAACCGCGTCTTCGTCGAGGACATGGAGGCG
Source organism: uncultured Candidatus Bathyarchaeia archaeon (assembly GCA_964394935.1). Lineage (GTDB taxonomy): Archaea > Thermoproteota > Bathyarchaeia > 40CM-2-53-6 > 40CM-2-53-6 > CAVPLU01. The sequence continues at coordinate 34,032 of CAYMZN010000001.1, read as the reverse complement.
TCGTTTGATGATTGGGCCTTTGAGCAAATCCCAACTTCCCTGATCCCATTTGAACTCAAATGCGAATGAGATCAAGTACACAGAGGAATAGTTATAGAAATTGCCATTCGGCATTATTCATCAAAACGGATCCAGATTCCAATGCGCGTGGATGCACGGCGTCATTCCGCGATGAGTAACTCAGAGGAAGTGACCAGGAGGCCTAACACTGACATTGCCACGCTGCGAATTGTTTGGCCCGCCGATATAGGGGTGCTAACGAGATGGACTCGAAATCTGATGTTGTTGAGAACCTAAGGAGAGCGGTACTTGACCTGGACGCGGATTGAGTTCGAGCTGTCGCTGCGGATGCGGTCCGTCTAGGTGTCGATCCCGTCCGGGCGATTGAAGGCGGACTGTCGCAAGGGGTTCGAACGATCGGAGACAAGTTTGCGGCGGGCGAGGCGTTCCTCACAGAGTTTGTCATGGCAGGAGTAGCACTATTCCCCCTTGGAGGCACAGTAGGCGGCTGATGCCATACTGCCAGCCCATGTTGAGGATGACTCCTGGCCGCTGCCTCATCATGCGTGGTAGGACGTACTTCCAAAAGAGGATGGTCCCTTTCAGATCATTGCGAGGAGCCCATCCCAGTCTTCTTCCCGCGTTCGGACCACGGTGCCGTCGGTGTTGGGGTTAATGATGAATATGTCCACGCCGGCGCATTTGTAGAGAATGTCGATCTTGCCGAGCTGCGAGATTGTCTTCGAAACAGCTACCTGAACCATATCGGATCTTGTGACGTCCGTTTCGAAGAAGACTGCGTTGCCTCCTTCCGCTCGAACCTTTCTGACGGTTTCCTCTCCCCCAACTGGATCAATATCAGCTACTGTCACGCGAGCGCCTTCCTTCGAGAACAGTTGCGGGGCAGCATTTCCTATCTCAGAGCCGGCTCCAGCGATTATTGCAGCTTGATTCTGCAGCTTCGTTCCCGAACCTCACGTTCCTTAACGATCGACAGGTCACATTAAATGAAACGGGTGCTCATGAAGCGGACGAGCGGATAAAGCAAATGGCAAAGACAGGTATAGGTCTAATCGGATACTCCATCGGAAAAGTTCACACGCACGCATGGCTCAACGTTTCCCAATTCTACCCAGAGATAGCGAAGCCTCAACTGGTCGCGGTCTGCGGACGCAACCAATCCGCTGCCAAGTCCTTTGCGGAACATTATGGCTTCAGGAGGACTTGTTCGGACTGGAGGGATCTAGTCAAGGATCCGGCGGTGGAGATCCTTGACAACTGTGCTCCGCCGAACCTTCACGCTGAACCAAGCATAATGGCGGCTGAGGAGGGAAAAGCCGTCCTCTGCGAGAAACCCCTCGCCCGAACAGCGGAAGAAGCGTACAGTATGTACCGTGCCGTAGCGAGGACGGGCCAAATTCACATGACTGGCTTCAACAAGAGGTTCGTGCCGGCAGTCCTGTTTGCACGTGATCTGGTTCGGGAAGGACGCTTAGGACGCGTGCATCATGTGGTCGCAACCTACTACAACATCGAGTACGGTGAAGGCTATGCGGATCCGAACTATCCTCTTACTTGGGCGTTCAGAAAGGAAACGGCCGGCCACGGAGCTCTCGGCGACATAGGGTCTCACGTCATCGACATGATGCGCTTCACAGTCGGAGAGATCAGCGCAGTTTGCGGTGCCACAGAAACGTTCGTCGAGAATCGACCGCTTCCCGAGGACTCGACGAAGAGCGGCAGGGTCGAGGTTGAGGATATAGCAATTGGCGGTCTACGTTTCGAGAACGGCGCCATCGGAACGATAGCTGTGAGTTGGATGCCAGTCGCGACACGTGACTACGCGGCTCTCGAGATCTACGGTAGTAGAGGTAGCTTTCGCTTCAGCTTCGAGCGCCCGAATGAGCTGGAGCTGTTCACCACTGACGATGGTGCAACCGCAGGATTTCGTACGGTCATTTGCAATAATAGAACTCATCCACTGATGCGGAGGTTCTGGCCTGACCAGGGTAGCGCTTACGGTTTCGAGCAGACCTTCGTCTCCGAGATAGCACACTTCATCTCTTCGGTGGAGAAAGGAGTCAGCGTGGAGCCTCTGGGAGCGAGTTTCTATGATGGTTATATGACGTCGCTAGTGATTGATGAGTTGGTTGCCTCAGCTTGTGGCGGTAAATGGCATCCAATTCGTGCCAATTCCAAGGTCTGAAGCCTTTCACAGGCTTGGTCGTTGACAGCCATGCATGGCTGCTGCCCGAACCTAGTGCTTCGGTTCGATTTCGATCCACCGGCCGGTTCTGCTCGACTCGACCATTGAATCGATCAGGAGCGAGTTGACATATCCGTCTCTCAACGTTGCTCCAGCGGGGCCAATTTCTCTGTCGTTCACGACACAATCGAGGAAGTGTTTGAGCTCCACAACGAACATATGGTTCCAGCTGAAACCCCCTCCCTGGTCTACCCAGAATCTGTCCATGTACGGATGTTTTCCAGATGTCACGAGAACGTTCCTGAACCCGGCGACTTCTGGGCTGTCGCGTAAGTAGACCTCAAGCTCGTTCATGCGTTCTAGGTTGAATCTGACCGACCCTTGGCTTCCGTTCACCTCGAAAAAGAAGAAGTCCTTCGGACCGGCCGCCATCCAGCTGGCTTCGAGCGTCCCTAAGGCTCCGGACTTGAATTTCAGACAAGCAACGGTAGCATCATCGACGGTCACAGGACCTTTCTTGGCAGGGTCCTCTTGTAACGGGCGTTCCTTGACAAAGGTCTGGGTTGCTCCACAGACCGCTACAACGTCGCCCAGGAGGAAGGTAGCCATATCGAGAGCGTGCGAGCCGAGATCCGCTATTGCTCCGTGGCCCGCGAGGCTATGATCAAAGCGCCAGCGCAGCTGATAGCTTGGGTCAAGGTAGCCTCCGTTTCCTGATTCCACGTTCAGGTACGAACATCGAATGTTAAAGATCCGGCCGAGTTTATGCGACTCTATTAGGTCCTTCGCGAGTTTAACTGCGGGAGCGAACCTGTATGTGAAGCCTGTCATGCCCTTCGACCCTGACTTCTCGGCAGCTCTGTAGATCTGGTATGCTTCTTCCGCTGTTCGGGCGAGGGGTTTCTCGCAGAGGACGGCTTTTCCCTCCTCAGCCGCCATTATGCTTGGTTCAGCGTGAAGGTTCGGCGGAGCACAGTTGTCAAGGATCTCCACCGCCGGATCCTTGACTAGATCCCTCCAGTCCGAACAAGTCCTTCTAAAACCAAACACCCTGGCAAGCTCCGCGATTCTTGCAGAATTCCTCCCGCAGATCGCATGCAGCTTCGGGACTGCGGGGGTTGGACCATAGAAGAGCGGAATATTCAGCCAAGCGTGAGAATGAACACGGCCGATTCCATATCCCAGCATCCCGACCCCGACTTCACGCGTATCCATCTAGTTCTGCCCTCCCTTTCGCAAGTGAGTTGCGAGACATACCGCAAACGGCATGACAGTCTGTGATCGACGTTCTGAGCTGGTCACAGATATGGCTTGAGAGAGGCCATGGATTCCTTCGCGACCTCGAAAGGATCTCTCTTCCAGTAATCTTCCCTGAATAGCTCCACTGACAGCCAACCGTCCCAGCCTCTCCCCTTCAGGCACCTCGAGAACTCTTGCAGCTTGATGATGCCTTTTCCAGGGAGCAACCTCTTCTCGTCTGTCAGGGTCTCGAGCGGCCCTGGCTCGGCATCATTGAAGTGGACCGCCCAGAGTCGCTCAAGCGGAAAATCCTGCAGTGCGTCCAGTGTACTTCGGCCCACGTAGTAGTGGAACGTGTCTATTATCAGCCCTACGTTGGAAGCCCTCGTGGCCTGTATGACCTCGACTGCATCTCGAAGCGTATTTGCTGATGCTCCCCCGAGGAACTCGAAGGCTACCCCAACAGAGTCCTCCGCACTGACTTGTGCGATCTTCCTTAATCTATCGACGGTCATCGAAAGTGCTTCGGCCTTGGATAGGTTCTTTGGGATGGGGCTAGGGCAGCAAACGAACATCTTGCAGGCCGTCTGTCTGCAGATCGTTGAGAACTCCTTCGCCCTATGCAGGACAGCATCGAAGTCACCGGCCGGAACATGGCAGAAATCTTCAAGCGAGTTCAAGCAAACTGACTCAACCTCGTAGTCTTTCAGAAGTCGCCTGATTTCCGCGGAAGTATGATTCAACGCAGCGTAGGACTGCAGCTTCGGGATCCTGAACTCTACACCCTTGAAACCGGCTAGAGCAGATGCCCTCACGCAGGTCGCGATATCTGTCTGATTTATCGTAGACTGATTAAGGCACGGCCTCATTCTAGTGTGACCCACGCGTACGTTAGTCCCGGTTGCTATTTGATGTGTTCGCTTCGGCGAATGTTCAGGCGTGGGAGTGTTAGCTAGAGGTCCCGACCACGATCATTGGTGGGACGGTTCGAAACGAGCCTAGAGGGTTCGCCAAACGATACCGGTATTCCAAGACCTCTCTCTATTGGCATCCAATGTTGGCCCACCCAGAGATTGATGCGTTGAACACAGCATCAAATGATCTCCATATGGAACCGTTCCTCGAAGCCGCAAAGAACCGCGATCGCGAATTGCAAGACATATGCAAGAATTAAACAGTCCTGTCCAGCGATACTGGCTGTCAGAATGCTAGACTTGATATCGTTCTTGTGCCAGCGAGTCCTTCCCGAGCGTAGCTGGCGGCGGCCGTACCAATTTCGGACCATTTGGGAGTCAGGCCAAGAGCGACCATAGGAGATTCGGGCCTCCGAACTCTCTTACCGGTCTACTGCTTCCTGCTTCTCATGGGCTTCCCGTGGACGGCTTCGATCAATGGTCCACTATTGCCCCTCTACGTTAGATCGCTGGGAATAGAAGTGACTGCGTGGAGCGTTTTGATCGTATCTTCTTGGGCCGGGATCGCTCTCTCCGAGTGGGTGGGATGGTCCACAGAGCGAATTGGCAACCCCCAATTGCAGCCTCGATCTTTTGCCTGGGCATACTGCTTCCCCTATACACCTCTAGCAACTCAGTTCCTTATCTTGCGGTTCTTCAGTTCCTATCAGGTGTTCGCGGCAACTATGGGGCCTGTAACTAGGTCCGTAGTGTCCCGCAGTGCTCCTGCGAAATTGTTAGGACTTTCGATGAGCCTCTGGAGGGTCTTCGTGACGCTGGGCAAAGTACTTGGCCCATTGGGGGGAAGCTATATGTCTCAGGTATCGTCCTTCAGAAATTCATTCTACTTGTCCTCAATATTGTGCGTCATGGTGCAGCTGCCGTCCCGATCATGTTTCGTGGGAAACGCCAGCTGAAGCCGTCTCCAGATCTTCAGGACATGCCAGACCTGGTCAAGAGTGCGCAGTAAACCCGCGATATGCGCCGGCTTGATCCTCTCTTGCCTAGCTTTTCCTTGTCATTTTCTTGTCCAGAGTTTCTTCCAACGACTTCTCGTCTCGATCGCTGTCTCAGTCCGCATATCTGCAAACTCAATGCTGCTGGCGATGCTTTCCGGCGATGGGAACATACGGGACCTTCGAAGACCTCGGATCGCTCATCGGTCGGCTGGTGTAGGGATTCGTATGGGACAGCTATGCGCCGGCCCTTATCTTTGCGGCCATCTCCGCAACACAGATCCCAGCGATTCTGCTGTTTCTGATCCTCAGAAGAAAACCGGGGCAATGATTGGACCCAAGACATGGGAGTCCGCACTCCACTAAACCTCCACCAATCTTCCTAGACTCGGTTCTTTGATCGCTGCAGCATTACCCCATCTAACTCTTGGATATTCACAAATACAGGCCGCAGAGGTATTATCGACTTCGGCGCGGCAACTCGCCTCGATCCGTTATCTACAGAAGAACTAGCAATGTATTTGATATGCAGGCGATATATACATCTGCGGTGATGCAAGTTGAATCACTGAGGAGGATACGTTCTTGCGGGCGCCCACAACATGCAAGCAGGTAGTTCTTCGATCGTCTGGTCGCTTGGCCAGCGTCCCAACAGGTCTCGTGATGTCAAGTACCGCATGAAGGGCTCACTGGGATCATGTAGCCATGAAAGGATCGCATTTTGGGAAGTCCAATCGAAGCTGTTGGGCCTATCATGACCTCGATGTTCGGTTTTACTTGATCTTAGTGTCGCTTTCTCCTTCTATTTTAATCTCTCAACTTTTCCGGTTGCTATGATTTCGATGATTTGTCCGGGCGTAGAATCTTTCTTGAGCAGGTCCGCGATCTTCTGTCCCCGCTCTAGAACCACAAGTCTGTCGGCCACCTCGTGAACCTGGTACACGTTATGAGTAATAAATATGATCGAGACGCCTCTATCCCTCGCGTGGGCCACCAATTCTAGTATCCTTTTTGACTCCCTTACTGATAGCGCCATCGTAGGTTCGTCCAAAATGAGAATCTTTCCGCCAAAGAAAGTCGACCTTGCAACGGAGATCGACTGCCTTTCACCTCCAGACAAGAAGGAAATGTCCTCTGTTACTGATCTGATTCTAATTCCAAGCGAATCAAGCGCCTTCTTGCTTTTCTCTTGCATTGATCGAAGGTCGAGAAGCGGCAGAAACCCTATCGTCCTAGTTTCCTCCCTCCCCAGGAAGAAATTTCTGTAGATGCTCATCCGATTCACTAAGCCGATATCTTGATAGACGGTCTCTATTCCGGCGGCTCGGGCATCAGCAGGGGATGAAAACTTGACTTTCTTGCCTTCCAAGTATATTTCACCCTCGTCGGGAGAATGCACTCCGCTTAATATCTTTACCAGGGTTGACTTCCCGGCGCCGTTGTCTCCCACCAATCCCACCACCTCCTTCCTATTTAGAGCGAAGGTGACGTTTCTTAGCGCTTGTATTTTTCCGAAACTCTTGGATATGTTCGTCATTTCCAGCAGCGGGGATTGCTCGTTGCTCATAAAATCATCTCATTTTGAGATTGATTACCGTGGCAAATAGTAAAATAAGTCCCACGATCCCGCTGTACCAGTACGGAGGAGCGCCGATCATGAGCAGGCCACCTCTTACCATCGATACCAGCAGTACTCCGAAAAGCGTTCCTGCGATTGTCCCGTGCCCGCCGCGCAGAGAGGTTCCTCCGATAACCACAGCGGCTATAGCCTCAAGCTCAAGGCCCTGACCCATTGTCGGCGATACCATGAGAAACCGGCCGGCGATAATAATGCCGCTCATGCCCGCCATAACGCCGCAAATCATGAAATTGATAGTTTTTACCCTGCCTGTTTTGACTCCCATCGCTCTCGCGGTTTCGGGATGCCCGCCCGTAGCGATAACATGATTTCCATAGCGTGTCCGAAAAAGCAATACCGTGAAAACAATTATGAATAGCAAGAACCAAACGTGTGACGGTCGCAAGTAAGCTAGAGGATCGGTTTCACTCAACCTCAGAGTTTCACCGAACCTCAAACTCAGGAGAGCAGGAATCACGAGATCCCCCTTATAGGCAAAGGCCGCTCCGCCTGTGAATATATATATAATTCCTCGTACAGCCATCATCATACCAAGCGTTGCTATGAACGAAGGCACCCCCACTACGGTCGTAAGGACACCATTCGCCAATCCAATAAAGGCAGCGACCGCTAAAACTAATACGAAAACGAACAAAGAAGGTATGCCAGCCGATCCCAGGTCTATGAAAAGGAGCGCGCAAATGGCGTAAACGGAACTCACCGACAGATCGAACTCGCCTGATACCATCAGAAGAGTCACTGCCACAGACAAGATGCCTAGCTCCGCAGACAGTGTAAGAACGGCAGAAAGATTACTTAGCGTCAAGAAAGATTTCCCGAAGGCGGAGAAAATCACGAAAAAGGCTAGGAACCCGACTAGGGCTCCGAATTCCGGGAGTTTTCTTAGCGCCGATAATGGGAGCGCTTTGTTGCGCATCCGGTTTTCCCTTTTGTCACGTCACATGACCTACATAGGAAATGCGCTAACGGGCGAGGGTTTCGGCCATCAGTAACCGGGTTACTAGCCAAGTCTCTGCATTATTTGCGTTGCACTATTTACAATTTCTTGGAATTTCATCTGACACCTATTTCTGCGAAACCTTTGAATTCCTCAGCGTTTTCGGGAGTCACGAAGCCTATCGTGGTAATCATACGTGGGGTTACAAACTTGTACGTCAAGTTGACATACGTAGCCATCACGCCATACAAACCCTGCAGGTACATCTGTTGGTCTTGCGTGAACCATACCTTTCCCTGGGCGATAAAGTCCATCATCTCGGGGGTAAAGTCAAACGTACCCATGTTCATCTTGATTCCCTCTTCCTCATTTCTTCTTAGCAATGCTTCGCAATGTTCAATAGAGGCGTAGTAGATGAAATCAAGATCTGGATGAGCCCTCTCATAAGCAAGCATAACTTCTGCCCCTTTCTGTGCGTCTGCGGTGACATCTAGCGACTCGGATTGGAGGCCCATAGCTTTGCTAGCGTCTATGAACCCCTTTCCCCATTGTTCAATATGTATAGCGCCAGGGTGATGATTGGCATACACTGTTCTTCTGAAAGTTAGACCTCTTGCTTTAGCCATCTCGGCCATCTTTGCTGCCGCAAACTGCCCCGTATCATAGGGCTTGTAGCCGACATAAGTCAAGGTAGGTATGGTCGGAGGAGCTGATCCGCCCGTATTGACCTCGGTTATTACACCCTTATAGTCTTTGAGGATAGGTACCATGGCGTCAGGGGCTGTCATGGTAACGACCAGCCCATCTGGATTGGCTGCGACGGCCGTTGTTACATATGACAAGAATTCTTCCAAGCTATATGTTTCTGGCCCGACATATCTTATATCCGCCTCGGGAATCATAGCGACAGCGGCATCTACTCCTTTCTTATTAGCCCTCCAAGCTGGGTGCGCTATACCACCGTGAACAACGTAGAAGATAGTGTACTTCTTGGGTACGGGAGGAGGACCAACGGTAGCAGTAGCAGTTTCCGTCTTCGTTAACGTTACCGTCGGGGCTGTCACCTGGGGGGGTGGCGTCGGTTTAGCTACGTATCCTATTGCGCCGCCGACGGCCAAGCCTGCTGCCGCGCCTAGAGCCCCAGTCAGCCAGCCACGTCTATCTACTTTCTTTTCTTCTGGCATAGAGAATAATTTCTTTGGAGAATATTTAAGACTTCTCCCGCCTCAACCTTAGTTGCGCTTAGTGGTCCACTGGTGGGTCAGAAAGCTCCTGGAAAGCAAAGACGTACAGACAATCCGATTAACCGCCAAGGTATCGAGAAGAACCCTCTACTATTGGCTTGAGAGGTTCCAACGGGACGGAGGGAAGAGGCTGGCAGGCGCGTCTAGAAGACCGCACACAATCCACCGCCTAAAACTCCAGCATAGTCGAGAAAGTCATCCGACTCAGAGAGCAGCACGGATAGTGCGGTGAAGCCATCTCAGCCCGATTCGTAGAGGAAGCGAAAGAGTTCTCAGCTGACATAGTGGCAATGTCAGCATTGTTATCGACGACCTTTCCGTACATGAGAGAAGTCATAGATTCGATCCGGAAAGCAGAGGTCAAGTCGAAGACGTTGGTCGGAGGTGACCCCTCAACATGGAGATTGCAAACTCAATGGGCGCCGATGGCTACGGGCAAGATGCGATACAAGGAGCAAATGTCTGCAAACAATGGACCACCAAGAAGAGATGAGCTCCTTGACCGTCGCCGGTCGAAGGCAGAACGGCAGACTCATCGCGATTGAGAAGACCGGGAGATTGTGATAAGAGTCAACAGTAGCCATTCCGCCTTGATCCGGTGTACATGCAGATTTCGTAATGTATTTTATCTGCGTCAGGCGGCATGTAGACTTGGCGTGATGAAAGTTTAATCACTTGGAAAGGGTTCTGCTGGCACTGAACTGGGGAGAGCCGGACAGGGTTCCAATAGATATGGGCGGCCTTGTTTCCTCGGTACACCTATTTGCCTACCAAGACTTGACCAGATTCCTTGGGATGAATACGACTCCTGTAGTGAAGGATAGAATCCAGCAGATCGTCGACCCCGACGAAGCATTGCTGAGACGGTTTGACGTGGATTTCCGACATATATCACTTAGGCCGCCAGATGATTGGACATTCCGCGAGTTCCAAGACCCGTCGGGAAGATTGGCTTTCGTGGATGAGTGGGGAATCAAATGGGGGCGAGGCCCCTACTACTACGACATGATAGACCACCCACTTCGAAACGCCACGTTGGCACAGCTAGAAAGTTTTCCGTGGCCTGACCCATCAGACCCCGGCAGAACTCGAGGACTTGAGAAAGACGCAAAGACGTTCCACGAGACTACGGACTTCGCGATCGTTGCAGATGCGATCTACGGCGGGCTATTCGAGACGGCCTGGTGGCTGAGAGGGTTCGAGAAACTCATGGTTGACTTCTACAGAGACGTTGAATTCGTCCAATTCTTGCTTGATCGCCTATTGGAACTGTTCAAGTCATTCTACACCGAGCTTCTTCGTTCAGTGGGCGACTATGTGCACGTGGTACAGTTTGGAGATGACTACGCCATGCAGACCGGCCTAATGCTCTCTCCGGCACTCTTCCGCACCTTCATCAAACCTCGACTCAAGGAGCTCTATGATCACATTCACCGGACCACAAAGGCGGAGATCTTCCATCACTCATGCGGATCAATACGTGCGCTAATACCGGACCTCATAGAAGCCGGCGTCGACATTCTCAACCCGATCCAGCCCTCTGCTACAAACATGGAGCCTGAATCGCTAAAGAGAGACTTTGGGAGCTCGATCCGCTTTCATGGCGGCCTGGATGTTCAGAGACTCCTACCTTTCGAAAGCGCAGAAAAGGTATCGAGGGAGGCTGAAAGGGTTGCAAGAATTCTTGGAGCCGGAGGAGGATACATTTTCGCAACTGCTCATAACATGCAAGCATTCACGCCTCCCCAGAACATCTGCGCCGCATTTGATTCCGTACGGTCAAGAACGCATTTGTAGAGCGGCTTCACAGGAAAACGCAGAAAGCTGACCAGCTCTCTGACCACGCCGGAGCATTGCGTCAGCTTCAACTTTTCGACTTCACCGTAACACCTTCTCGGATTGGAAAGTCTCACCAAGAGATTCCGATGCTGAAACCTGAAGAGGTGGGACCGCTCCCCTGAGGCCTATGGCATACTGTCTCACCAAAGCAGTGGTCAAAGTCGGGGTTCACCGAACATTGAACAACCTGCGCTGTCAGCTTTGAAGAGAATCTTTTCTGCAGTGGTTTTTATTACCGCGCGACGCAAAAAGGCATAGCATCAGCCAGCCTGGAGCCTTGGACCATGAGGTCTATGATCGATGAGATTAGAGATTGCGTCGCGAATATCGAAACACAAGAGGTGCGCCGTCTTGTGAGAAACGCCTTGAAAGCGGGCATACCCGCTTACGAGATATTCACGGGTGGGTTAGCCAAGGGCATCGATGTGGTAGGTCAGAAATACGAGGCTGGTGAGTATTTCCTTACGGAGCTACCGGGTGCCGGACACGTAGTAAAGGACGGGATGGATGAACTCGGCTCTCTCTCGTAGATTTTGACAAGGGCGTCCTCGGGACGATTGAACCCTGAGACCGGGAAGGTTGATCTTAACACATCGGAAAATGTGGCCGGTCGAGGGCGGTTGGGTCTTTTGGGGCTTCTTCTTGCAAGAGTAAGACTGACAAGCCCATCGCAAGAGCGAACAAGACCAAATAGAACGCTGAAATCGTCAGACCATAGGTCAGTTAAGGCTTCAACAAGCCATGATGAGAATATGGCATCTAGAGACGTTACGGAAAGATAAGCGCCCATCCACGCGCAAGAACCGACCGGAAAGCTGAGGACATACGAGGGTCCGATAGTTCTCGAGGTTGTACGATTCACGCTTGTTCTCTATGGTGTTATTACGACTTCCACGCTCTGCATGCTTAGTGCTCTCTTCATCGCGGCTTCGGCGTCTTCGATCTTGAACTTGTGTGTTACCATCTTTTCGATGGGCATCGTCTGTGAGAACCTCTTTGTGAGTCTTAGGCATGCGGCGTAGGATGATGCGGTCTGTCCATTCACTCCTATTATGTGGACATTTTTGCTTAGGATCTGTCTTTGCGGGTTTATCTGAGTCGGCCCCATGTCGACATAGTTACCTGCGACGAGCAGGGTCCCGCCGACTCTCAGCATATCGAGACCCTGAGAAACCGCTTCCGGAACGCCGGCACATTCTGCAACCAAATCTGCTCCGCGATTATCTGTCAGTGCTAGGACTTGTTGAAGTCTCTCTTGGGGATCTTTGATCTTCTCGATGTTCAAGACGTGATCGGCGCATAGTTGCTTTGCTAGTTCTAACCTGGTTTCAGGCGCTCCGATGACGATGATCCGGTCGGCTCCCGCCATCTTGGCCATGATCCCGTGACATATTCCCAGCGGACCTGCTCCTAGAACAGCTACCGTATCCCCTAGTCCGAATCCTTCCTTGGCCAAAGGATATGGACTCATAGCTTTGTCGAATCCGCAGTATGCCACGGTCATCACCTCTGTCAGGACCGCCGCTTCAGGCGGGACGCCATCCGGAACCCTCGCCATTAGCGCCTTTGGCAGAATGTACATGTATTCAGCCCATCCGCCAAACAGGTGCGGAGGATCCTTACAGCTCAGAGTCGTTCCGTACCCTAAGTCTCTCTCACATGATGTGGTGAAGCCGAAACTTGTTCTACAAACATAGCATTGGCCACATTGGACATCACACACGGGCACAACCCTGTCACCTTCATGCAACTCTCTTGCTTCAACCTCGAGACCTGTCGCGTCTTTCCCCAGTTCTTCAATGATCCCGACATTTTCGTGACCAGGAATTATTGGGAAAGCGGTCTCCTGACCTCTTGGGTGAAGCGTCTCTCCCTTGTACATGTGTTTGTCGGTTCCACATATTCCAGACATCTCCATCCTCACCAGCGCGCAGTCAGGCGCGATCCTCGGGTAGGGAAATTCCCTAATTTCGATCCTGCCAGGTCCGGTCATCACAGCTGCCCTAACTTTTCCACTCATAGCCTATCAAGTGATGACGAGGAACTTTTCGGCAAATAAGTCTTCTAGCGACTTAAGAGCCAGGAGGGCTTATTCGTCAAATCCTGTGACAGGACGCAACACCATCCATACGGTTCTCAACAAGGCTGGTTTGAACAATCCATACCGGAAACATGAGGAATCATGAGGAGACTTCGCGTGCCCCAGTTCTCAATCGTCGCAATGTTTGTGTGTTCGTTCTGCAGTGTGCCCCTGGCGGCAAAGCCTACGCTGTCGCCGGAATTCGAACAATCATTTCCGAAGACCAAACTCGGAGGTATTCTTATATAACTTGTGACTTTGCTAGCGGCGGCCGGATGACGAGTAGTCTTGAGTTATTAGGCAGGGGTCTATGAGTTTGCTGCGCATCTGTTCTTTCCCGAACAGATTTTTTCGAATGATTACGGAAGCGGCGAGAGAAGCTCACTCAGGACGGCAGGCTGACGATACTTGTCTGTGATCATCTCGCCCGACCGGTGAGCAGATCCGGAAACGGCTCAACTGGGATGGGAAACAGACATGAACTCCTAGGTCGAATCCTCAGAGTTGCCACGAACCCCAAATTTGATGGCGTGATTGGAACGACCGACATCATCGAGGATCTCCTGATCGTGGACCAGTTGCTTGTCGAGAAGGGGCGGACGCAGCTTTTGAGCGTGCCCACATTAGGCAGCAAATCGTCGCGGTAGATTGTTCTCTTATCACATGACATTTGGCACACTCATAAGTTGAGAGACTGAGTGTGCCTACATGAAGAAAACGAGGGACGTTGCGAAACTGCGGCGCTGGTGCATACGAAGAAGAGGGAAGGGGGCGCCAGTCAGCGAGATGTGTACCGCAGCCCAGATACCCCGCAGAACCTTCTACAACTCGTGGAGCCGATACAAGGCAGGAGGCTTCGAGAACCTCACCGACAAGCCAAGAACACCCTACGCAATCCAGAGAACACCAGACGAAACCGTCGAAGCCATACTCCATCTACACAGAGAGACAGGATGGTGCCCACACCGAATCGCCGGATACCTCAGGAAGCAGGGCATCGACATATGCCACATGACCGTCTACCGCATCCTACGCTCCTCAAGGCTGAACAGGCCCCTCCAGAAGCCTAGAACCAAACGAACTTACGCCAGGTGGCAGCGGAGGCACCCGAACAGCCTCTGGCAATGCGACCTTAAGGTCGTGGGCGCCAAATGGATGATCACAATCCTAGACGACCATTCAAGATTCGTAACCGCCTCAGAACTCTTCAGTGAAGGAACGGCGGAGAATGTGATCTGGCTCCTCGACCAAGCCATACGTGAATACTCGAAACCGAGGGAGATCCTAACCGATCACGGCAGCCAGTTCTGGAGTGTACAAAGAGGCGAGTCAAGCTTCGACGCTTACTGTCAGCAGCAGAGGATCAAACATATCCTCGGCGGAATCGGCAAACCAATCACGCTTGGAAAGATCGAACGATGGTTCCGAACATACGATCTAGAGCATGCGGGGTTCCAGCTCCACTGGAAATTCATCCAATACTACAACCATGAGCGCAAGTCTACTTCAGAGATGTGCCAGATGTCCTCTGATAATACAGTAGCGGTAGATTGTGGAAACTCTTATTAGCAATCTGAAGCCGAACAAAGCCTACTTCGAAAGGAGTACTGGGAAGAATGACTGAAAAAGAAAATGTGGACAGGCGCACATGGCTAAAAGTCACCGGCGGAGCTGTTGCTGGTCTGGTCGTCGGTGGCGCATTAGGATACGTCGCGAAACCGGCTGAGATAAGAACAGTCACGAGCACTGTGACGCAGACCGTCACCGGGACTGCACCACCCCCACCACCGCCGCCACCACCTGCCAAACCGATCAAGATACTTGGCTTCACCGGCGCCCTAGGGGATGCATTGGTTCCCGTCGTAAACGCTTTCCAGAAGAAGACCGGAACCACGATCGACTACGTGAGACTTGGGTACGACGAGTTGGCCGAGAAAGGAGCCAGTCTCATGACAGTCAAGGACACGTCCTTCGACATTATCTGCCAAGACGATCCGTTCACTCCGAAGTTCTACGAAGCTGGATGGTTCGAGCCTTGGGAAAACTTCGGCTGGAAGAGAGACCTGGATCTATTCGATGGATTGGTCGACCTAGGGACTTGGCCCACACCCGAATACATGGGTCCGGTTCCCCCCGGAGCGAGAGAGAAGACACCGAAGCAATACGCGATTGGTTGGGGAGGGGGACCGTGCGTCAACTACGCTGTACGCACCGACAAGCTCCAGGAGTTGGGACTGGGGGAGCCGAAGACATGGGATGATGTGGAGGAGATCGCGAAGGCTGCGCACAACCCGAGCAAGTCATTCTACGGCTGGGTGAACAGAGGAACCAAAGGAGACCCAATCTCATTTGACACGTTCCCAATCTTCTGGGACTACGGACTCGAAAGCATATTCGACAAGACCTGGCATGTGATATGTGACAGACCCGAAGGTGTGGCTGCGCTTGAGAAGTATCTTGCGATCGCCAAGTATTCGCCACCGGGAATGGTGAACTATGGCGCCACAGAACAGGGCTTGGAGTTCGTTCAAGGAAGAGTGATGCAGGGCTTGCCGGTACCCGGAGACGTGATCAGCGATGTTGAGGGACCGAACTCCAAGTCTGCTGGAAAGCTCAAGTGGATGCTGCCACCAGCGGGACCGGCTAGACGGGTCTCTATTATCGGCCTCTTTTGCATGGGAATAAGCACCTACTCACAGAACAAGCAAGCTGCATGGGAATTCATAGACTACTTCCTCAGCAAGCAAGGTCAGACAGTCTACACGACTGAGGGGAAGACCTGGCCGCTAAGAAGATCGATGTGGATGGATCCCGCCTTTAACAGCCAACCGTGGGTCAAACCGCTCTATCCGGGCTCGGTGGAGATGTTCGATGCTCACCCCCAGCCATATCCGAGAACCACACTCTGGCTGTCATTGGTCAACATTTGGGGTGGATATCTGAACCTAGCGTTGACGGGCGAAATCTCGGCCCGCGAAGCATTGAGCAAAGCAAAGGTCGAGCTAGAGCAGGAACTTAAGCGAGCAGGATACATCAAGTGAAAGCAGAAAGGTATGTCGTAATACCTTTCATCGTACTCCCCACCATTTTTTTGGTCGTCATTTCAGTATATCCGCTAGCCTACTCACTGTTCCTGTCACTCTTCCGTGGCCTCTTAGACCAATTCATCGGCCTCAAGAACTATGCAGACATGTTGGCTGACAGGAGATTCCACGACGCGGTATACGTAACTTTGGCATTCACAACGATCACGGTAGGATTAGAAGTTCTCCTAGGGCTGCTACTGGCGGGCTCCCTGATTCTCTCTTCAGTCGAGAGGAAATCTTGGTGGCAGACCGTCTACATAGTCCCAATGGCCATTCCACCTGTGGTGAGCGGTGTGATTTGGAAGATACTGTATCATCCGTCCTTTGGTCCACTCAACCTCTTGGCATTGATACGGATGCCTGTTCCAGATCCACTCGGGCAGCCGAGCCTGGCACTCTTAGCCGTCTCACTGATCAACATATGGATGTGGACGCCGTTTGCCTTTCTCGTGTTCTATTCGGGGATAGGCGCTGTTCGGCAGGAAATAATTGAGAGCGCCCTCATCGACGGCGCTTCGAAAGTCCAGATATTCCGAAGCATCGTCCTGCCCTCTTTGAGAACTCTCATCCTCGTTGTCATCTTCTGGAGATTTACCGCAAACCTTACCGCCTTTGATGAGATCATGGGTTCGACCGAGGGAGGTCCCGGTTTCACAACGACTACTCTGACTATGTTCGCGTACTGGATTGGGTTCAAGTCATGGGATCTGGGGTACGCTGCTTCCGCCGCTGTCTATCTACTCTTGGTGGTCGCCGTTGTCGGTTCAAGCCTCTTCGGCCGGCTCGGGATAGTCAGAGAGTGACGACAAATGAAGCTGGGCCTCGCCCTAGTATACTTGGTCTTGATCGGGTACGCGGTTTTCACGATCTTTCCCGTTTACTGGCTTGTCATCACGTCGGTTAAGGATGCGTTCGAACTCTCTATGGTTCCGCCTACATTGATCCCCGCAGAGCCCGTCTCCCAATTCTACTATGAACTTTTTGCGATGAGACACTTTGGCGAGTTGACGACAAACAGTATCGTAGTAGGCTTGACAACCGCCATCGTTGCGACCTTCGTCGGAGCGATCTTCGCATATGGATTGTCGAAGCTGAGGGTCTTGAGCAGACGTCCCAAGAATGCGATCTTGCTCTGGGTTCTGTCGCTTGTCATGTTTCCTCCGATCATACTTGCTTTTCCATACTTCTTCATGCTCTCGGTGGTCAATCTGACGAATACCCTCGCCGGTCTAGTCATAGTCTATTTGACTTTCACGACCCCATTCGCTGTGTGGACCATGAAAGGGTTCTACGATGAGTATCCACTTGATATCGAAGAGGCAGCGATGGTCGACGGAGCTAGTAGGTCGCAGGTCTTCCTGAGGATCACCGTCCCAATACTCCTGCCCGCGATGCTCACAGTTCTTATCTTCTGCTTCATCTTCTGCTGGCAAGAATTCCTCTACGCGTTGATTCTTACGCACGATTATCGGGCACAGACGGTGACCGTAGGAGTATTCGGAACGATCTCGAAATGGGAGATTTCTTGGGGAAGGATCGCGGCAGCGGGAACCGTCGCAAGCCTTCCGGTTATCGCACTATTCCTCATCCTCCGAAGATCTGTCGTCAGGAGGATGACCTTCGGCGTCGTCAAGGGATAGACGCGACGACCGCTGAGATCCGGATGGGCGTACGGCGACCCATGGAGCAACTGTACGACCTGGGGAAGAGCGGACCGAACCAGACACCAGAATCAGGCTCATTGTTCAAGCCCAGCCCCTCCATGTCCGGCGAGTCCCTTTCCCCAACACTGTGAGCGCTCGTGACCGCAGAGCCCTTTCCAATCTCAGAAGAGCTTCCACCTTGCCGCTTATGACCCCACCCGAGTCTAGTGAATCGCTGAAAGATACTTGACGAGCGTTTGTTCGAGAACACTTGGGCTCCGATGGTCGCTGGAAACATGTTCTTCGTTATGCTTGCCGGCGTTGGTTGAGCTGAATTCTATGCAGGTTGTGCTTCTTCTCGGCCAATGACGATCGTTGGCTCACCTGTAACCAGTGATTTCCTCCATCTTCTCCTTTGACTCTTTTCCCATGACCGGGACGTAGCCGCCCCACCATTCCTCCCACGAGGGCGCCTTCACTTTCTCCAGCTCTTTCGCATGATCGATGACCTTTTCGAAGGCTTGGGCATAATCCTCCATGAGGTCGAGCCCGTTTGGCGGGTGTAGCGAAAGGTTGAACGTCTCATTTGAGATGCGTTCGGCCACGGGGCACAGTCCGGCATCATACCTGACATCTCTACTCACATACGGACTCTTCCACGGGAATCCCTTTCCCCAACCCTCTCGCATTTGAAAAACGGGCTGCATGTAGATGGGTCGTGCACACCAGATGGCGGCCTTTACCCCTTCAGCCTGAAGCGCCACAACGATCCGGTCACGGAAATCTCGTGGCGAAAGCTTCACGTCGAGCTGAGCCGGATCGACACGAATCTTATAGTAGTGGTAGACGCTCTTCGCATAGCTTGGAACATATGGGGGGATTAGCCCCGGTAGCTTGCTGAGCCTTCTGGTAAGGAATTCAGCCATCTCAATTCTGGCCTTGTTGGTTTCATCAAGTTTGCTGAGTTGTACTCTACCCAACGCGGCGCAGAGTTCATTCGACTTGTAGTTCCACCCCATCCCAAAGGACATGTAGGGCCGAGGAACCCCCGACCGAAGCGATTCCCCGAATATGCGGACTCGTTCTGACGTGCCAGCATACTCGTCACTGTCCGTAACGAACATGCCTCCCTCTCCGGTTTGCATGTTCTTCGTTCCGTTGAAACTGAAAGCGGCCATGTCTCCAAGGCTACCGGCTTTCTTTCCATTGTATTCGGCCCCATGGGCTTGGCAGGCATCCTCAACAACAACCAACCCATGTGAATCAGCAATCTTGTTCACCACATCCATGTCCGCGGGGAGGCCATAGATGTGGACCGGTTCGATCACCTTAGTCGCTTTCGTAATCTTCTCCTCAATCTTCGAGGGATCGATTGTGTAAGTTCTCGGGTCGATGTCACTAAAGACTGGGATGGCGCCCTGATGTAGTATGCATGAAGCAGAGCCTATGAAGGTATGTGGGCTCGTTATCACTTCGTCGCCCGGCTGAACCCCAGCCGCAGCCATTCCGCAATGCATCGCCGCGGTTCCTGAATTCATGAAGATCGCATGTTTCACTCCGATGTATGCTGCAAATTCGGTCTCAAAGGCTGAAGTCTCGGGAGCAAAGGCCCCCCAAACGACCCCTCGCTTGATAACGTTGGCGACAGCCTCAGCTTCACGCTGGCCGTGCCGCTTCAGGTATTCCGCGGGCCATTCAAGCGTAGGTTTCTGAACTGCTTTCTCTCCACCAAAGATAGCTAGGCTGTCCAACCGTCTTGCACGCTCTGATTGTTCCGCAACAATAGGCATGGTCAATTTATGAAAGTTGCGAAGCTGCTCTGTCTGACGTACAGATCGCATGCAGAGCTCTGAGAATCATCCTGCGCAGATTTGAGAGCATCATTCATCCACTGAACGCAATTCTAATTACCGCTAAGTGAAGCCATCTGGCTCTAAGTTGAAGGTAGTTGGCGGAGAAAGCAAGAATAGGAATCATAGGCGTGGGGGCTCAAGGTCAGAACCATCTGGCCGTTCTCTCGGAAGAGAAGAGAGCTCAGATTGTGGCGGTCTGTGACCCTATCAAGCACACATCCGAGGGCGCCGCCAAGAGGTACGGCGCAAATTCGTACACCGATTTCCGAAGACTCATCGAAGAAGAGCGTCCGGATGCTGTATACGTTGTGACTCCGAATGTCTTCCACATGGAAATCATCGAGTATGCCATCGAGCACAACTTGGCGATCTTCTGTGAGAAGCCAATGGTGATCAACCTAGAAGACGCGAAGGAAGTCTCCCAGCTTGTTCATCAAGAGAAGATCAAGTTTCAAATGGGCCACAACAGACGCTTCAGCCCCGTCTACACGAAGACGAGCGAGCTGATCAAGGTTCACGGAATCAGGCCCTATATGGTCGGAATCAAGATGGTCACCGGCGAGATGATCAAGCCCGCATGGATGACAGATCCCAAAATCGTAGGAGGGTTCCTCTACGATACAACAATCCACATGCTTGATCTCGCACGATGGCTGTTCGGGGAAATCTCAACAGTGAATTGTATAGCGCAGTCAAATATCTACAAGACACAGCTGGATGATTTCTGGATAACCCTGACCACGAACAGAGGTCTCATGGTTCCAATACTGTCGTCTGGACACGCGACTTGGCTCCCGCCATTCGAGAGGGTTGAGATCATAGGAGACCACTCATGCATCATCACAGAAGAGATGAACCGTATCAGCTTCTGCCCCGGGCTCGAGAGAGAAGCACAGGTCTGGGAATACCACCACCTGCCGATGACAACCACATGGGGCATTCAGGAGGAGGACAGGCTGTTCTTGGATACACTTCTTGAGGATGCGCCGCCGGCTGTTACAGTAGATGATGGGTACAAGTCCATCGAACTAGTAGAGGCGTGTTATCGTTCAGCCGCGGAAGGACGCCAGGTCAAGCTCCCGCTGGAGTGACTATGATCGATGCGCCCATGCCTAAATCAAGATACGCTGCGCACCACCCAGACTGCCAGGTTCCTGGAAGTCGCCCACAGGAGCGGCTTCGTCGGCGTCGAGTTCACCATGGACAAACTGGATGAGTATCTCCAAGGTCACTCAGCAGAAGATTTGAAATCGCTGCTGAACGCGTTGAACTTGGAGCCGGTCAGCATCAACGGGCCGGAGAACTTCTCTTTCAGAACTGAACAAGAGCTTCGTCCGATCCTAGAGAGAACCAGCAAGATGTCAGGAGTCTGTACGATTATTGGTTGCCCAATGCTTATCGCAGTTCCATCTTTCATCACGAAGAAGCCACGGGAGGAGATAGTCTCGGAAACCGCCAAGTCGATGAAGCGAGTCGTGGACGCGTGCGATCCGAGTGTGAAGGTTGGGTTTGAGTTCTTGGGATTGAAGAACTGTTCGGTGGCAGATCTATCGTTAGCAACTGACGTTGTTCGAGAAGTGGGCGGGGACAGAGTCGGGCTGATACTGGATACTTTTCACCTCTACCTAAGCCGCGCAACACCCAAGCACTTGGAACGCGTTCAGTTCAATGAGCTGTTCCTAGTTCACATAAACGATTCAGAGAACCTCCCCATTGAGCAGCTGACCGATGGAAACCGAGTCTTTCCCGGGGAAGGGGTGATTGACCTCGAAGCGTACATGCAGGCGCTCCGTTCCATCGGCTATGACAAGTTCCTTTCCGTCGAGCTGCTACGAGAGCAGTACTGGACGGAAGATCCACTACGGATCGCCATGAAGTCTAGGCGATCACTGGACAGGTATCTTGTCTGATCTGTCCTCTTCAGTTCAGACAGTTATCACGGTCTTGAGGACATTCTCACGATCAGTAGTCCCTTTTCGGAATGCATCATTGATTTCGTCTAGCCGGAATCTATGGGTGATTAACGGCGCAACCTTGACTCTTCCTGAGCTCATCAGCCGTAGCGCTTCCTGATACTCCCACAAGGGCGAGGCAGATTGGCTCCCCACGAGAGTCAGTTCTCTAACGACCACGGTGTGAATGTCCAGCTGAGGGACTGCGACGTCCGGTATACCAAAGAGAGTCACTCTTCCCTTTTTCGCGGCGATTCTGACGGCTACAGGAAATGCATCCAATGAGCTTGCTGCAACGATCACGTGATCGACTCCTCTGCCCTCGGTCGTTTCCATAACCCTCTGTTCAGCTCGGCCTGTTGCAGCGTCAATTACTTCATCGGCGCCCAAGGCTCTGGCCAATTCTAATTTCCGTTTCCTTCTCCCGACAGCGATCACTCTTGAAGCTCCTCGTAGCGCGCAGAGTTGTACGAAGCACATACCAATGGGTCCGCATCCTATCACGACAACAGTCTCGCCGGGACCAACCGCTGCAGTTTCCAGTGCGTGGAGTGGTTCAGCAACATTTTGGACCATGCAAGCTTCAACAAAGCCAAGTCCCGCGGGAATCGCGTATAGATTTGCGCTTGGAATCTTGAGGTACTCAGCGAAGCCCCCGGGTGCCCCAAGGCCGATCTCCGTCATGTTGTCGCACAGGTGAGGGTTTCCCGTCAGACACTGTTCGCAGTGATGACATTCAACATAGGACCGCACAACAACCGGGGCCCCTATCTTATGTGAGGTCACACCCCCTCCAGTGGCAGCAATTTCGCCTGCTATCTCGTGACCCAGAATCCTAGGAGGCTGGATACTCCTCCACTTTATGCCTCCCTTGTAGATTTGGAGATCCGTTCCGCAGACGCCGACAGCTTTCACTTTCAGGAGAATTTCGTTCTCCTCGATCAGCGGTTTCGAGACTTGTTCGATGTCGAAGCCTTGGTTTCCTTTCCAAACGGCGGCCTTCATCGTCTCCATTGCGGTTCTTTGCGCAGTTGCCTTGATGACTAGTTAATACTTGCGAGGAGCCTTGTATGGGATAGTGCGCGTTGTCCTCGTTCCGTGCAGACGTCCGGAAGGCCGATGCAGGCAAGGCTTCATGTCTGATTAGAATCTAGACGATTCCTGTTCCTAGTGACCCAAGAGTTGACGTGTTGGTAAAGCGGTCTTGCCCATCAGCTTTTCTTGGCGATCGTACCAATACGACAGCCCGAGGGCTAACAGGATGACTCGTTTTCGACCTAGTCACGACAGCTTGTACGCAATAGATCTCAGCGAGCTGAGAGGGCTTGCTCCCATCCTGCTACGCCTCGGATGTTTCGAGAAACCGATAGACGTGAATATGTGTCTCTCGGCTCGCCGAGAGGCAAAGAAAAGGCGAATCGATGCGACTCGAATCTTCTTCCGATCATTGAAGCAAAGCAGGGGAAGGGTCTATTTCGTGGGCAAGTGGCGAGGAGGCGAGGTTCTCATTTGTTTGGAGCATCCTATGGTCTCGAAGGGAAGACCGGCAAGTGTATTCGCCGAGGCTAGTTGTCACCACATAGGAACAGGTAGTGATGCGGTTATGACTGCGTACGTGGCATCTTTCACGAGCGAGAATCTTCGGAGGCTCCTTGAAGAGGAGTTTCCGGGCCTCTTACCACAGAACATGAGAGCGACTCCTAGACTTGGATTGGGTGTGAGGATGCTCTTCACTCTGTCCGCGTTGTTGGAGGGGATCACAAGGGTGAAGTGCCTAGCGGACTTCCAACTGTCAGCTGGCAGAGAATTCAGCCTCAAAGAAGTGGTGGAGGCGGCTTCAGGTCGTTATCCGGAATGGTTAGGACACACGGGGCTAGACGCTGCAACGCTATATGGCACAATCGCCAAAGAGTGCTTCAAGTTCGGTAGGTCAACCTACGGTACCGAAATAGATCACGCCATTGTTTCTCCCGAACCTTCAGCTGCGATCACCAGAATCCGAGGCCATGTTTCACGAAGTGTTTCGCATCCCATCCGTGCGGACGAAGCAGGCTTGGAAGATTCGATAGACTACAACCGACGAATAATAGATCAGGCAACTGGGACCGGATTCGTTGTTGGAATAACTACAGACACTTCAGCGCTGTTCAGAGAGGAAGTCGACGACACGGCAAGCTGGCCGAAGGAGCGTCTTCGGGCAGAGTACGAGGCGGCTGTGCCTCCTGGCGAGAGGGAGACTCTCGCAGAATACTACCACCCGGACGTGCCTCACGCAATTGCGGACCCGGCGAGCGGGAGGACGTCTGATTTGACATTCAGCGAAGAGGAACTCTTGCGCTTGACGGTCAAGTTCAGACAGAGCCTTCTAGTGAACAAGAGGTTGCATGAGCACATGGCTGCGATGATGAGGGGCAGGTCCTTCACATTCGAACCTTCCCTTGACGAGGCCTACAAGAGCCTGACAACGGAGAAGGAACTGTTCTTCTATCTTGCCGAGTCAGAACGGTTCGGGATGAAAGCCGATCTGATCGCTCCAAACGTTGGCTTCAGAAAGCGGGAAGACTACAATGGCGACCTTGGCGACCTCGAACAGAGAGTCGGCAAGCTGGCGGCGGTCGCCTATCATTTCGGCGCGATCTTGGACTTCCACTCGGGAAGCGACAAGCGGGTCGAAGTGTATCAGGCAATATCAAGAGCGTGTAACGGGAAGCTGAAACTGAAGATGTCGGGGGTCTACCAGCTTCTATACTTCCAGACGCTAGCGAGTTTTCGACGGGGTACAGAGGAGAGGAGGCTCTTCGAACGGATGTGGGAATACACTCTTCACTATGCGGAGAGGCAAGCCCACGGAGGTGATCATACAGCGAGGCAGATGCTTCAAGAGATAAGAAACCGGATTCAGAGCGCTCGCAAGAGCAGACGAATGCTCAATAGGAGCCCGAAAGACGATTTCTTCAGGTATTACTCGTTCATCACAGTAGCCGCGAAGAACAAACAAGGTCGCCACATTTTCAGAAATACGTTGTACAGGCTCGCGGAAAAACCCCGAGTTGCCGAGAAATACAATCGGAAAGTAGTTGAACTTACTGTAAGAGTCGCTAAGGCGCTCGGACTGGAGCAAAGTGAGCAAACCTATGTAGGATCACTCCCATGACTCGGAAGACTCTGGATTGCAAGAAAATTGGCGTGGACATGCGAGGCGTCTCTTGCCAATAAGTGAGGCGGGCTTGAAAAGTTTCATTTGCTAGGCGGACGATTGTGTTTCGTGATCGAGATGCAGAGAGTCATCAGAGTATCCGCAAGAGTTGTCGGAGGAATTAATCACGTGCCTCGAACACAAGTGCTGGGACTGGCCAGTAGGGACTCGACGCCTTCGATCGGAGGGGCGGCAGATCATTGGTAAGACGGCCGACTGTAAGTTCTTCAGTCCGTCACATCCTTCAGCAAGTTGAACGAGGCCGGACCCTTGCTGCCGCCGACCATCTGCTCGTTCGAGAACCGAGAAGCGATCTTGCAAAAGTGGTTCAAGATCTGATGGGACAGCTTCCGGGCTTCATGACAGACCATCAAGAGATCCGAACGGATGTCTTCACGGCTTTGATTCGAATCGGCCTCAACCTGGTCGGACAGGACGTCAAGGTCGCCCGAATACCCGCTCGAGTGGTTGAGAAAGCCCTGTCGGTTCTGAGAGAGAATACGATGGCTCTGGAAGATTCATGGAGCGACTCCGCAGGCGACGCCGCCAAGAGTTTCCTCGCTGATATGTCCAGCGTCAATTCAGGAGATAGCTTGCTAGGTTACATGGCTGAAAAGATGCTGAAGCACGTTGCAGCCGATCTCAGACCGTCACGTCTCATCGACGCGTTTGCGAAAGTTGCGCACGAGACAATCTACTGGAGGATGGTCGAAGAGAGATTCTGCAAGTTCGGAAATGACTACGCCCGCGGCCTAGAGACGCTGAGACACCTTGGTTTCTGTCAGGTTTCAACGAATCC
The DNA here is from genome assembly GCA_964394935.1 of uncultured Candidatus Bathyarchaeia archaeon. Lineage (GTDB taxonomy): Archaea > Thermoproteota > Bathyarchaeia > 40CM-2-53-6 > 40CM-2-53-6 > CAVPLU01. Next base: position 8,410 of record CAYMZN010000001.1, on the reverse strand, counting down.
CGTATTGGCGGCGAAAGCATTCGATGAAGACCCTAGCTTGGTCAAGAAACTTCAGGAAGAGATCGCAAAGAACCCAGTTTGGAGACAGAATCCGAAAGAACACGCACATGAGATGGTGATGGCTGGCACACTTCTCGCACTGTGGCCAAACCTGGAAGTCTTCAGACCCCTCGCCTTCCTGGCCGGCAACCGTGACTACATGATCAGTTTCCAACTCAATCCGAACGTTGCAGACGATGCGAAGGCGAGCCTCGAGGATGCCAAGAGAGCGTACAGGCTAGCCCAGCGCCACTTGGCGACCTACGACAGGTACCTCGGTCTTCCTAACCCAGGGAAACTACGACCGAACCTTGTCTTCAAAGTAGCAGGCAGCTCAGGGGCCGCGCGTCAGGTTACGCGAGAACTCAACGCCATGGGAATCGGCACCAACAACACCGTCACTTTCACGGTTGCCCAAGAAGTGCAGCTGATCATGGATGCCCTTGAAGGAAAGTGCAAGGCAATCAGGTCAGGCAAGCCCATAACACGGACCTACGAGACGAACATGGGCGGGCGCTTCGTAAGCCACCTTCGCGAGCTAGAAGCTGTCAGGATCTTGGCTGATATTGCACGGCGCATCGGTGAGGATGCAGCCACTCAATTGCTAATGCGCCTCGCCAAGAGCCTGGGCCTCACGGAACAGGAGATTGAGCGTGTGCAGAGAGCGTCTGATATTGCCCAGAAGGCTGAGATCGTGTGCGCTTTCAGGCATGTCAAATCGCTCGCACATGATGCTTTTCTGGAGGTCGCAGCAGAAGCAGGCTTAGATCGAGCTGAGGTCGAGCAGCTGGAGGCGGATCTGAAGAAAGCTGGAACACTGGTCGCGAAGAGAGTCTACTCAGTCTTCTACGAAAAGAAAAACCATGCTAGGTGGGTAGCTTGGCTTCAGAGGGAACACAAGATACATCGGCCGGACGCGGTGACCGTATTAGACTCGATCGATGTCTTGCCAGCGTCCAAGCGAGTCCCTGAAGATACTTATGACACGTTAGGCTCGCCGGACATGTGCAACACAGAGTTTCCGAACCATGCCAAGGCCGTTCAGCTCTTCTCTCAGAGAGAAAGCTTTGACCTAGACTCTTACAGGAGCGCAGTACTTCTTCCGGCTGACCCGGAGCTGGTTAAGCGATTGATGGCAATCGAAGATTTCGTTCGTGGCTATGAGTCCACGAAGGAGATCTCTTCGCAGCTCATCCGTGTCGCGGTCTTATCTGATGCTCAGGGTCTCGGTATCAGAGGAATCCCGGAACAAGAGTGGAAGGATTTCGGGACTGTCAAGAAGACCATGGCGGAGTTCAAGGAAGCCTATGAAAAGTTCCTCGCAAGGTGTGTCAAGCTAGCCAGTAATCCATCTGGCTAGATTACGGCAAGCTTCATCCTGTTTTGCGACAAGTTCTGGCCGATGATGAAGATGGAGAAACGAATTCGAATATCGACGAAAGCGACCGGCCTGATCGAGGCTGTAACTACCGCTGAGAATCCCAAGACGGCGGAGGCCATCTGGTCCGCTCTCCCAATCAAGGGGAAGGCGAACAGATGGGGCGACGAAATCTACTTCACGGTTCCAGTGGAGCTGAAGGAAGAGAAGGCAAGAGCCGACGTGGAAGTTGGCAGCGTCGCATACTGGCCGCCCGGGAAAGCCCTGTGCATCTTTTTCGGACCGACACCAGTCAGTAAACATGGCGAGCCACGAGCGTACAGCCCAGTCAATGTCTTCGCAAAGATCGTCGGCGATCCCGTCGTCTTCAAGAAGGTCCGCGACAACGATCAAGTTCTGTTAGAGAGAGCGTAAGACCGTCAACGCCGATGGAACTGACGTGCCGCCCTAGGGTACTATTCTCATCGCTTTCCTTTTCTTGAGGAAGTGCTTCGAATATCTGAGCAAGGCGGTCTCCAATCGAACGACATCTATTCTGTGCTTCTTTGCGTACTGTCTGAGATCTGTGATACGTAGCCTCTTAAGTGCCATTGTCACGAGGGGCGTCGGTTTTGGCTCAGCCTTTCTCCAGAGCTGCTTCATGTCCCTGAGGAATATTGAGACTGTAGTGTCACCGATTCCTTTTCCGAGTCTCTTCAGGTTCGCCTCAAGCTCTGCCCCGTCCTTTGAGGCTTCATAGAGCTTGGTGAGGTCGCCGCCGTACTGTTTCTCCAGATTGCCGAAGACTTCTAGGAGTTTATCGGCCGTGCTGAAGTCGTAGCGGGTGTATCCTCCTTCATCTAGGATGCTGACGAGTCGATCCCAGCCCGCACCCGCGATGCGTCTGGCTGTGGTGACTCCGTGCCTCTCGAAGCATTGGTAGGTTCGAGTCGCTGAGCTTTCCCTGATCGGCTTACTGTACAGGATCGCGGCGAGAAACCACTTGACGGCGTCCGCGTTCTTTCCTGACTTGAGATTGACACCCAGCATACTGGAGTATGGCCGGCCATACCTGGCAACGAAGTCCCTCAGCCTCAACGATCATCACAGGTTCAAGGCTAGAACGACCAGAGAGCCTGATCTTCGAACTGCTCTCTGGCTCTCATAATTGTTCTGCTGGTGTCTAGTCGAGTGGATTTGGAGAAGTGCGATTGCCTAGTATTGATGAATGGCTCTGATCAGGAAAACCGAACCTTTTAGAATCTCGGCGATGACTAACCTTCAAAGGTGATTTCGATGGCCCTCTTACTCCTGGGAACACTTGGTGGTGCAGCTCTCGGCGGGCTCGGCGGGTGGGCTCTTGGAGGGTTTGCTGGAGCAGCTCTCGGAGGCCTAGCCGGGGCCGCGATCGGCGGGCTGGCAGGCGCGGCCTTTGAGTACCCATGGTACTATTACCCCTACTGGTCTCCGTACTATCACCCCTACTGCTACGCGCCGTACTATCCAATGATGGCTCCACGCCCGTATCCATGGTACCCAATGCAATGGGTCCCAGCGCCTGCGTTCGGATACTGGTAGATCCGGGACGAAACCCCAGAGGTTCCGAAAGGCTCCACTTTTTTTCTCAGTCTCGCTAGTCAGCCACACAGTCTTGAGTGTCCCAAATGGCAGAAGCGTATCCAAGACAGGCTAGAGTAGGTACTGTCTCCTTGTCCAAACATACGAGACTATAGCTGGGCCAAGCGTCAACTTCGGGATGTTGATCACGATCTCGACAGCGACCTATGTTCTTGCCATAGCGGTACTTGTGACCGGAGGCAGTTTCCTCTTTCTTGTTCTCACAAATCGGCTCGCGAGCGTATTGCAAGCGGGGTCAGTGCTTAGAAAGGAATTAAGGCGCCCGACTGATATCTGAGCGGTCCCGGAGTTGGAGACGACGAAGACCATCGGACCAATTGAGGCGGAAGAGTACACTAAGCATGGTCTCTCGCGAGACAGACTGCTCTGGATGCTCCGCAAGATGATTGAGATTCGGAGGTTCGAGGAACGTGTGGAGCAGTTATTCCTCCAAGAAGGCGCCCTAATCGGCCCCTCGCACTTGTACCTCGGACAGGAAGCCGTTGCTGCTGGTGCCATCGGTGCGCTCAACGATGATGACTTGATCACTACCACTTATCGAGGTCACGGGCACGCTATTGCAAAGAGCGTCCCACTGAAGATGTTGATGGCTGAGCTCTTCGGAAAGGCGACAGGAACTTGCAAAGGGCTCGGCGGCTCGATGCACGTTGCGATCTATCCTGAAAAGGGGTCGGTGTATGCTACCGCGATCGTGGGTAGTGGGATACCGATCACGACGGGAATAGCACTAGCGCTCCAACAGAGTGGCAAGCAGCAGGTCGTGATGACGTTCTTCGGGGATGGCGCTTCCAACACCGGCGCCTTCCATGAGGGCATGAATCTCGCCTCAATCTGGAAGCTTCCCGTAATCTTCGTCTGTGAGAACAATCTCTATGCGATGTCAACGCGAGCAGATCGAGTAGTCGCTGCTGAGAGCATCGCGAGTCGCGCTCGAGCATACCGGATGCGAAGTATCGTCGCGGACGGGAATGATGCGGTCGCCGTCTTCTTGGCTGCCAAAGAGGCGATCGAAAATGCCAGGAATGGTCAGGGTCCAACACTTCTAGAATACATGACATACAAGCTGAAGGGCCATGGCGTGTATGACACAGCCGAATACAGACCCAAGGAAGAGGTCGAGCAATGGCTTAAGAAAGACCCGATCAATGGTCTCGAGTCCAAGCTCCTCAAGGCCAAGCTAACGACGCAAGCGGAAATCGATCAAATCAAGAAAGAAGTCGCGGCTGCAGTCGAGGAGTCCGTCACATTCGCAAAGGCCAGTCCTGTTCTGCCGTTCGAAGATCTCGCGAAATACGTGTATGCGAGGTAGAACCAGATGCGGAAATTGACTTATGCCGATGCATTGCGTGAGGCTCTGCGCGAGGAGATGCTGCGAGACCCGCGAGTTGTGTTGATGGGCGAGGAGATCGGTGTCTTCGAAGGAGTCTACAAGGTGACGCGAGGACTACTGAAGGAATTCGGCCCGGAAAGGGTGAGGGACACGCCAATATCTGAAGCAGCGATAGCCGGTGCCGCGATAGGTGCCGCGCTAGTCGGCCTCAAACCAGTAGCCGAGATCATGTACATGGACTTCCTGCCAATCTGCCTCGACCAAATCGCAACCCAGGCAGCAAAGATGCACTTCATGAGCGGCGGCAAACTCAAAGTTCCGATGGTTCTAAGAACACAGTACAGTCTCGGTCGAGTTCACGGCTCGCAGCACTCACAGTTCTTCCCGTCGTGGTTCTTCCAAGTGCCGGGTCTGAAGGTTGTCCTGCCTTCCACGCCACATGATGCGAAGGGTCTCCTCAAGGGCGCGATTCTAGACGACAACCCAGTGGTCTTCATAGAAAGTGGAATGCTTTACCGAACGAGGGGGCCGGTTCCAGAGGAGGACTATGTAATACCTCTCGGCAAATGCGATGTCAAGAGGAAGGGCAACGACCTAACGATAGTCGCCGTGTCAAGAGTTCTCAATGAAGCTCTCGCCGCAGCGGCCAAACTGGAAGAACAGGGGATCGCGGTTGATGTCATAGATCCCAGAACGATCCAACCGCTCGACCTCGAGACAATCCTGGAATCTGTCAAGAGGACCGGCCGACTGATAGTCGCATCGGACGACGTAAAGTCCGGTGGAATTGGGTCAGAGATAGCAGCGGCAGTGGTTGAGGAAGCTTTCGACTCGTTGGACGCACCGATCCTACGTGTGGCGTCATCGAATACGCCGATCCCCTTTTCGCCAACGCTGGAGCAGGCCTACATGCCAAACGCTGAGAAGATTCTGGAAGCAGCAAAGAAGCTCATCGGGTGAGACCCTCAAATGTTCAATGTCACAATGCCCCGACTAGATCCAGGTATGCAGTCAGGTAAGATCATCGAGTGGCTGAAGAGAGAGGGCGACCATGTCGACAAGGATGAGCCGGTTGTGAAGGTTGAGGGGGAGAAGACCACCTTCGAAGTGAACTCACCAGGAGCCGGAGTAATCCGCAAACTGCTGTTCGAACCGGGCGCGGACGTGCAGGTCGGCGAAGCGATGGCCCTCGTAGGCGAACCCGAGGAGCCATTGCCGCCCGAAATCATAGAGGGAGAGAAACCAGAGCCAGTCGCGACCGCGGAGACTCCAACAATTTCCGTTCTCCCGAGGCTACAGGAATCACCCGCGTCGCCGGCGGCACGAAAGATGGCCAGAGAGGCGGGTATCGACCTATCAAAAATCAGGGGCTCCGGCCCCGGTGGAAGAATAGTTCGTGAAGATGTACTGAAAGCAATAGAGGACGCGAGGGGACGGCTCGAATCGGTTCGGGGTCCTCAAGTCAGAAGCGTTTCGATCGCTAGGACGATCAGACTCGTGGGTAAGCGAAAGGCAACTGCGGAGCGCCTCTCGTACAGTTTTCGCACTACGGTCCCTGTTACCATTACGATGGAAGCATTGATGAAAGCGGTTCTTGAGCACAGAAGGGATCTTCACGGCAAGACAGGTGAGGAAAGCTCCATCACAGCCTATGTTGTGAAGGCCGCCGCAAGAGCGCTGGAAGAGCACGCCTGGATCAACTCATCTCTCGAGGGGGATGAGCTTCGGGTGTACGGTGACATCAACGTGGCGGTGGCGATCAACACGCCTGATGGACTCGTGGCTCCTGTCATACCGAATACGAACAAGAAGTCGGTGCTCGAAATATCTCGTGAGATTCGAGATCTCACTGAACGTGCCACACAGGGCAAACTGTCAGTTTCAGATCTCACGGGCGGGACATTCACTGTGAGCAATCTCGGCGGATACGGCGTTGACATTTTCGCCCCTGTCATTAATCCTCCTCAATGCGCGATCCTAGGTTTCGGTCGAACGTCAGAGAAACCCGTAGTATCCGGAAGAGAGGTCCGCGCAGAGCCTATCGCTACCCTATCGCTAGTATTTGATCATAGGATAGTTGACGGCGTCGCGGCGGCCCAGTTCTTGCAACGAGTCAAAGGCCTACTGGAAGATCCCACTAAGCTAGATTGAGCTGTTTTCGGGCAAACCCCTGGAGTGTAAGTGCGAGCTTGATCGTCTTGCCGAACCGCTATGCCAATTGCGCCTGGTGGTTGTGGAAGCATTCAAGTATGTGAGAGCACACGCAGGCGCCTCTGCAGGCCAAGACGATACAAGACGAAGCCAATAGTCTCAGATGAGGTTGAAGGCGATTGTCGTGGGTGGAATCAATATTACGCGTGCTCGGCCGAATGGGTTACGGAGGCGCATTTCTGGCAGGCTTCCTTGGCGCAAGCGTTCCATTCTTCCCATCCTACATCCTAATCCCTCTAATGGCCACGCGGTTGGATCCGTTCCTTGTCGGTGTTGTCTCAGGAATCGGCGCAGGAGTCGGACAGTACCTCCACTACTACATTGGTTTAGGCGGAAGATACCTATTCTCTCGGGAGACTCGAGCCCGGTTCGAGAAGTGGCGCGTCAGGTATGGAAAGTATGGAGTATGGCTGATCATCGCCCTAGCGGCGACGCCTCTAACCCCTGATGACATAGTCTGGATACCACTCGGGCTGATGCGCTACCCAAGGGCGAAGGCGCTTCTTGCTGGAATATTGGGGAAGACTATGCTCAGCCTCGCCTACGCGTATGCGGGCTACTATGGATTGCCGGTCATAGATCGGTGGCTCAGAGTCTGGGGTGTGGGGTAGAGCAATCTCAGGATCATGATGATCGCTGCCCTTTCAGAAGATCCTTGTAGCCTTTCTGAATCTTGCGAATGGCTTCCACGACTCATGCTGTTTCTTCTTCTGCGCCGAGTAGTCACATCGCATGCTGTAAGTAGCTGGCCACCCATGGCTAAGAGTTTTTGTGGAATTGCAACCCCTGCTCGAAACCTTACAGAACAAGGATGTTTAGTGGGCACCCCCCCCGCTTCTGGTTTGTCACTCACGAATAGGTTTCTCAATGATGCACTTGCGCTACGATCTCTCGTGCAAGACTTTTCGGCGACGGTGGAGTCACCCGGTCATAAGAGACGTGAGAAGAACTGTTTAGGCAGATGATTCTAATGGATTATGTGACCATCGTAGGAGAACGGATAGCTTCAACTCGCACAAACTTGGAGAAATGTCTGGGTAGTACATTCTACACTCGGCTATGCCTTGGAACCCTCATCGCTGAGGCTGAGAAGATTGCCTTTGGGGCAGTCCAGAAATACGATAGCCGCATAGGGGTCAACGGATGGTGCCCAATGTGGCCAGTCCACATTGCACAAAGGAACGATTGACGCGCATCCCGCGACGTACCTCGGCAGTTTTGGCCTCTCCACCACAGCGTATGCGGAGCTGGGAACGACGATCCTGAGGAACAATGATCGCTCGAAGTCGTGGAAGCGTGAAAGCTCGGATGATTATGACCATAGTGAGAAAGACCAAAGCAGGGCACACAAATACAGGGGTACGGGGATGAACGCCCGTCTAGTCCAGATTCCAGGAACACTTCGTTGGCAGCGTTCACATGGCGATGGTTCCTATGGAGGAACACGGAAACAAGGTCTGCATTAGACAGGTAGGCCACAGTGGAAGACATGGTTTTCTCGATTCAAACAACTATTGCCGATACAGGTGTAGACCCTATGAGAGGTAAGCGGCCTAGTACCTTAGAGTCTTTCGAGTTCCAGTGGCGGCATTTACCAGAGGCACCTTTCCTCATCTCCGATCCAATCTGGAGGGAGAATGTTTCGAAGTTCATTATTGATGAACTGAAGATCAGTGAGGATACGGTACGTGGAACCTGTGTACTTGACGCAGGCTGCGGCAATGGACGATGGTCCTACGGCTTCGAAAAGCTTGGTTGTCGGGTATTCGGGTTTGATACGTCTCAAAGCGGGGTTGATTATGCTCGGCACAACGTTCCTACTGGATGTTTTGCCG